>CAYTSW010000254.1:0-1521 GCA_964440605.1 uncultured Phycisphaeraceae bacterium | reverse complement strand
GCTGATCACCCCGCCGTCCCCATCCACCTCGAGCAGCGCGGTCCCCAGGTGGTCGCCGAGCTGATACCGAACCCTCGGCGTCGGTGACCCGATCCCACTCCCGCCGGTGACGGTCAGCGTCTCGACCATCGCGATGGGGTCTGGTTCTGACTGTGATCATGACGCATCGCCAGCAGCCGCGAGCGGCGTGACATGGGCAGTGTAGCTCGCGACGACGTGCTCCATGACTCTCTCCCAGCGTTCGGTGGACGAGGTCGCGAGGGCGCGCAGGGCGAGGATCGGTTGGGCCCCGGACTCGAGCCACCGGCAGCCGGGCCGCCGCATCCTCGTTCCGATGATCGTCTTGCCGCTCGCTTCGACCGTTCCGCTACCGATCGGAAGGCCTGCGCGGTGCACGGTGGCGTACCTCATCCGATCTCTGTGGTTCGTCACGTAGGTGATCGCGTTGTGCAGGCCCTCAGGGCGCGGTGGCAGCCCGGCCGGGTTCGGCTCTTCGTCGACGACGTACCGGGTCGCCCACTCTGCGAGCTGCTCGGCGATCCGGTAGATTGCATCGTCATCATCGAGGAGCATGGCCCTGAACTTCGGGAGGTGTGTCGCGGCGTCTTCCTCGACCGCAGTGCACGCGGCGCCGAGCTTCTCGAGGAGGTGCCAGAAGTCGACGAGTGTGGCAGCGACCTCCTTGCCTTCGGTCACGACGTCCAGCATCGACTGCATGTCGGGGGCCCCGTCGGCGAGGGCCACCACCTTGATGCCGGGTCTTCGACGCACCAGGACGTCGAGGTCCTCGGTGAGCGCGGTCCTGATGTCCTCCGCGCCGTGGGTGGGGACGTGGGCGTAGCGGATGCAATCGACGGGGTTGCCGGCGGTGTCGTAGAGCGTCAGCACGCCGCAGAACGCCATGCGGAGGTTGACGGAGACGGGGTTCTTCACGCCGCGCTCGATGTCCTTCGGCGTGGGCGGACGCGGCTCGCGCATGGGGACCGAGGCCCGGTCGACAGCGACCGAGACGGACGCGACGTCTTCCGGAAGCTCCATGGTCTCGACGAGCTGCTCCTCGTACAGTTCACGCAGCTCGCCCCAGCGCTTGCCGACGCGAACCGCGGCTCGGAAGTGCTCGGAGCGAGAGTACGGAAGCACGCCCAGCCGCCCACTCGTCTCGCTGGCCTCCCTGGAGGGCATGCTCTGGGCCAGCGACGCGATGCCCGCCGCCGCCGCCGGCGTCAGCTGCTTGTCGACCATCCCGGCTCGCAGCTCCATCGGCACGATCGTCGGCCCGTTGCGCACGCCCTCCTGGCGGTAGATCCCCCGCTCAACACGGAACGCGGTTCGAAGGCCGAAATACGTCGACATCGAGTTCGGGTTGTTCATGCGGCGGTAGGTCTTGCCGTCGACCCGCACCCGCGGCGCATGAGGGTCGAGCGACTTCAGCATGAGCCCGGTGGCGCAGCCCTCCAGCGCCGCCACGCGCGCCATCAACTCCCTCTCCGCATCACGGAAGTCCACCCTGCCGCCGGCACG
>CAYTSW010000253.1:0-1540 GCA_964440605.1 uncultured Phycisphaeraceae bacterium | reverse complement strand
TCCACTACGTCTCGATGTGCGGGCGAGGGCGCATCGCCCGTTTCCTTTTGGCCGACGTCGCGGGCCACGGCTCCGGGCCCAGCGATCTCGCTGTCAGCCTGCGGAAGTTGATGCGTCGCCACATCAACACGCCCGACCAAACCCGTCTGGCCCGAACCCTCAACCGAACCTTCGGCAATCTCAGCCGCAAAGGTGTTTTCGCGACCGCGGCGATGCTCACCTACTTCGCGCCGACGAATCAACTCATCACCTGCCTTGCAGGTCACATGCGACCGCTCTGGTACCGCGCAGACCAAGATCGGTGGGAGTTGCTCTCTCATGCGTCCGCCGCGGACACCGGCGGCCCGTCCGGCCTTCCGCTCGGGATCATCCACCCGACCGAGTATCGCCAGTTCGCTGTCACGCTCCGCCCCGGCGATGCAATCGTGATTTATACCGACGCAATGATCGAAACCGGTGGCCCGGAACCCCAATCACTGGGGGAGGAGGGCCTGCTCACGCTCGCGAACAGCCTCACGCCGGGCGATCCCGCCCAGATCGGCCGCGCCCTGATCGAGCGGGTCGACCATGAGTTCGGCCTGACCGACGCCGATCGCAGCGACGACCTGACCGTGCTCGTTCTGTCGCACAACGGCGCGAAGCCGCCCCCGCCCACGCTCTCCCAGAGCATCCGAGCCATGGTGTCCATGCTCGGGATCTGAGCGGATCGGCCGGTGGTTTCCGTGCCGTCGCCCCGATGCCCCTTTGATGTATCAACTTCGAGTGCTTGCACGAGATCAGGGATGACTTGGTTTTCGAGGTCGCCTTCCGAGGCATCCGTGAATCACCAGCCATCGACCACGGTCACGTTGATCGTCAATCGTTGCCCTAAGAAGCCGGTGCGCCATCGGGAACATCACGGCTTTCTTTGCGACGAGTCTCTCTCCGGAGACATGTCACGGATGAAGCCGATGTCGCGTCGATGGATCACGATGATCGTCGAGGTGGCGAGCCAGTTGAACATCGCCAACACCCCGAGCGGAATGCCAAGGAAGGGCACCGGATCGCCCAGCCCAAGCGCGGTCGCGTGAGCAATCAGTGCGCCCGACATGACACCCCATGCGAGGATCGCACCCCACGCCGCGAGTCCCGGTATCAAAAGCAGTACGGCGGCAACGAACTCGATCACCCCGACGACATACCGACCACCCGGCTCCATGTCGATCTGTGCGAAGAGTGCAGACGTTTGCGTGTCCTCAACGAACTTACCTGCCGCCATGGGCACAAGAACCAACGCGACGAGAACCCGTAGCATCCAGCCGGCTAGAAGCGACTTATTCATAAGGCGACTTCCTCGTGACTCGGGTGGGAAATATTGCGAGCCCCGGGCCCGGTGCTCTCCGTTTCGAGCCGCTCGCGCAGAGAGGTATCGTTGGAGATCATCTGCCAGAGGTTGCTTCCTGTCGGGACATACAGGTTTTCTATGGTAATCTGCGTCGGGCATGACTTGCCCATCGCGATGGTGAGCTCTTCAAGCTCGTGCAGCGTGTTGTCGACGTAG
>CAYTSW010000252.1:0-1583 GCA_964440605.1 uncultured Phycisphaeraceae bacterium | reverse complement strand
GAAACGTCGGCGACGAGGATATCCGTCCGACCACCGCCCAGCTTCGCGCCGAGGTCGTCGGCGTGTGCGATGCCGCGATGGGACGCGTGCAGCAGCTCGCGTCGACGCAGGGCGAGCTGTCGTTCCGTGACGTCGAGCGCGAAGTGCGCGAGCTGGTGTTCGGGGTCGGCCGCGCGCTCGTGGTCCTGTTCCTCGCGTTGCGCGAAGAGCACCTGATCGGGCGCGACGGTCTGGCGAGACTCGAGTGGCTCGGGCGCCGCTACCGACCGCGTCCCGCGATCGCGCGCAACCTGACGACGTTCTTCGGGACGGTGCGCTACTGGCGCGGCTACATGCGCGATGTCACCGACGCGAAGGGGGGGCAGGGGTTCCACCCGCTCGACCTGTCGCTCGGCTTGTGTCGCGACCGGTTCAGTTGGAACGTGCTGGCGCAAGCCGCTCGGTTGTCCACCGAACTCGCCTACGCCCGGGCGCGGTCGATCCTCGCGGACTTCATGCCGAACGCGCCCTCCACCGAGGTCATCGAGCACGCGATGCTGGGGTTCGGTCGGCACAGCGAGGCGTGGTTTGAGATGCAGCCCGCGCCACCGGACGACGGTGAGGTGCTGGTCATCGAGATCGACGCCAAGGGGGTCCCGACGGCGACCGAGCGAGAGCTGAAGCGACGCCGTCGCAAGCGGCCGCACGGACCGAAGTCCGGTTCAGCTCGCCACCGTGGCCGGAGCAAGCGCTCGCGTCACCCCAGGCAGCCGCGTCGCAAGAAGGGCGACAAGGCCAAGAACGCCAAGATGGTCACGATGGTCGTGATGTACACGCTGCGGCGGCGGGGCACCCGCCGGCTCGAGGGCCCAGTGAACAAGCGCTTCTACGCGTCGTTCGGAACCAAGCGCCGCGCCTTCGCGATTGCGCGTCGCGAGGCGAACAAGCGCGGCTTCACGGCCGACAGTGGCCGGCTCATCCAGCTCGTCACCGATGGCGACGACGACTATGCGCGTCTCACCGCAGAGGTCTTCTCCGAGGCGATCCACACGGTCGACTGCTATCACGTCTTCGAGAGGCTATGGGAGGCGGGCGGCGCCTTCCTGCACGAGGGCAGCCCCGAGCTGAAGGCGTGGGTCAGTCAACAGAAGGAGCGCCTGTTCGACGACGACGTCGACAGCGTCCTCGCTGAGCTCGAACGTCGCCGTGATACCATCGCCAAGACAGGACCTGGCAACAAGGGACGCCGTGCTCGATTGCGTAAAGCGCGCACGTACCTGAGCAAACGGGCCGACACAACCCGCTACGGATCGCTCCGCCGACGCGACCTCGTCATCTGCACCGGAATCGTCGAGGGCGCCGTCAAGTGCGTCATCGGCAAGCGCTGTGACCACGGCGGCATGCGCTGGATCCCCGAGCGCGCCCAGGCGGTCATTCAGCTTCGCTGCATCGAGGCCAACGGCGACTGGACCGAGTTCGAGCGCTTCGTCCACGACCGACTACGCGCGGCCGCTCGGCTCAATCACGTGCCGGAGCGACTCCAAACCAAGATTCCTCAACAAATCCAGGTGGCTGCGTGATCGGTCATGAGCCGATCTGCACCC
>CAYTSW010000251.1:0-1612 GCA_964440605.1 uncultured Phycisphaeraceae bacterium | reverse complement strand
GGGTGCGGGGCATCTGCTGATCACAGATTGTCTCGGGTGTGATCATGCGGCGTCTCGGGTCCGGCGAGCGAAGGGCCGGCCGGAGGCGGTGCGCATGGTTTCGGGCTTTGGCTCGTCGTTCGCTGGCCACTCGCGACGAATCTCGGGATGGGTCAGTGCGTAGTCGACGGCTCGTTCGAAGCGGCCGGACTGGACCAAGGAGCGCACGAAGAGCACGCCCTCGGCACCCGCTCGTGACCACGACGCGCCCGAGACCTTCAAGCGCTGGGTGACGATGGTCTTGCAGGCGGCCTCGACCCGACCGCTGCCGATGGGGACGTTCGCGTCCACGGCCTGGGGGTACTTCGTCCAGGGGCGTTGGTTGAAGATGTACTCGGCGTGCTTCTCGACTTCCTTCTTGGCGCGAGGCGACAGCGGGTCGTCGGCGCGCTCCATCTCGTCGCGCAGCCATCGCCACAATCGCAAAGCGGTTCCCTGCTTGTGCTTCAGCTTGTGGCACCAGCGGGCTCGTTCGATGCTCCGCCGCTCCTCATCCTCCGGAAACAGGAGCCGCATCGCCTTCGAGAGGTGGTCGACCACATGGTAGAAGTCGACCAGGTGACGCGCCTCGGGGAAGCGCTCCAGCAGGTGTTGGCGCAGGTCCAGGGCGCCGTCGATCACCACGACGACCTCCAGCTCCGGCCGCTGTGTCTGCAGGGCCCGGACCTCACGCTCGACGAGCTCCATGATCCGCCCCTTGCCGGGCTCGGGCATCTCCGCCAGTCGGATGGTGGGGCGCCGCACTTCGTTGCTCACCGGCTCTCCCTCGGCATCCAGCAGCGTCAACGTACCGATGGTCGCCTGCTTCCAGCCCTCTCCCCGAAGCAGGAGGCTCAAGGCATCAACGCTGACGACCACCGAGTGGGCGTCTTCGGGCACCGGGTCCTGCGAGAAGAGCTGCTCGAACATCTCGTCCTCCAGCTCCTTCAGTCGCGACGCCTCGTCGAGGAACACGCGCTGCACCCGGGTACGACCCACCGGGTGGTGCGTCAGCTCGGTCAGCAACTTCGCCGCCTCCGCCCCGGGCACATCCGAGTACGTCCGAAGCATGGCTCGCCCCATGTCCGGCATCACGCCACGCGCCATCACGCCGCGCCGCTCCTCGAAGGGGCACCGCGTCGGGCCGTTCGGGACCCCGGCACATCGGTACCGACCCCGGCGAACGCGGATCGTCCCTCGCAGTGTGTGGTAGCTGCACTCGTCCCGCGTCACTCGCCTCCAGGTCCCGAGCCCGTCGACGAACTCCTCGGGTTCCTCCTCCTCCTCTTCGGTCTCTGCCTCTTCGATCAGCTCCTGCCCGATCGCGTCCATCGCCTTCCACACACCCTCGTACGCTTCCCGCGACGTCAACGGATCGCGCGCTTCCCGAAGCTGCCGGCGCGACGTCCGATACGCCGCACGCGCCTTCTCCAGAAACTCTGCCTCCGCCCTCGTCGACGCCTTCACGTCGAACCGGCTCCGCGTCGTCTTCGACTCCTTCTTTCGGCCCATGCCCCCCAACTCACGCCAACCCTCACCCCATCGCAAGACTCATGCGTGATCCTGTGTGATCGTCAGCACACGGGCCGCACCC
>CAYTSW010000250.1:0-1667 GCA_964440605.1 uncultured Phycisphaeraceae bacterium | reverse complement strand
GTCGGCATCACCCCGACACCTCCCGAGTACCCGAACGCTTCCTTCACCGCGGTGATGACGCGCTGATATTCGTGTTCCTTTTTGAGCTCGGAAAAGGCGGCGAGCAGGATGAAGAAGCACAGGAGCAACGACATCATGTCGCCGTAGGTCACCACCCACTCGGGGACGCCCGCGGGGCATTCCTTCTTCTTCTTGCACTTGCAGCCCATGCGCTCCTCGCGTTGGTGGTGCGGTCAGGCCGCGGCGCGTTCGTTGTCGGAATCACGCTGCGAGGGCGGGAGGAAGGTGCGGAGCTTCTGATCGACGACGCGCGGGTTGTCGCCGCTCTGGATTGACATCACCCCTTTGAGGATGATGGTCTTGATCAGGATCTCCTCGTTGTTCTTGAGCGCGAGCTTGTCGGCCATGGGAAGGAAGAGCACGTTGGCGAGGATCGCACCGTACATCGTCGTGAGCAGCGCGGCCGCCATGCCCGCGCCGATCGCCGACGGGTCGGACATGTTCGCGAGCATCGCGATCAGGCCGACGAGCGTGCCGATCATCCCGAACGCGGGGGCGTAACGGCCGGCGGCGTCGAGCAGACCCTTGCCCGCCGCGTGCCGTGTCTCCATGTTCTCCAGATCCGCCTCCATGATCGCCTCGATGAGATCGGGGTCGGTCCCGTCAACGGCCATCTTAATGCCTAGCACCAGCAGGTCGTCCTCCATCTCCTCGGTCATGCCCTCGAGCGCGAGGATGCCGTCACGACGCGCGACCTCGGCGAAACGGACCATCTGCTCGATGAGCTTGTTGGGGTCGCCCGCGCCACCCTTGATCGACTTGGCGATCACCTTGGGGAGCTTCAGGACGTTCGCCAGCGGGAAGGCCGTCAGCGTGGCGGCGGTGGTCCCCCCGATGACGATGAGTATCGACGGGATGTCGACGTACGCGCCGAATGACCCGCCGAGCAGCATGGCCATGAGGATCAGCGCAAAGCCGAGCACCACCCCGATGATGGTGTTCACGTCCATGGGCGCGGCTCCGTGCTGGTCTGGCGCGTGCGGTTCACAGGCGTGGTATCGGCGGTCCCGCGTTGCGTGTTGAGGGCCGCTCGATCACCGAGCCGCGCTCAGGACCTCGGCTCGATCCCTCGGAGCAACCGCCCGTACTCGATCGAGCGCGCGACGACCTCATCCGGGGTCTCGCGCACCATGAAGGACTCACCCCCGGTCAGTCGGACGGTCGTGTCCGGAGTGGCTTCGATGGTGCGGATGAGCTCGGCGTTGAGCACGAACTCGGTGCCGTTGAGCTTGGTGAGGAGGATCATGACGCGGGGCCACCGGCTTACGCCCGGTGCTCGTGTGCGAGTGCGATGAAGGCGGACGGGCGTGAGGCCCGTTTCACCGGAGTCAGCGGTTATCGGGCCGTGGCGATCAACTGCCGAAGCAGCTCGTCGCTGGTGGAGATGACCCGGCTCGAGGCGGAGTATCCGGTCGACGTGAGGATCAGGTTGATGAACTCCTGCGACAGATCAACATTCGACAGCTCGAGCGCGCCGCCGATCACACGTCCGGCGCCGAACTCCGTGGGCGTGGTGACCAGCGGCGTGCCGGAGTTGGGGCCGACCTGGAACATGTTCTCGCCGGCGTCGATCAGGCCCTCGGGGTTCGTGAAGTTCGCGATCGCGA
>CAYTSW010000249.1:0-1678 GCA_964440605.1 uncultured Phycisphaeraceae bacterium | reverse complement strand
GGTGGGTGGGAGTGGGCAAGGCGCGAGCGGTGTGAGCCGATCCCCCGATTCAGCCGGAATGGGAGGACGCATGCCGCTGGGCCTGGTGAACAAGGCGGGATCGCCGATCGGGATCGACTTCGGGGCGCGAGCGCTGCGTGCGCTTCAGCTTGCGCCGGGCGATGGTCGGCAGGTGATCGCGGCGGCGCGTCTGGAGACGCCCGAGCCGCTGCTGGACGACGAGGCCGGGCGGCTGCGGTACCAGATGGAAGCGCTGCCCGAGCTGATCAAGAAGGGCGGGTTCAAGGGAAAGCGTGCGGCGTCGTGCGTGCCCGCGACGCGGACGTTCGTGCAGAACATCGCGGCGCCGCGGACGCCTGGGCTATCGGTGACCGAAGTGGTCAAGGGGCAGTTGCAGCAGGCGACGGGTATGGACCCGGGCGGGCTGGTGGTGCGTCACCACGAGATCGGCGAGGCGACGCGCGGGGAACAGAAATGCGTGGAGACGCTGTGCGTTGCGATGCCGCGGTCGGTGGTGACGGAGCAGATGCGCGCGCTGAAGCGGGCGAAGCTCGATGCGGTGGGCATCCACTGCCAGCACGCCGCGATGGTGCACGCCTTCCGCGGGTTCGAGGCGAAGAAGGAGCGTGCCACGCTCTACGTTGACCTGGGTTTCGGGACCGTCAAGGCGGCGATCGCGTGTGGCGGCGAAGTGGTGGTGGCCAAGACGATGCGCGCTCCCGCGTACGGGGCGTCGACGCCCGCGCCGGACATGGCGGCAACGCCGAAGGAAGAAGAAATGCCGGCGTTGTTGCGCGTGGGCGCGGGCGGTAGTGGTGGGACGCCGATCCGCGATGCGGAGCCCGGCGCGACGCAACAAGATGATCGCGTTGCGGACGTGGACACGCTCGTCGATGAGCTGGGGCTGGCGGTGCGGTACTTCGGTGCGATCACGGCGAACGCGGGCGGGGAGCCGATCGGGCGGTGCGTCTTTGTCGGAGGCGGTGCGGGAGATCTTGAGCTTTGCACGAGGCTGGCGCGGTCGCTTCGGCTGGCGGCGCAGGCGGGCGATCCGCTGAGCGCGTACGGCTGGCCGACCAAGCATCACGCGCCGGGTGTGGAAGCGGGAGCGGGCAAGCCGGAGTGGGCGGTGGCGCTGGGGCTGTGCCTGGCGCCGACGGACCTGTGAGACGAGATCGGGAGCGCGCGACGCGATGAAACTCAACCTGCCGGGGAAACCAAGCGAAGGGCCGGGCTTCGGGGACGCGAGCTTCCTGCCCGAGGACTACGTCGCCCAGCGTGCGCAGCGCCGGACCAACGTGCTGTCGGTCGCGCTGTTCATCGTCATCACGCTCGGCGTCGTCGGCGCGTTCCTCGTGACCAACCGCGAGTGGAACGGGGTGAAGAAGTACCAGGAGGCGATCAACGTCCGGTACACGCAGGCCGCCAAGGACATCGAGCAGCTCAAGGTGCTCGAGAAGCAGAAGGCCGAGCTGTTGGAGAAGGCGGAGCTGACGACGGCGTTGATCGAAAAGGTGCCGCGATCGATCCTGCTCGCGGAGCTCATCAACCGGATGCCGGCGCCGATGGTGCTCGTGGAGTTCGAGCTCTCGAGCACGCGCGTCGACCGGCCGGTGGTGCAGCGGCAGGTGGGCGACAAGAAGTCGTTCCAAAACGGCGGCAACGCGAACAACAAGGA
>CAYTSW010000248.1:0-1783 GCA_964440605.1 uncultured Phycisphaeraceae bacterium | reverse complement strand
CGTTCATGAACGACACCTCAACGTTGAACTCTCCGCAGTCGCACGAGCACGGGATCGCCACGCACACCGCGTCGCGCTTGCCGTACACCTGGTGGTCCTTCCCGATCACCACCGAAGGTGTCGAGATCGAAACCTTGCGGCCCTCGAACTGGGCCTTGGCACCGCCGGCGATCATGTTGACCAGCTCGCCGACGGCGTCGGAGAGGTCCTCTTCCGACTCATTGGCCATGTCCATGCCGGTGAAGAGGCTCACGATGCGCCGGGCCGTAGCCATCGGGAAGCTCAGCACGACGTTGCCCTCCACGTCGCCCGAGAGGCCGATGATGCCCGAGACGTCGAAGCTGGGCGCGAGGTCGGGCTTGATGGCGGGCGCGCTGACCGCGACGTCCATCTGAAACATCGTCTCGAACAGGTTCTTGGTCGTCTTGATGAACGGGAGAATGTGGTTCTGATCCACCGTTGGACTCCTGGTTCGACTCCGTGAAACTCGCCGCGGTCACGCCGGCGTCGGCGTCCGCTCCGCAACCGGCGACGAGGCTCGTACAAGCCGCGTCGCGTCCAGAATCAGGCTGACGTCGCCGTCCTCCATGATCGTGGCGCCGCTGATCGGTCCGGTGCGCGACAGCGCATCGTCCAACGGCTTGATGACCACCTCCTGCTGGCCGACGATCCGATCGACCATCAAGCCCGCTGACTGTTGCCCGACCGACACCACGACGACGAACACTCGATTTTCGGGCCCGCGCGGTTCCCCCAGCAACGCGTGCGTGTCCACGAGGGGGAGCACGCGCTCGCGCAGGCGCAGCACCGGGTTGTCGCCCACGCTCGACAGAGAGGCCTCCTCGGGGCGCACGATCTCCTCGATACAGGTGATCGGCAGCGCGTACTCGCTCGTGCCCACCTGCATCACCATGGCCGGCATGATCGCGATCGTCAGCGGGATCAGAATCTCGAAGAGCGTGCCCTTGCCCTTGGTCGAGTGGATCGCGACCTGACCGCCCAGCTTCGTGATGTTCGTCTTCACGACGTCCATCCCCACGCCGCGTCCCGACAGGTCGCTCACCTGCGCCGCCGTCGAGAAGCCCGGCTCGAAGATGTAGGCGAACACCTCCGAGTCGGGCAGCGACGCGAGGTGTTCGGGCGTCGC
This sequence comes from uncultured Phycisphaeraceae bacterium, assembly GCA_964440605.1. GTDB lineage: Bacteria > Planctomycetota > Phycisphaerae > Phycisphaerales > UBA1924 > CAYTSW01. The sequence goes on along the minus strand of CAYTSW010000248.1, from coordinate 636 downwards.
CAGCCCCTTCTCCACCGCCTTCTTCGCGATCACGTCGCGGTCGATGCCCTTGCCGTCGTCGCGGATCGCGACCCGGACGTGCCCGCCCTGGTGCTCGGCCGTCAACCGGATCAGCCCCTCCTCGGGCTTGCCCGCCGCGGCGCGATCTTCGGGGCTCTCCACGCCGTGGTCGACGCTGTTGCGCAGCATGTGCACGAGCGGGTCGCCCAGGTTTTCGAGGACGCTCTTGTCGACCTCGGTCTCGCCGCCCTCGATCTCGAGGTTGACCTTCTTGCCTGTCTTGCGCGCCAGATCGCGGATGATGCGCGGGTACTTGCCGAAGAGCTTGCCCAGGGGCTGCATGCGCGTCCGCATCACCCCGAGTTGCAGCTCGCCCGTCAACCGATCCAGCGCCCCGGTCACGGTGCCGATGGTCTCGGCCAGCTCCTGAGGCAACTGCTGACCGCGCAACTGACGCGTGAAGCCCAGCACCTGATTCTTCGTGAGCACCATCTCCCCGACGAGGTTCATCAGCGTCTCCAGACGCGAGACCTCGACGCGGATCGTCTGCTCCACCACCGCCGCCTGACGGCGCGCCGGCGTGTCGCCGGCAGATCGGAAGAGCACACGTCTGAACTCCAGTCACGTGAAACGATC
>CAYTSW010000247.1:0-1972 GCA_964440605.1 uncultured Phycisphaeraceae bacterium | reverse complement strand
AGCACGCCCAGCCAGCCGCCGATCGCGACGACAGCCCGCAACTCAAAGACGCCCACCTCCGCATCACGGACGCTCGCAATCGCCATCATCCCCCAATACATCACCGGCGGCTTGGCGATGTAGGGCTCGCCGCGCAGCGTGGGCGTGACGAGATCCCCCCGCTGCTGCATCTCGAGCGCAGCGGTGAGGCGTGTGCTCTCCTGCGTGTTCGTGAGCCCGTGGTCGGTCAGGCCGAAGCCGTACGCGACCAGACAGAGCAGCGTGAGCAGGACACAGTCGATGACGACGCTGCGCCGATGGAATGACGTCACGTGTTCGCCCCTCGTTGCGCAAAGCGTGGGCTCAGGCGTCGTCGAGCAGCTCCACCGAGCGGAACTTCTTGCCCGAAAGCATCTCCAGACTCGCGCCGCCGCCGGTCGAGACGTGGCTGAGTTGGTCGGCGAGGCCGAATCGTTCGGCGGCCGCCGCAGAGTCGCCCCCACCCACGATCGAGATCGCCCCGCCCGCCGTCGCCTTCGCGATCGCCTCGCCCACCTGTTTCGTGCCCGCGGCGAACGCCTCCCACTCGAAGACGCCCATCGGCCCGTTCCAGACGATCAGCTTGGCCTTCCGCAATACGCGGGCGTACTCCTCGCGCGTCTCCGGGCCGATGTCGAGCCCCATCGCCCCCGCCGCGATGTCGCCCTTCTGCGTCGAGTGGTCCCCCTTACTCGAGTCGAACTCGGTAGAGCACTCGTGATCGCTCGGCAGGTGCAGGTTGCAGCCTTCCTTCTTGCCGCGCTCGAGAATCTGCCGCGCCTGCTCGAGCATCGCTTCCTCGACGCGGCTGGCCCCGATGACTTGCCCCTGTGCCTTGAGGAAGGTGTAGGCCATCGCCCCGCCGATGAGGATGTCGTCGGCCTTGCCGATGAGGTGCTCGATCGCGGGCAGCTTGTCGGAGACCTTCGCACCGCCGAGCACCACGGCGAACGGGTGCTTCGGGTCGGCGATGGCTCCGGAGAGGTACTTGATCTCCTTTTCGACCAGCGACCCGGCGACGCGAGGCTTGCCCTTCATCGCCTCGGGCACGCCGACCATGCTCGCGTCCTCGCGGTGGCACGTGCCGAAGGCGTTGTTGCAGTAGATGTCGCCGTGCTGCGCGAGACCGGCGGCGAACTCAGGATCGCCCTTCTTCTCGCCGGTGTGGAAGCGCAGGTTCTCGAGGAGCGCTGCCTCGCCGTCGGCGAGCATCTCGACGGCCGCGGTCGCGGCGCCGTCCACGCAGTCGTGGCTCGGAAACCGCACGTTCCCGCGCACCGTCTCGCCCAGCAGCTCGCTCAGCCGCTCGGCGGCCGGCTTGAGGCTGAACTCCTCCTCGAACCCTTCGCCCTTCGGGCGGCCAAGATGGCTTATCAGCACGAGCCGCCCGCCGCGCTCGACCACGGAGGCGATCGAAGGCAGGGCCGCCTTGATGCGCCGGTCGTCGGTGATAGCGCCGTTGTCCATCGGGACGTTGAAGTCGACGCGCATGAGCACCCGGCTCCCGGAGATGTCCACCTGATCGATCGTGCGTTTGGGCACCGCTACACTCCTGCGTCGCCGCGCCGCTCGTGTGCGGGGCACGCGCCCGCACCGACGCCGACGCGCTCGGACGACCCATGCTAGTGCGATTCCCGGTCATCGTCGGCCCCACCGCCGGAGGCAAGAGCACGCTCGCCGTCGCCCTCGCCCACGCCCTGCGCAGCCGCGGCTGCGAGGCCCACGTCGTCACCGCGGATTCCATGCAGGTCTTCCGCGGCATGGACATCGGCACCGCCAAGCCGACGCCCGAAGAACGCGCCGGCGTGCCGCACCACCTCATCGACGTGGTCGAGCCCGCGGAGTCCTTCAGCGTCGACCGCTGGCTCGCCCTGGCCAACCCGCTGATCGACGACCTGCGCGAACGCGACATCATGCCCATCGTCGTCGGCGGGACCCACCTCTACGCCAAGGC
>CAYTSW010000246.1:0-2088 GCA_964440605.1 uncultured Phycisphaeraceae bacterium | reverse complement strand
CGGGGTCGCGGAAGTATTCCGTGCCGTGGGTGGTGAGGGTCATCGCGCTGCGCAGGGGCGTGACGAGCCCGAGGTCGACGAGGTGGGCGTGCCCGTCGGAGGAGACGATGATGTTGTCGGGCTTGATGTCCTTGTGCCACAGCCCGCCGCGGTGGTAGCGGTCGAGGGTGGTGAGCAGGTCGGCGATGTAGCCCATCGCGGCGCGGAGCTCGGAGCCGCGCAGGCCCTGTTCGCCGGCGCGGCTGTGGAGGCGGGTGGTGACGGTGGTGAGGCTGTCGCCCGGGACGTAGGGCATGACGTAGAAGAAGCGGTCGGGCTTGAGGTCGTGGTCGAGCACGAGTCCGAGTCGGGCGGCGGCTTCGAGGGCGCGGCTCTCGCGGACAATCTGCGGCAGGCTGGAGCCCTCGCTCACGCTGAAGCTCTTGATGACGACGGTGCCGACGCCGGCGTGGCCCTTGCGTTCGAAGGCGGCTTTCTTGAGGTTGTCGGGCTCGGCGAGGTAGAGCTTGGCGCCCGATCCTCCGCCCTTGAGCGAGCCGACGATGGTGTAGCCGTCGAAGGCGGTGGCGGCCTTGGACTTCGGGCGGTCGGCGCCGGGCGCGTGCTTGAACACCTCGGGCACGCGCTGTTCGAGGCCTTCGGTGAGCGGGGTGAGCATGAGCAGGCGCGCCGGGCGACCGATGACGATGCGGTAGATGCAGTGCCCGGAGGCGGCGATTTCGTCTTGGAAGGCGCGGCCGAAGTGGGCGGCGGCGGACCAGCGTCCGATGACCACGTTCAGGAGGATCATCGGCACCCAGATGATGGAAGTGATGACGTTGCCGACGAAGCGCAGGGCGTCGCCCAGGACGCCGAAGATGAAGGCGAAGACGTGGCCGACAAGCCAGAGGATCGCCTTGGCGCCCTTCCAGACCGCGATGGGCAGCAGGACGACGGCGATCATGCCGACGACGACGAGGATGATGAACTCGATCAGACCCATGATGGCGAAGTCCTCCGCGCGCCCTCTTCGCGGTGGTGTGTTCGGTCAGGACGTGGACGGTCCGACGGTGTCGGCCCGGCGCATCTGCATGTCGCGGTGGTAGAGCTCCGCGATGGCCTCGTCGAAGAGGGCGTCGTCCGCCTTCTTGGGATCGGCCGCCAGGTTGTTTCGCTCGGCTTCGGCCATCTCCTCCTCGGTGAAGCTGTAGGTCGCGACCACCTCCGACAGGCGGGTGCGGAGCTGCTCGCGTACGCGGGTGAGGCGTCGGCTGACGGTGGGCTCGCTGGTGCCGATCTTCTCGGCAACATCGCGGCCTGAGAGGCCGTCGAGCACGCGCATGCGGTAGACGGTGAACTCCTCGAAGTCGCAATGGCGCTCGGTGAGGCGCAGGGCGGCCATGACCTTGGCGGTGAAGATGGCGGACTCGTACTCCTTGTCGGGCCGGCCCGAGCCATCGGGGGCCATCCAGGCCTCGTCGAGGGCGGCGGCTTTTTTGCCTTTGCCGCGTTTGAGGGCGTTGCGCCGGTCCATCTCGTCGCCGAGGGTGTGCTTGGCGATGGCCAGCAGCCAGGTGGAAAAACGTGCCCCGCGGGCGGGGTCGTAGCGGTCGATGGAGTCCGAGAGGGCGGCCAGGGTCTCCTGCGAGAGGTCGCGGACGGTTTCGCGCCCGATGCGGCCCCTGCCCCACTTGGCGAGCTGCGCTTCGAGCACGGGTCCGAAAATTTCCCAGAGCTCGAACCACGCCGCGGCGTCACGGGCCCGCAGGCGGTTTACGAAGCTGGTCGTCAGGGCGTTGAGCATGTGTCGGACGGTCCCCTCTCCGGCCGCGTTCGGGGTGGCGTTCCAGCGTGCCGGACTTCAAGAATACGGTCGAACGCGGCCCGGGTTGGTCCCGAATTTCATGTTCGAGGACATGCGAGGGGGCTGGAGGCCGGGCGGGAGTGGAGTTTCGAGGGGGCCTGAAATGGGCCGGCGCGCTTTCCCAGAGAGTCGTTGAGCCCGCGGGTGCCGGCCGGACACACGGGTGTGCCGGGCCGACTCACGGGCGACTCAGACGACCCTTCTGGAAAGGACCCGACCATGTGCCTCTTCAAATCAGCGACCCG
>CAYTSW010000245.1:0-2123 GCA_964440605.1 uncultured Phycisphaeraceae bacterium | reverse complement strand
GCATCGACAACGGCCCCGAGGAAGACGTTCGCGAGAGGGTGCGTGCGGGCCGGCACGAGGCCGACTCCGCTCGCGTGGCTCGCCGTCGCCAGCGCGACGTACGTGCCCGAACGCGGCCCCTCCCGCGTCAAAGAGACGAAGCGATGAACCGGCTCGCCATCGGGGAGGATGATCGCCATGCGGTCAAGGTACACCACGCCATCGCGACTCGTCATCGGCGTTGTGGGCGCCTGCTTCGGGCGGGTTACCCCGCGATTCGAGCGCGGGACACGTCAGAACAAAAGTTGTCGCTGGCAGCACGCAACACGTTGCGGCGGCGTTCGACAACCTCGTCGCCCGAGACGCGTGTGTCGCGCGATCGGGCATCACCGGCGTTCGAGCGTGTCATGGGCACCGACGAACGCGTCGAGCCAAATCAGCGAGGAGTTCATCATGGCAGCGTTTCTGAAGCTTGGGGACATCAAGGGCGAAGCGACCGACGCCGAGCACAAGGACTGGATCCTGGTCGAGGCGATGAGCGCCCCCATCCACCGCACCATCCCCGCCGGCGCCCGCGACATGGAGCGCGTCCGCGGGCAGACCGTTCTGGGTGACATCGTGTGCACGCGGGGAGTGGACAAGTCCTCCGTGAAGCTCGCCGAAGCCTGCGCCAACGGCACCTTCTACAACGAGGTCGAGATCCACTTCACCACACAGGTGAAGAACAAGAGCGAGACGTACCTCTCCTACAAGCTCAAAAACGTCATCGTGAGCTCGTACGGTTTCCACGGTCGCGGCGACGGCGAGCCTAAGCCCACCGAGGAAATCACCCTCGCCTTTGACGAGGTCGAGTGGAACTACACCGTCATCGACACGAAGACGGGCGACAAGAAGGGCCAGGTCCCGGGCAAGTTCAACCCGGGCAAGGGCCAGAGCTGATCGCCTCGACTGGGGGGACGCGGGGGGACCGCGAGGGGCGGCGGGGGTGGACCCGCGGGTTAGACTGGGCGCGGCCGCGGTGGGTGACGGGCGTCACCCCCGCGCGCGGCGGCCCGGTCCGGGCGCCGCTGATCGGGAGTCGGCATGGCTGAGTACACCCAGCAAGGTCGCCGTATCGCCGTCCACACCCCGCTGGGTGAGGACGCGTTGCTCCTCAATCGCTTCGAGGGCGCCGAGGAGGTCTCCGGGCTCTTTTCGTTCACGCTCGAGATGCTCAGCGAGCTCGACCGCATCGACCCGCGCGACATCGTGGGCAAGCCCGTCACCTTCTTCGTGCGGCGCATGCAGGACGACGAGGATCCGCGCTACTTCAACGGATTCGTCACCTCTCTGACCTACAGCGGCGAGAACGACCGTCTGCACCTCTACCGCGCCGAGGTCGTCCCCTGGCTGTGGTTCCTCACCCACACGTCGGACTGCCGCATCTTTCAGAACAAGGACGCAGTCGAGATCATCGAGGAGATCTTCAGCGACTTGGGCTTCGCGGACTTCGACGTCTCGGGCATCACGCAGAAGCCAGCCAAGCGCGAGTACTGCGTGCAGTACCGCGAGACCGACTTCGACTTCGTCTCGCGCTTGCTCGAGGAAGAAGGCATCTTCTACTTCTTCGAGCACAGCAACGGGCGCCACGTGATGGTCATGGGCGACACGCCCTCGGCCTACAAGCCGAGCAACGAACCGCAGGTCGGACGCGTTTCCACCCTCTCGGCTCTGGAGGTAACCGATCAGGTGTACCGCTGGGAGCACCACTTCGCCTACCGCGGCGGGGTCTTCGTCCAGCGCGATTTCGACTTCAAGCGGCCCCGCGAGCCGCTGCTGACCCAGACGCCCAGCCCCATCAATCTGGACAACACCAGTGCGCTCGAGCGTTTCGACTATCCCGGCCTGTATACGGAACAGGCGGCAGGCAAGCGACTGACGACGCGGCGCATGGAGGCGATCGAGCGTGAGCACGAGGCGGTGCTGGGCGACAGCATCTGCCGCATGTTCGGGCCGGGTCTCACCTTCACGCTCTCGGAGCATCCCAACCCCGCCGAGGTGGGCCGGAGCTATGTGGTCCAGCGCATCGAGCATCGCGGCGAGCTCGCCGCGATGCTAGATCGGAAGAGCACACGTCTGAACTCCAGTCACGTGAAACGATCTCG
>CAYTSW010000244.1:0-2193 GCA_964440605.1 uncultured Phycisphaeraceae bacterium | reverse complement strand
CGAAGAGCCAGCTCAATCTTTCGCCGGCCGCGCGTCAGCCATAGGCTCCGCGCCCATCCACGCGATGTCGCGGCATATATGAACCCGACTCGCTTCAGAGGTCATGAACAAAGGGGGGCGACCCGCGATTTGAACACGATGTATTGCAGGTTCTCGGACGTGAGATAGGCTCAGCGTCATGAGCGACGACCCGACCGCCAGCACATCAACATCAACTCCCGACCCGAGTTGGGGCACGCACCCGTCGTTCCGCCCGTACGCCAAAGGCGACCACATCGGGCCCTATGCGATCGTCCAGGTGCTCGGAGAGGGCGGCTTCGGGGTGGTGTACGAGGCATACCAGAAGCAGCCCGTGCGACGCCGCGTCGCCTTGAAGGTGATCAAGCCCGGGATGGACTCACGCGAAGTGCTCACGCGCTTCGAGGCCGAGCGGCAAGCGCTCGCGCTGATGGCCCACCCGTGCATCGCCAGGATGTACGATGGCGGGCTGACCGAGAGCGGGCGTCCCTACTTCGCAATGGAGCTGGTCAAGGGCAAGCCGATCACGAGCTTCTGTGACGACGCGCGGATGGGGGCGAGCGAACGCCTCAAACTTATGCGTCGCGTGGCCGAAGCGGTCCAGCACGCGCACGCCAAGGGCGTGATCCATCGCGACCTCAAGCCCTCCAACGTCCTCGTCACGCACGAGGACGACGGGCCCTGCCCCAAGATCATCGACTTCGGTGTCGTCAAAGCCATCGGGCAGCCGCTCACCGACGCGACGATCGTGACCGAGCTGGGCCAGATCATCGGCACGCCGGAGTACATGAGCCCCGAGCAGGCCGACGACTCCGCGATCGACATCGACACCCGCGCCGACGTCTACGCGCTGGGCGTGATGCTCTACGAGTTGCTGACGGGCGCCCGGCCCTTTGATCGCGCGGCGCTCGTGCGCATGGCGCGACAGGAGCTCTTCCGGGTCATCCGCGAGACCGACCCGCCCCGCCCCAGCGCGAAGCTGCGCTCGCTCTCGACATCCAGGGACGCCCGAGCCGAGGTCGCGCGGATCCTCGGTGCGCGACGGACCGACGTGCGCTCGCTATCGATCCTGCTCCGCCGCGAGCTGGATTGGGTGGTGATGAAGTGCCTCGAGAAGTCGCGCGAGCGTCGGTACGACTCGGCGAGCGCGCTCGCCCGCGACCTCGACCGCTACCTCCGGAACGAGGCGGTCGAGGCACGCCCGCCCAGCCTGTGGTACCGCGGCGGGAAAGTCGTCCAGCGTCATCGCGCCGCCGTCGCGGTCGGGCTCGTCGTCGTCGCATCGTTCCTGATCGGCGCCGCGGGGCTGGGGGTCGGGTACACGCGGGCGGTCGAGGCCACCGCCCGGGAGCGCGAGGCGCGCCAAGAGGCGCAGCTCGAAGCGGCGCGCGTGCGCACACACCGCGACCGCCTCGCGGCCGAGGACCTGCTCGCGGATGTGGACGAACTGGGCCACACGCCGCGCGACATCCCCGCCCTCACCGCGTGGCTTCAGCGAGCCGAAGCGCTCGTCGCGGCGCTGCCGGGCTACGAGCAACGGCTCGCCGAGCTCGAAGAACAAGCGACGACGGTGGAGCGCCCCGCGTACGACGGTGATTGGGAGCACGACCGTTACCGCGGCATGCGCGACTCGATTCTGAGGGATCTGCGAAGGCTGAGCGAGGATGATGGGGTCGAGTTCGCGAACGTGATCACCAAAGAGGCGCTCGAAGAGAGCCGGCGGGTGATGCTGGAGTACGTCGAGCTCTACCAAGGCGAACTCAAGCGACTCGAGCGCGTCCGTGTGCCGCCGATCTCCGCGACCTTCGACGACGAGTCGCTGGAACACGAGTTCGCTGAGCTGGCTTCGCTGGTGCGCGACCTGTCGGTGCTCAAGGGGGAAGACCTGATCGACGTCATGCGCCGTCGCCTCGCGACTGCGAACGCGATGGCCTCGCCATTGGACGACTCGACTCGAAGGGCATGGGAAGTCGCGATTGCATCCATCGCCGACCCCGAAGAGTCCCCGCGGTATCGCGGGCTCACGATCGAACCCACCCCGGGGCTCGTCCCGCTCTGGCGCGACGAGCACTCCGGCCTCTGGGAGTTCTGGCTCAAGGGCTCGGGCGATCGGCCCGTCCGAAACGATCAACGCGAAACTCAGCTCGAGGCCTCCACGGGCATGGTCTTCGTGCT
>CAYTSW010000243.1:0-2293 GCA_964440605.1 uncultured Phycisphaeraceae bacterium | reverse complement strand
CTGCTTGCTCCTCGTCGAGCCCGCGCTGCTGGAGGTAGAAGAGCTGGTCCTCGCCCACCTTGCTCGTGGTGGCTTCGTGCTCGACGTTGGCGCTGGTGCTCGCGTTTTCGATGTAGGGGAATGTGTGCGCGCCGCACTTGTTACCCATCAGCAGCGAGTCGCACTGGGTGTAGTTCCGAGCATTGTCGGCGTTTTTGAGCACCTTGACCAGACCGCGGTAGGTGTTCTGCCCGCGCTGGGCGCTGATGCCCTTGGAAACGACATTGGATCGAGTGTTCTTCCCGATGTGGATCATCTTGGTGCCCGAGTCGATCTGCTGCTTCGCTTTGGCGAGCGCAACCGAGTAGAACTCGCCGATCGAATCGTCGCCCTCGAGGACGCAGCTCGGGTACTTCCAGGTGATCGCGGACCCTGTCTCGACCTGGGTCCACGAGATGTGCGAACGCTTGCCCTTGCACACGCCGCGCTTGGTGACAAAGTTGTAGATCCCGCCCTTGCCGTTCTCGTCCCCGGGGTACCAGTTCTGGATCGTTGAGTACTTGATTTTCGCATCGTCGAGCGCGACGAGCTCGACGACGGCTGCGTGGAGCTGGTTCTCGTCACGCATCGGGGCCGTGCACCCTTCGAGGTATGACACACTCGCGCGCTTCTCGGCGATGATCAGCGTGCGCTCGAACTGCCCCGTGCTCTCGGCGTTGATGCGGAAGTAGGTCGAGAGTTCCATGGGGCACTCGACGCCCTCGGGGATGTACACAAAGGACCCGTCGGTGAATACGGCCGAGTTGAGCGCCGCGAAGTAGTTGTCGTTGTAGGGGATGACCGTTCCGAGGTACTTCTTGAGCAACTCGGGATGATCGCGCGCCGCCTCGGAGATCGAGCAGAAGATCACGCCCGCCTTGGAGAGTTCCTCTTTGAAGGTCGTCGCGACCGAGACGGAGTCGAAGACGGCGTCAACGGCGACGCCCGCGAGGCGCTTCTGCTCCTCGAGTGGGATCCCGAGACGCTCGTAGGTTTTGAGCAACTCGGGATCAACCTCGTCGAGACTCTCGTACTGCGGCGTGCTTTTCGGTGCCGAATAGTACGACATTTTCTGGAAGTCGATCGAGGGATAGTCGACGTTCTGCCATGTCGGCTCGGTCATCGTGAGCCAGTTGCGATAGGCCTTGAGGCGCCACTCCGTGAGCCAATCTGGTTCGCCCTTGATCGACGAGATGTACCGGATGACATCCTCGTCAAGCCCGGGAGGGAGTGTCTCGGACTCCACGTCGCTGACGAAGCCGTACTTGTACGACTGCGACTCCCATTCCTGGAGTTCCGGTGTTGTCGTTGCAGCGGTGTCTGTCATGCGTGATCCTCCGACAAAGTGATGGAGTTCGGTTCTGTGGTGTTCGAGGTCTCTGCAGCGTTGGCTTCACACGTGCAGACACAGCCGCACGTGTTGCCCGGGTCGATCGCGTCGATGCGCAGCGGCACGATGCCGCCGTGCTCGGGCTGATCGGGATCGATGAGATCCGAGACGCTTACAGCCCGGAGCACATCGAGCACGCCCTCGTGCATGAGGCGCATGCCGCGTTGGATCCGGCAGCGGGGCGAGTGGATGCATCCGTGGGTCTGAGGCGTTTCGTGCTCCCTACAACACCGGGCGAGCGAGATCGGGCCGTCCACCGCCTCGACAACCTCAAGCACGCTGATCCGGTTCGGCTCCCGTGCGAGCATGTACCCACCGAACGGACCGCGTACAGAGTGAAGAAGGCCCGCGCGAGTGAGGTCCTTGAGCACATTGCGAATCAAAGACTCGGGCGCATCAATCGCTTGAGCGATGCAAGCGGCGCTGCACCTGTTGCCATCCAACGAGGACAACTCCGCCAAGGTGACGAGGGCGTAATCGGACTTTCGGGTCAGCGCGAGCATGGACGGCCTCAAAGAGAACCAGATCGATGCTGAATAGTAGCACCAAAATGGTTCTGATCAAGCACACACTCTCGTCGAGTCCCAAAGCATCGCGACAGCGTCATTGGGCGATTCACGAGGACCAGAACCCGAGGCGGCTACTCCCGTTGTTGAGCCGTAGAGGGAGTGTCAAACGACCCCGCGGATGGCCACCTGAAGGTCTCTGTGGTTGAGTCGGCATGTGTTCAAGGGAGACCTGCGGCCGGCGATCGCGGCTACCCGACAGCGAGACGTTGACCGCAACCTCCGTCGTACTTTCCTGTGCCACGCCTCGTTTCTGTGCACCGTGATCGCCACATGCGCCGCGCTGATCTGACAGCGACGTTCCCCGCAATCGTCGGCG
>CAYTSW010000242.1:0-2512 GCA_964440605.1 uncultured Phycisphaeraceae bacterium | reverse complement strand
GCGCTCGGGCGTTCTCCAACTTGCGGATCGCCGACTCAAGGGCCGGCTTGTGGTCCGACAGACGCTTCAGGTTGACCGAATAGGCGACGACCATCTGTCCGAGGGCCGCGGCGAGGGCAGATGTCGTCGCGGTAACGGCGCCGCCGCCGGGCGCGGGCGATTTGCTCGCCAGGGCGGCGAGGAAGTCGTCGAGCGGCGCGGTGGGGAGGTCGGAAGGCTGCATGGGGGAGCGACGTCGAAGGTACTGGGGGAATACGAGGCTGGAGGTTACGGGGTGTCCGGGGGAGTGAACTGGTCGAGCCAATCGGGGCTGGGGAGGAAGGTGTAGTCGTCGGTGGTGGGGACAGGGCCTTCGGGTACGGGGACGCTGAGTTTGGCGTGTCCGTCCCAGAAGACGAGGGCGGCCCGGACGGAGTCGTCGCGTCGCCAGTACATGCGGGCGTCATCGCCATTGTCATAGTTGTAGATGGACTGGTCGCCGACGAGCCAGGTGAGTGAGGGAGTGCGGATGCGCGGGTGGAAGCCGCCCTCTTCGGGGATGAGGGTCGGGAAGAGTTCGTCGAAGGGGTCATCGTCGGGGCTGTGGTCGTTGAGGGTGTAGCTGGTGCCGACGAGGTCGTAAAGGGAGGAGGTGTCGACGTTGAAGAGGGCGAGTTGCTGGCTGCGGGTGCCGAGGTCCTGCGGATCGTTGAAGAAGTCCAGCTCGAAGCCGCGAGCCTGCTCGGACTCGTCGTCGGGGACAGGTCCGTCCCAGACGTAGGGGTTGAGGGGCCTGCGTGCCGCGCCGATGCGGTCGATGCCGAGGGCGGGGAGAGTGCCCAGCTTGCCGCCGAAGAGAGCTCCGATGTTGTTGCCTTCGGGGGCCGGGACGGGCTCGCCGGTCTGATCAACGCGCATCTGCGGGAGCGTGCGCGGGTAGTCGTTGAGATACATCTGGATGCCCATGCCGAGTTGACGCAGGTTGGAGCCGGACTTGGCGTTGAGAGCGGACTGCCGCGCTCCGGAGAGTGCGGGCAGGAGGACGGCTACGAGCAGGGCCACGATCGCGACGACGACGAGGAGCTCCACGAGCGTGAACGCCGCCGCGGATGGAAACTTGGGCACTCTACGGAGGGGCCAGGGCATGCCGGTAGTGTACCAGCGACCTCGGGAGGACCCGCATTCGAGCGTAAATACCGGCCGGGCGCGGCGAATCGTTCATGCGCATGTTGTGAGGGCGGACGATCGCGGTACCTTACCGGTGCACAAGTGCACGGCCCGCAGCTTGCCGCCCAGCGCTGGAGCGGGTCGTCTGGAGTCCAGAGAGAAAGACATCAGGAAAGTGAGCAGGGTGATGATGCGAGTGGCGCGTGTGGTTCGCGGCGTGTCGGCGGTGATGGCCGTTGCCGTGACTTTCGGCTTCCTGGCCTCGCAGGCGGCTGCGCAAACGGGTCGGGGGGTCGGCGTCGACGGCGGTGGGGTTGGCGCGGTGCTCATCACGACCGACACGCTGATCGACGAGGGTGACACCACCTTCGCGGGCGCTGATCTGATCGTGGAGGGCGCGACGCTGACGGTCAATGGCGAGCACAGCTTCGCCAGCCTCACGCTGCGGAATGACGCCAAATCCAACAATGCCGTGCTCACGCATGACCCTGGTTTCGTCGCCAAAGGCGGCGTGGAGGGCTTCCGCATCACGCTGACGGGCGACTTCGTGCTCGGCCCGGACAGTCTGGTCGATCTCGCCGGGCGTGGATTCGCCGCTCAGATGGGACCCGGCGCGGGGGGGAGCGGCAGCAACGGATCGGGCGGCGGGCATGGCGGCCGGGGGGGGGACGCGACGGGCCGCCTCGGCGGAGTGTCTTACGGTGATCCGGCAACGCCGAACCGCTTCGGCTCCGGCGGCGGAGACGCCGGCGGCTCGGGTGGCGGGGCAGCGGTCCTCTTCGTCGGCGGCACGGCGACGCTCAGCGGCAGCGTCGATGTTCGCGGCACCAACAGCGGCGGCGGTGGCGGCGCGGGCGGATCGGTCTGGATCGACGCCACACGCATCGAGGGCGCCGGCGACATCCTCGCCTCGGGCGGGACGGGCGGCTTCCAGGACGGCGGCGGGAGCGGCGGACGTATCCGGCTGGCGACCAGCGACTTCGTGTACACCGGCGACATCAACGCCAGTGGCGGCAGCGGGAGCAATCAGCGCGGCGGCGCGGGCACCATCCTCACGGCCACCGCGGGTGGGACGGACCTGCTCGTCATCGACAACCGCACGAGCAGCACCACCGCCGCGACGACGGACCTGCCCGTGATGCAGACCATCGACGCCGACATGATCGTGCGCAACGGCGCGTGGCTCAGCCACGACTTCCTGCAGGAAGGCACGCACCTCACGGTCAACGGCAACGTGACCTTCGAAGAGGGAGCCGGCGTGCGACTCGACGGACGCGGCTTCGGGGCACAGGACGGGCCGGGTGCGGGCGGGAGCGGCAGCGATGCGGGCGGCGGCGCCCACGGCGGGGCGGGGGGCCGAGGCTCT
>CAYTSW010000241.1:0-2570 GCA_964440605.1 uncultured Phycisphaeraceae bacterium | reverse complement strand
GATCGCGAAGATGATGCCGCTGAGCCTGACGTGCGATCACCGCTGCGTGGATGGCGCCGAGGCGGCACGCTGCCTGGCGCGCATCGTCGAGCTGCTGGGGCGCCCCGAGGACCTGTTGACGCCGGCTCGTTTCGCCTGACGCGGCCCGCCCGAAGCCGGAGGGAGAGTCATCGAGTGTCCACCCAAGTGCCCACCGCACGATTGCTCATCGCCTGCCCCGATGCCCCGGGTATCGTCGCGGCGGTGACCTCTTTCATCGCCGAGCAGGGCGGCAACCTGCTGCACGCCGAACAGCACACCGACCGCGAGCACAACGAGTTCTGCATGCGGGCGTGGTTCGAGATTACGCCGAGCGCCCTGGAATCGGATCGCTTCAGAGAGGCGATGAAGTCCCTCGCGGACCGCTTCTCGATGCAACACCGGTTGCGCCGCGACGATGATCGCCGGACAATGGTTGTCATGGCGAGCCGCTCGAGCCACTGCCTGCTCGACCTGCTGTGGCGTTGGCAGAGCGGCGAGCTCGACGTCGACCTCCCGCTGGTGATCTCCAATCACCCGCACCACAAAGCGCTCGTCGAGAGCATGGGCATCCGCTACTTGCACCTGCCGGTGACGCGTGAGACGAAGGCGGAGCAGGAGGCCGCGGTCAAGACGCTGCTCGAGCAGGTCGGGGCGGACCTGGTGGTGCTCGCGCGGTACATGCAGATCCTCTCGCCCACATTCATCGAGGGCTGGGACGGGCGGATCATCAACATCCACCACTCCTTCCTCCCCGCCTTTGTCGGCTCTGACCCGTACCGCCAGGCCTACGACCGCGGCGTCAAGATCATCGGCGCGACGAGCCACTACGTCACCGCCGACCTCGACCAGGGCCCGATCATCGCGCAAGCGGTCACCGAAGTCAGCCACAACGACTCGGTTGCCGAGCTGCGCCGCCGCGGCTCCGACCTCGAACGCGTGGTGCTTGCCCGCGCCGTGCGCGCGCACGTCGAGGACAAGATCCTCATCCGGGGCAACAAGACGATCGTGTTCCGCTGAGTTCGCCCGAGCGCGTTCTACAACGGCGGCGGATGCGACATTCCCGCTTCAGAGCCGCTGCGTGTTGCCCCGACGCCGCTGCGACCTAGGCTGAGCGGATGACGACTACAACGCCCTTTGACGCCCGCTCCACCCTCCCGCACCCCCCCACCATCGTCTTCGACTGGCACGACCGCCCCGGCGCGTTCGAGCGCCTCACGCCCCCGTTTGAGCCCGTCTCCCTCGTCGAGCATGTCGGCGGCATCCGTGACGGCGCACGCGTCGTCATCCGCATCAAGAACGGCCCGATCACCCTGCACTGGCACGCGCGACACGAGGGCTACGAGCGCCCGCGCCGCTTCGTCGATGTGCAGGACAAGGGCCCGTTCGCATGCTGGCGGCACGATCACCTCTTCCAGGAAGCCGAGGGCGGCGCATGCGTCATGCACGACAGCGTGCGCTATCGCCTGCCGGGCGGGCCGATCGGGTCCGCGCTCGGCGGCGCCATGACACGCAAGAAACTCCGCCGCATGTTCGCCTATCGCCACGACGCGCTGCGCCGTGACCTCGACGATCACGCGGTCTTCGCGAACCAGCCGAGACGGACGGTCGTGATCACCGGCGCGTCGGGCCTGGTCGGCTCGCAACTCGCCGCCCTGCTGACCACCGGAGGCCACACGGTGCGCCGGCTCGTGCGCTCGCGGACGATCGCGGCGGCGGACGGCGAGGTCTACTTCTGGGATCCGCGGGCGGGCGAGATCGACGCCGCGGCTTTCGACGGGGCCGACGCAGTCGTTCACCTTGCCGGCGAGTCGGTCTTCGCCCCGCGCTGGACCAAGGCGAAAAAGCAGCGGATCCTCGACAGCCGCGAGCGTGGCACGGCCCTCGTCGTGCGCGGCATCGCGGAAGCCGGCTCGGACGGGCCGAGCGCGCTCGTGAGCGCTTCGGCGGTGGGCTACTACGGCGAGAGCGGCGACGCCGACGAGCCCGTCACGGAACCGTCCGGCAACGGCGAGGGCTTCCTCGCCGACGTGTGCCGGCGTTGGGAGGCCGAGGCGTCGAGGGCCGAGGACAGCGGCGTTCGCGTCGCGCTCGCGCGCATCGGGGTCGTGCTCTCTCCCCGGGGCGGGGCGTTGAAGCTCATGAAGCCGGCGTTCGCCCTCGGGCTGGGCGGGCCGATCGGCAGCGGGCGTCAGCGCATGCCCTGGATCACAGTGGATGACGCCGTCCGGGCCCTGCACTTCGCGGTGATGCGCGACGACGTGGTTGGCCCCATGAATCTGGTAACCGATGCGCCGGAGCAGCGCGACTTCGCGAAGGTGCTGGGCCGCGTGCTCGGGCGGCCCGCCATCGCACCCGCGCCGTCCTGGGCGATAAAAGCCGTGATGGGCGAGGTGGCGCGCGAAGCCTTCCTCAAAGGTGTCAACGCTGATCCCGCAGCGCTTCGTAACGCGGGCTTCACCTCACGTGACGGCGCGCTGGAGCCGGCGCTGCGACGACTGCTCGGCAGGTTCGAGCCCGAGCAACTCGGCTCCGGCGTTCGTTTCGCCTAG
>CAYTSW010000240.1:0-2595 GCA_964440605.1 uncultured Phycisphaeraceae bacterium | reverse complement strand
GGCCAGCGCGACATCGCCGTCGGCAACGTCGTGGGCAGTAGCATCTTCAACATCCTCGGCATCCTCGGCATCCTCGGCATCCTCGGCCTCGCGGGGCTCGTCGCACCCAACGGCCCGCCCGTCTCGCCCGCCCTGATCGCCTTCGACCTCCCCGTCATGATCGCCGTCTCCCTGGCGTGCCTGCCCATCGCCTTCACCGGCTTCGAAATCCGCCGATGGGAGGGCGGCCTCTTCCTCCTGCTTTACGTCGCTTACGTCGCGTACCTCGTGCTCGACTCCGCCGCCCACGACGCCCTCGCCGGGTTCTCCTGCGTCATGCTCATCTTCGTGCTCCCTCTCGTGACGCTCGGCATCGCGCTCAGCGCCGTCGCGGCCATCCGCTCAGGCAAGACGGCGTGACCCGTCGACCTGCGCTGCTCACCCGTCCTCGCGCAGAAACTCGACCATCGCGCCCGCCCACGAGCGCACCGCCTCACGCCGCCGCACCGAGGAGTGGTCCGCCCCCGGCACCATGATGATCGCGCTCTCATCCCATGTCTCCCCACGCCCGGCGCTGAGCGCCCGCGCCCGCTCCTCCAGCAGCCGCACCGCCTCTTCAAGATAGAAGTTGTCGCGATCGCCCATCACGATCCGCACGCGCTCGCGCAGCAACGGCAGGTAGCGATCCGGATCCGCCGCCAGCTTCGCCGAGATGTCGTACCGCGTGTACGTCTCCGCCACCGACCGATCGATCGCCCCCGTCTCCGCGTCAAAGAGCGCCACGGGGTCGCCGTCGTCATCCGCCGGCCCGTACGCCGCCTGCCACGCGTCCCACTGCTGGCCCGACGTATTCCCCGGCCCCATCACCTCCTCCATCCGGTTCTCCTGCTCCACCGTCATAAGCACCCGCTCGCCCGTCCGCAGCATCCGCCGATAGCTCGGCGATACCTCTCCGCTTGGCAGTTCGTACACATTCGCGTCCTCGTAGATGTTGCTCTTCTGGAACGCCCGGAAGTCCACCGGGTCCGGCGCCGAAGACCACGCCGCGCCGAACACCTCCGGGTACTCCAGCGCCAGCCACACCGCGCTCCACCCGCCCGACGAGTGCCCCGTCACAATCCGCCCACCCGGCTCCGCACGCAGCGCGAAGCGCGCCTCGATCGCCGGGATGAGCTCCTCGACGAGCGCCCGCCCCACCGGCCCGTTGACGCGCGAGTCGGCGAACTTGTGGTGCCCGTTCGGCCCGCCGGGGTCGAGATAGATCATGAACGCGCGCCCGCGCAACGCCCGCCGCTCATCGTCTTCCTCCAGCCGCTCGCGCAGCCGGGGCTCGCTCCAAGCCGAGCGGTGGTCCCCGCCAAATCCCGGCACGACGTACACCGCCCCGTACCGCTCGCCCTCCTCATATCCCAACGGCGGTACAACCGCCGCCCGCAGCATCACGTCCTCTCCCCGAAACGCGCTGAGCAGTTCCGACCGCACCTCCACCATCTCGATCGGCTCGGGCAACTCGTCTTCGCTGCCCCCGGTCACGTTCGACAGCACCACCAGCGCGGGCAGCGTCACCGCCCCCGCCTCGTCGATCACGAGCGTGAACTCCTCCGAATACAGGTTCCCGGCTTCGTCCTGCCAGTCGCCGCGTGTGCGCGAGCGGTCGAGGTACGCGCCGACGCGGTAGTGCCCGGGCCGGAGCTCGCTGACCGGGTGCGGGAACGACTCGGTCACGAGGTCGTCCGTCAGCGCCAGCACGTCGCCGGGCTTCCACGCCTCCACGTCCAGCCCGAACATCGGCTGCGGGTGCGAGAAGAACGGCGCGTTCAATGGCGAGTTGCGTTGGTACAACGCCGAGTCCGCGTGCAGCAGGCTCAGCACCAGCCGCCCGCTCACCGGCTCCTGCGCCACCCGCTCGCTCACCACGACCGACAGCGCCGGCCGCTCCTCCTGCGCCGCTGCGCCGCGAGTGCCCAGCATCGCCGTCAACACCACCAACCACACGCGCACCATCGCAGTCCTCCGGAAGAGCGTCGTCGAACAAGCCGGAGACGATACCCTCGCCCCGTGCCCACCTCCCGCCGCGACAAACGCATCGTCCAACTCACGGGCGACGATTGGTACACCCGCCCCGCGTGGTACGACATCCTCCATTCCGCCGGCACCGCCCGTGAGGTCGACCAACTCGAGCGCACCGCCCTGCGCTGGTGCGCGTGCGACTGGCGCGGCAACATGCGCTGGCTCGAACCCGCCTGCGGCTCGGGCCGCTACCTCCGCACCGCCGCGGGCCGCGGCATCCGCGTCTTCGGCTTCGACGCCGAACCCGCGATGATCGCGTACGCGCAAAGCCGACTCACCGGGGCCGGCCTGACGCGCAACCACGCGCGGGTGTGGGTGGACCGCATGGAGTCCTTCGCACCGCTGAGAAACCGCGAGCGCGCGCACTTCGCCTTCAACCTCATCAACTCCCTCCGCCACCTCCACACCGACGGCGACGTCCTCGCCCACCTCGACCGCGTCGCCCGAAGCCTCGTTCCCGGGGGCGTCTACGCCGTCGGTATCAACACCGCCGCCTACGGCGCCGAGATGGAAACCGAAGACCTCTGGTCCGGCGCCCGCGGGCCC
>CAYTSW010000239.1:0-2648 GCA_964440605.1 uncultured Phycisphaeraceae bacterium | reverse complement strand
CTGGAACATGGCGCGGGCGTTGGTGCCGGGCGGGATGAGGGCGAGGAGGCGCACGGGGAGGACATCGGCGCTCGGGCGCGCGGCGGGCGAATATCAGCGCCCGGAGATGGTCTCCACGCCGCTCGACCCGCGGCTCGCGATCAGCCGTCGCAATCCGTTCGCCCGAACTGCGCGCCAAACACACCGAAATCGGCGCCATCGATGCTGCCGTCCCCGTTCAAGTCGGCCTCGGGGAGGTAGCTGGGGTCCCCGGCCATTGATCCGAAGGCGGCGCCGAAGGTGCCGAAGTCGGCGCCGTCGATGATGCCGTCGTTGTCGAAGTCGGCGGGGCAGGGGTTGGGTGGCCCGGCCGGCGCCCAGAAGCCACCCGTGAGTTCGAAGCTTGTGCCCGTGACCTGATTGGAGGCGTCGGGTTGACCGAGCGTGGCGTCGAGCTCGAACGTGAAGCCGACGACGGAACCCCCGCCGGTATCGATGGTGGCGCGTTCGAGCGTGAACTGCGCGAGCGCAGCACTCGCGAGGAGCGCGGGCGCGGCGATGGCAAGGCGTGTGGTGCGCATGGACCTCATCCTCTCTCGGTTAGCGCCAGCGTCCTATGGCGATGTAGTCCCCGTTTGCGTTCAATCGGTCGCTCGAGGAGGCTGTGGAAGTTTGCGCAATGAAGCTCGATGGAGTCCGCGATTTGAGCGAGGATGTCAGGTTGTTGGTGGCGGAGCTTGTCGGCGTGAGCGCCACCGTGTAGTTCGCATCAACGAACGCGACGGGGAGCGTGGTGACCGCGTCAAAACTCGATGAGCTGTTGTAGCGTCCCCACACGATCTGCAGGTCTCCGAACCGAACGTATCCGCTATCGCTCTGGTCCCACTCGCCGGTGATTTCCCCGACGCGTGCCTCTCCGATGACCTGCAACGGGGCGCGGGGCGTGGTTGTGCCCACGCCGAGACGGCCGTCGGCGGAAACGGTCACGCCGGGCAGACCGTCGTCTTGCGTGAAACAGGCAACGGGACGCTGAAAGACGAACGCCTGCGCCGGGAGCTCGGGCGAGAAGGGGGTCTCGACTTCGAGCGTCTGATCGTTAAGGATCGCGACGATGATGCGTTCCTGCGGGGTCGGAAGCGAGATGATAAGCAGGTCGCCCACGCGCAGTTGCGTGGTGAACGCGGTGCCGGCCCCGGTGACGGTCGTCAGTCCCGGCGTGGACGCGATCGTCCCGGTGCCCATGACGGAGGGGTTGCCCACGACCTCGAAGCGGGCGGTGGGAGCGTCGGTCCCGACTCCGAGTTCCCCATCGGCGGTTGTCGACGCGACCGCGTTGCCCGACCCCGGGGCGTTGAGTTGCTCCGCGGCCGCGGGAGGAGTGACAATCTCAAAGCGCGAGAGCAGGTCGCCGTTGGCGGTGACCTCTACCCAGCGCTCCGTGCCGTCGAAGGCTTTGGGGGAGATCGGGCCCCACTTGGTGGTGAGCAGGCCGTCGGTGACCTGCACGCCCGCGACTTGTTGCGCGTCCTCGCCGATGACATCGTTGACGACGCCATCGCCGTTCAGATCCACGAGGTTGCCACCGAGCTCGGCGTCGAAGATGCGGAAGACGAGATCGACGGTGCCCGTAAAGGGTGACCCGCCCTGATTGAGCTGGGCTTGGAATGACAGCGTGCCTGCGGTTTGGGCGTTCGCCGCGGGGGCGAAGGCAGCGCACAGCACAACACAAGCGAACAAGCTTGAGCGGGGCATGTTTTTCTCTCCTCACGGAACGTGACGGTTCATCGGCCAAAGCGGGCCGTTTTCACGTTTGGCAACGTAGATCGAGACTGCTTGCTCTGCAAGGGGTGCGTCCCCTCGAAAAATGGCCCCTCGTTGTGCATCCGCTAGCATGGAGGCGTCCCGCCAAGGTGGGGACCCCCCCTCGATTCCGTTTCGTGCATGACAGGAGCCCCCCATGGGCGTACCCATCAGTCAGATGTACACCGTCGCGAGCTACGTGATCGGGCAGAAGCTCAAGGGCAACAAACGCTACCCCCTCGTGCTCATGCTCGAGCCGCTCTTCCGGTGCAACCTCTCCTGCGCGGGCTGCGGCAAGATCCAGTACCCGGCGCACATCCTCAAGCGCGACCTGCCGGTCGATCAGGCTCTCAACGCCGTCGACGAGTGCGGAGCGCCGATGGTGTCGATCCCCGGCGGCGAGCCGCTGCTGCACCCGCAGATGGGCGAGCTGGTCGAGGAGCTGGTCAAGCGCAAGAAGTACATCTACCTCTGTACCAACGCCCGCATCCTCAAGAAGAAGCTCGAAGAGGGCATGTTCACGCCCAGCAAGTACCTCACTTTCAGCGTGCACATGGACGGCCAGGAGGCGCACCACGACTTCGCGGTCTGCCGCGAGGGCACGTATCAGGAAGCCATCGAGGGCATCCGCCTGGCGGTGGAGCGCGGCTTCCGCGTGACGACGAACACCACGCTCTTCGACGGGGCCGACCCGAACTCGGTGCGGCTCTTCTTCGACGAGATGATGGACTTGGGCGTCGAGGGCATGATGGTCTCGCCGGGGTACGCGTACCCCAAAGCGCCCGACCAGAAGAGCTTCCTCTCCGAACGCGGCAAGACCAACGAGCTCTTCGAGATGATCCTCTCCAACCGCAAGAAGCGCTGGGTCT
>CAYTSW010000238.1:0-2686 GCA_964440605.1 uncultured Phycisphaeraceae bacterium | reverse complement strand
TATCAACGGTTACGCAGGGCGTCGATGAGTTGGGCTTTGGTCATGTTGGACCGTCCCTCGATCCCTACCCGCTGCGCGCGTTCGTAGACCTCATCTTTCGTCATATCCTCATAGGACGGGCTCTTGTCGCCGCGGCGGCTGGCGCCCTCGGCATTGGCGATCCGCGCCGCCTTTTCCTTGCTCATCCCCTTGTCCCGGAGCTCTTCGTACTGCTCCTTGTTCTTGATCGAACTCATCTGTTTGTCGGGCACGGCGACCTCCCGCAGTATGCAACACTCGATCGGGCGAGATGCAGCCCGCGCGAGACGTACGACAGCCATCGCCGTCCGAACGCCTACACGATGCGCGGGAGTACTGAGGCCTCCGTGATCCGACCGTGAATATCCGCTCACCTGACGCGTGCCGGCTCAGTCCTCCGGCACAGCGTCCGACGTCACGATCTCACGGAACTTTGCGCGGATCCGCTTCGTCAGCACGCCCTCACCATCGGAGATGCGCGTGTCCTCGACCTGCGTGACCGCGATGACCTCGGCAGCAGAGCCGGTCAGGAAGATCTCGTCGGCGGCGTACACATCGTCGAGCGTGAGGACGCGCTCGTGGACCTTGATGTCAAGCGCGGTCGCGAGTTCGTTGATCACAAACGCCCGCGTGATGCCGTCGAGCATGGGGACTTCGAGGGGCGAGGTGTGGAGTTCGCCGTCCTTGACGACGAAGAGGTTGTCGCCCGTGCACTCGCCGACGACCTTGGACTTCGGGTCGTCGGAATAGGCGAGCATAATGGCCTCGAGCACGCCCGCGTCGATCGCTTCGACCTTGGCCATGATGTTGTTGAGGTAGTTGAGGCTCTTGAGCTGCGGATCGAGGCACTGCGCCGGCGTGCGTGGTCGCTTGGCGACGATGATCTTCATCCCCTGCTCGTACATCTCCTCGGGGTAGAGGCGGATGGTGTCGGCGATGCAGATCACCGTGGGGCGCGGGCACTTGAAGGGGTGCAGACCCAGATCGCCGATGCCTCGCGTAAAGATGAGCCGGATATAGCCCTCTTTGATGGCGTTGGCCTCGACGCACTCGTACATGATGTCGCGCATCTCTTCGGGCGTGTACGGGAAGCCGTCGCTCTGACGCATCATGTGGAGGCGCTCGGCGTTGCGGTAGATCCGTTTGAGGTGCGCCGCACACTTGAAGATGCGCCCGTTGTAGACACGGATGCCCTCGAAGCACCCGTCGCCGTAGAGCAAACCGTGGTCAAAGACGGAGACCTTCGCCTCCGACTTCGGGTGCAGCGTGCCATCGATCCAGATCAGCGGCTTGTCGGACGCCTGGACGGACTTGCTTGCCGGCGCGGGACGAGCCTCGCCGCCTTGACGGGCCGCGGGAATCGATGACATGGCCTGCTCCTTTCGCGTTGCCCCGCACGCGGTGTGGCCGGCATGTGGGAGCGGGAAACGCTTGCTGAGCACGGCACCGCGCGCAGCAAGCCGGTTGTAGTCACGTCTCCATTCTACGCGGACGTCAACGCCCGAGGTCGGCTCGGGAGGCCCACCACCGCCGGCCCCGTAAGCACACCAACCGGATTTGACGTTCCGACCCGCGTAAAACGCTTCACCTGAGCCAGACCGCCGGCCCGGCTCGATACGCTGGTGCAATCTCAACGAGGCGTCACCGAACAATCTGTCGATGACCACCGACGCCGTCCCCACCATCATGGCCCGCGAGCACGACGAACCCGCCCCCGAGCCCACGCTCGAACCGAGCGCCACGCCGCGACGCCGACGCACGCCCGGGTTGCGCGACGACCGCGTCTTTCGCTCTTACATGATCGGGACGTTCTGGCTCACCGTCATCGGCGTGACGTTGCTGTTCTTCACGCATTGGGGCGTAGGCGTGACGCTGCTGGCGATCGCGCTGGTGCTCTTCCTGCTCGCAACCGTGTTCGGCTAACCGCCCTGCGCATCCGGTGCGCGCTCGTCGACCACCCGTTGCACCGCACGCCCCCGAAGAGCCGCCGCACGCTCGAGCAACCCGCCCACGTCCGCGTCTGCCGGCTCGAGCACGAAGTGCCAGCGCACCTCCGTCCGCTCCTCGCCCGGGATCGCCGCCGCGACGAGGTCCAGCCCCGGCTGCTCGTGCCACGGCGCATCGGCCTCGGCTTGGGTCACCAGCGGCTCGTAGCCGTCCTTCCGCACGCGCACGTCGTAGGTGCCGAAGTACGTGAAGTTCGTCTCCAGCGGCGTGACGCCGACGTCGACGTCGTTGAGATACACCCGCGCCCCGCAGGGCTCGCTGGTGACATAAATCCGCCGGTCGGTGCAGCCGATCGCCGATATCGCCACGATCGCCAACGCCACGATCGCGTAGCGGTTCATTCCGTGTCCTCCACCGCCGTCGCGAGTGAGCGAGCCGTCGGCTCGTCGTCGAACTCGTCGCCCCGGAACAGGGAGCCGAGGTAGCTCCGGCGGACGATCTCGTCGTTGATCAGGGCCCGCGGCGCACCCTCGCGCAGCACGCGCCCCTCGTTGATGATGTACGCCCGGTCGCACACGCGCAGCGTCTGCTGCACGTTGTGATCGGTGATCAGGATCGCGATGCCTGTCTCGCGCAAGCGGCGGATCTCGTCCTGAAGGTCTTCCACCGCCAATGGGTCAACCCCGGAGAAGGGTTCGTCGAGCAGAATGAGCCGCGGCTC
>CAYTSW010000237.1:0-2690 GCA_964440605.1 uncultured Phycisphaeraceae bacterium | reverse complement strand
GCCAACCCGCACGACAGGCCCCACGCCGACGCCGCCCACCTCCTCCCCCCTTTGCCTCTCTCCGTTCCCTCCGTCCCCTCCGTTACTCCGTGTACCTGTCTGTACCCGTCACTTCGCCCCGTCGTACAGCTTCGCCACGGCGTCCCAATCCACGGTGTTCCACCACGCCTTGACGTACTCCGGACGCTTGTTCTGGTACTTCAGGTAGTACGCGTGCTCCCAGACATCGAGGCCGAGGATCGGCGTGCCTTCGATGCCGGCGATCGACTTGCCCATCACCGGGTTGTCCTGGTTCGCGGTGGAACCGATCTTGAGCTGCCCGCCGTCAACGTACAGCCACGCCCACCCCGAGCCAAAGCGACCGGTGGCGGCGGCCTCGAACTGCTCCTTCATCTTGTCGAAGGACCCAAAGGCCGAGTCGATCGCCGAGGCCAGCTCGCCCGAAGGCGTTCCGACCTTTCCGGGGCCCATGATCGACCAGAACAGGGCGTGGTTGGCGGCCCCGCCGGCGTTGTTGCGGACCGCGGTCTGCTTGTCGCTCGAGACCGAGCCCAGCTTCGCGCACACGACCCACGGATCGGTCTCGCTCGCGAGATCCGTCCCTTCGAGGGCGGCGTTGGCCTTCGTCACATAGGCGTTGTGGTGCTTGTCGTGGTGGATCTCCATCGTTGTCGCATCGACATGGGGCTCGAGCGCGTCCTTGGCGTACGGCAGATCGGGAAGGGAGAGGGGCATGTGGGGGTGTCCTGTATCTGGGGTAAGGGATCTGGAGGTCAGAGAACCCGGCGGGCAATGCAGCGGCCAGGCGGTGAGGGAGCGCAGGGTCCGGCCGGCGATCTCTTGATCGCCCCCTTGTTTCGGGACCTGCTGACCACGCAAGCCAGCCGTTCGGGACAAATCAGAATCCCGCTGGCACGCCGAAAGGCCAAATTCCGCCGCGATGTCACGGATTCATGCTTGGAAGTCAACCAAACCGATCCACTATCGGTCCGAGTTGAACATGCGAGAGGTTCCGCGCAGCGAAGTGCGTCGGCACCGGTCCCGCGGGTGCGGCGGTGCCACCTTAGACCCCCGTTTTCGGACCGTCAACGCGGAAGCTACGGGCCCGGTTGATTGCACCGGCAACCGCCCGCGACACCGCCACTACACGAGGGATGGATCTGAGCGATGAGGCAATCCGCACATCCCCCCATCGTTTGAACTTGAATGATTCGGCGGCTTGCGTTCGTAGGCGAATTTTCTAGAATCGTTCTTCGCGCAACTCCGAACCATCACAGCGTCGGGGGCGTATTCCACGGTCCGCCTCCGTCACGTTGGCCCAAACAGACACCGTCCAGAAATATCCTCCGCACTCCCAGCCCACCACAAGCCTCCGCCAACAAACCTCGCGGCCGCACCCAACGCCTCCGCCGTCGTGAGCAGCCACGATGAGCGCCCTTTCACCGGTTCTACGGGAAGCACTTCACGCCCGCACGCGTTGATACACGTCCGAGTACATTGCCCGCCTTTCAAGTTTGACTGAAACCGGCCAGGAAGCCGGGTCGAAACCCTGAGCGATCAGGAACGAGTGAACAAGATGAAACGCTTCGCTTCAAACAGCCCGCTCGATCGTATTCAGCGCCGTCGCGGCGTCGCGGTCAGCGGTTCGTCGGCGTCCGGAAAGGCTCGCAAGGCCGCCCGACGCACCTTCTCCGCCGAGGACGAGCGCATCCTGCGCGAGCTCATGGAGAAGGAGATGGACCTGATCGACAATCCGGTCTTCCAGGAGCCCGGCGCCGAGAAGCAGATCTACGACGAAGCGCCAGACGTCAAGAAGCCCGACGCCTCGTGGTACCACCCCGTCATGGACGATCTCGGCTCGAAGACGCGCACGCCCAAGTCCTCGGAGCAGGTCATCCTGACCGCCGCCGAGGAGCGTGTGTTGTTTCTTCAGCTCAACTACGCCCGCTGGAAGATCCGCGAGCTTCAGCGTGAGGTCTGGGCCTCTCCTTCGAAGCAGCCCACCGAGGATCAGGCCCGCGAGATCCTGCGCTGGTACCGCAAGTCCATCCAGATGCGTGAGCAGATCGCCGAGACCAACCTCGCGCTCGTGCTCGCCATGGCCAAGCGGACCCGCATGTCCGAGGTCGACTTTGCCGACCTCGTCTCCGAGGGCAACATGGCGCTGCTGCGAGCGGTCGACAAGTTCGACTGCGAGCGTGGCTTCAAGTTCTCGACATACGCCTGCCGCGCGATTCTCAAGGCTTTCTCCCGTCAGGGTATGAAGCTCTCGAAGTACCGCCAGCGCTTCCCGACCGACTTCGACCCCAAGCTCGAGAAGTCCAACCACCTCGACACCAAGCGCAGCGAGTTCGTCGACGATGCCGCTTCCGAAGTGAAGCGCATCGTCCTCCAGAACAACTGCGACCTCTCCGAGATCGAGCGCACCGTCATCGAGCACCGCTTCCGCCTCTCCTCGCCCAACGACGACGCCAAGCCGATGACGCTTGAGCAGGTCGGCCAGATCATCGGCGTCACCAAGGAACGCGTCCGCCAGATCCAGAACAAGGCGCTGGAGAAGATCCGCGTCGAACTGGAAGACTCCTTCCTCGAAGGCCCGCACGAACGCGAGAAGAAGGAAGCCGCCCGCAAGATCGCGGCCGCCCTCAACTGACGCGAGCGACTCGCTTTGATCCCCCCACGCCCGGCTA
>CAYTSW010000236.1:0-2751 GCA_964440605.1 uncultured Phycisphaeraceae bacterium | reverse complement strand
CAGCGGGCGGCCGTCGCTATGGGTGTACTCGCCGCTGGATTGACGGCAGCGCTGCTCCGGCACACGCTTCTGAACATTTGGTCGTGACAACGCCGCCCTGCGCCTGCGACGATCCCGCGGCGACCCGGCCAATGGCGAGTCGCAGCTCCCTTGCGATCGTGACACTAGTTGATACGGTGAGCGTATACCGTCCCTTACGCGGGGCCTACACCCCGCGGATGAGTCGTCGCGTAGGCACCGCCCGGAGAGCCGGCGGGCGCGACGGTTTGTACAGCCTGCAACTTGTGAGGAGAGAAAACATGCAGCAGCGCTCTGCCGTCATCGGTCTTTGTGGTCTCACCGTCGTCCTCGTCGGCGTCGCCCTTGTGTTCGCCGGGCCGCTCGACCCGCCCGTCGGGCCCGTCGCGCCCACGTACCGCACGCTCGACGAAGTCGAGCCGCGGATCAACGTCAACGCTCTACCCGGCGATCTCGTCGGCGAGCACGTCATCACAGAAGACGGCAGTTACTACCTCACCGGCAACATCAATGTGCCCGCGGACCGCACCGGGATCCGCATCCTGAATGGCTCCGACGTCACCATCGACCTGAACGGGTTCGCCATTATCGGATCAGACACCGGGGATACCCCCGTTGGCATTACCGGTTCGGGCCAGGTCACCGTGCGCAACGGGCAGATGATCTTTCTCAGGGGGGGCGCCGTGTCACTCGGGTCGCAGTCGCTGCTCAAGGACCTTTGCATCGAGCTCTCGGGGCTGTCGTCGGGCGGCCCCGCGGCCGTTGAGCTCGGGCGGGGCAGCATCCTGCGCGACAGCACCTTCCGCCAGAACGGGCTCATCCTGCTCGCCGACAGCTCGTCCATGTCCGGGTGCGTCGTGCGCGACTCCTTCCCGGCGGTGAGCGGCGGCGACGACGTCTCCGTCACCGACTGCATCTTCGACGGATTGAACCAGTCCACCGCGCTGCCGGCGCTCGTGGAGCTCGGCAACAACGCGCGGGTCGAATCGACGACCTTCGCCGATGAGAACTCCACGGCCCTGGTCTGCCTGAACGACGCCCTCGTGGTCAACTGCTCGGCCACGCACAACCGCACCGTGTCAAACGGAGCCAGCGGCTTTGTTTTCGGTGCTCGCGCAACTGTTCGGGGGTGCACCCTCCACTTCTACCCGGCCGATTGCGTGAGTGTCGGCAACGCGTCCGTGATCGAGTCAAACAACATCACCAGCGCCGGCGATGCAGGGATCGACGCCCGAGCTTCGGCAGTCATCCGTCAAAACTCGGTTCTCGACTGCGACACCGGCATCGCGACCTTCGGCGGCGCCGTGATCCACGACAACTCCGTCGATGGCTCCGTGACGCTCGGGATCAACGCTGACTTCGGCGCCAGCGTCATCGGCAACGCCCTGCGCTTCGGCAACGTCGGAATTGCCGCCAGCGGGGACAGTCTCATCAAGGACAACACGCTCGACAGCTGCGCAATCAGCATCACTGGATCGGACAACCGTATCGAGGGCAACGCCGTGGCCGACATCACCCCCGCCATCATCGTGCAGACGACGGGCAATCTGATCATCCGAAACTCATCCAGCAACAGCGCGTCGGGATTCGACATCATCGGCGGAAACACGGTCGGCCCCATCATCTCCGGCGGCGGCACGATCACCACCTCCAACCCCTGGGCCAACTTCGGCTTCTGAGCCGGCTCCGCGCGCGTGCGTCACTTCTGGCCGCGGCCACATCTTCCCCCGGGGCTCGCCCCGTCACGGGCCCGTCGACCGTCGAAGCGACGCGCGCCATCCTCGGGCGAGCCGCCCGCGTCGTCGACGCCTTCCGCGACCATTTCTTCGGCCTCCTCGTGCTCGGCGTCGCTCGCGCGCTCGTCGACGCCGTCCGCCTCCGGGGCGGCCAGTTCGAGATCGATCGCGACCGCGAAGTGGTCCGACCCCGGCGTGCGCACGCGGTCGAAGTGGCCCACGCGGAACGTCGGCGAGACGAAAACGTGGTCCAGCGGGTAGCGCAGCAGCTTGTACTGCGCGTGAAACGTGTTCATCATCCTGCGCCCGGCACGCGGGTCCGCCAGTCCGCTGACCTTCTCGAACATACGCGTCGTACGCGACCACGCCACGTCGTTGAAGTCACCCGCGACGAGCCACTGTTCGTCAGGGCGGGCGTTCACGCGATCGCCGATGAGCATCAGTTCGCCGTCTCGAATGCGGCTGTCATGACGCGCCTTCGCGCCTCGCTTCGGCAACGCAGGCGGCGTCGGGTGCAGACCAACAAATCGGACCGCCTCGCCTCCGGGCAGCGTCACGCGGCAATGGATCGAGGGGCGATCGTCCGCGACTATGCACTCGACCTGATGGTCGCGCAGCGGCAGGGCCGACCACAACGCGATGCCCCGCCCGTCGGGCCGGATCTCGTCGATCCATTGGCGGAAATCTTCCCGCACGGGCTCCAGGCCTTGACGCCACTCGTCGTCGATCTCGATCAGCAGCAGCTTCCACGTCGTCCATCTCCTTCCCAGAATCGCCACCAAAGCCCTCTGCCGCAGCAACGGTAGAGCCGGCACATGACATGCCTTTCACGAGCAGCAGCCGCTCCATCGGGTTCCCATCAACTCCTACCCTCTCGGCATGCCCGGCCTCTTTGACGGCACATCTCTCGAACGCCCCGTCACCTGCTTGCACTGCGAGAAACCGCTCGGCGAATGCGGGTGCCCCCGCAACGCCGCGGGCGACGTCGTGCTGCCCA
>CAYTSW010000235.1:0-2797 GCA_964440605.1 uncultured Phycisphaeraceae bacterium | reverse complement strand
AAGACCAACGAGCTCTTCGAGATGATCCTCTCCAACCGCAAGAAGCGCTGGGTCTTCAACCAGAGCCCGCTCTTCCTCGAGTTCCTCATGGGCGAGCGCGAGTATGAGTGCACGCCCTGGGGCAACCCGACGTACAACATCTTCGGTTGGCAGAAGCCCTGCTACCTGCTGCAGGACGGCTACGTCGACACCTTCAAAGAGCTCATGGAAGAGACGCCCTGGGAGAACTACGGGCGTGCCTCGGGCAACACCGCCTGCCAGCAGTGCATGGTCCACTGCGGCTACGAGCCGACCGCGGTCGATCACACTTTCAGTTCCTTCGGCGGGATCTGGGGGACCGTCAAGGCGATGGTCTTCAACGCGTACGCCAACCCCCGCGCCGCCAAGCGACTCAAAGAAGAAGCCAAGAAGCCCCACGGCCCGCTGGCGCACCTTGGTTTGACCGTCGAGGGCAAGCCGATGCACGAAGATGAGGGCGTGGAAGCGGCGTGAGCGCGTTGCTCGTGACCGACGAGCACTGACCCCGCAGAGCCGGGGTCAGTGGCACCCCGGAAGGTATATATCCGGGCACTACGTGAGGCGTGTGCCGTTGCACCAGACGTGGTCGACGGGGTTCCCGCCGAACTCATAGGCGAGCATGCGTTCGTCGGTGTGTCGCAGCAGGATCAGGTCAGAGCGCATGCCGGGGTCGATGCGGGCCCGGTCGTCGGAGAATCCGAGTAGGTCGGCCGCTTTGGTCGTACACGCGCGGAGCGCTTCGTGCGCCGTCATCTTGAGATGGCGCGCCGCCAGCGCGATGGCGAAGGGCATCGACGATGTCGGGGCCGAGCCGGGGTTGCAGTTGGTCGCGAGGACGACCGAGCCGCCGGCGTCGAGGAGGCGGCGTGCGTTGGCGTAGCGCCCGTCGACCTGGAAGCCCGAGCAGGGCAGCAGGATGGCGGGCGTTTCAGACCGGGCGATGCGGTCGAGCACGTCTTCGCTCGTCGCCTCGAGATGGTCGACGCTGCGGGCGCCGTGCTGGATGGCCCAAGTCGTCATGCCCAGTTCGTTGAACTGATCGGTGTGGACGCGGACGGGGTGGCCGGCGTTCAGCGCGGCTTCGAACAGCCGTCGCGTATCGTCGAAGGCCCACGCGCCCTGCTCGCAATACGCGTCGATCGCGATGCCGGGGAACTCCTTCGTCACCGCGGGCAGCGTCTCGTTGATCGTTGTCTCGGTGAAGTTGAGCTGGTCGGGGTCGATGGCGTGGGCGATCAGCGCCGTCGGCACGACGGTGCCGGGCCAGCGGTCGGCGGCGTCCGCGATCGCGCGGAGCATCTTCAACTCGTCCTGCGTTGTCAGGCCATAGCCGGACTTGACTTCGACGGTCGTTGTCCCTTCGCGGAGCATGGCGTCGAGCCGGGCGAGGAGGCTGTCGGTGAGTTGTTGCTGCGAGGCGGCGCGGGTGGCGCGGACGGTGGACATGATGCCGCCGCCGGCTTCGAGGAGCTCGAGGTACGTCGCGCCCTTGAGCTTCATGTCGAACTCGTCGAGCCGGTCACCGGCCCAGCAGGCGTGGGTGTGGGCGTCGACGAAGCCGGGCATGAGGACGCGGCCGCGGGCGTCGATCGTTTCGTCGGTCGCGAGGCCCGCGGGCGGGTCATCGGCGAAGACGTGCGTGATCGAGCCGTCCTCGATGATCACCGACCCGTTTTCGATGACGCGGTCGGGCTCGCGCAGGACGCGTGCGTTGTGGATGAGGGTGCGCATGGCGGGCCTCTTCAGGCGGAGGCGGACGCTATGCGCTCGGCGTAGCCGGCGACGAAGTGGAGGAAGACGAGGGCCGCGATGCGCGCGGTGCGCCCGTCGTCGTGTTTGGGGTTGAGCTCCATGATGTCGAAGTGCCGAACAGCCGGATGCGCGCCCGCGCGGCGGGCGATCTCGCACGTTGTCATCACCGAGAGCCCGTCGGGGTTGACCGCCGAGACGCCCGGCGCCGCCGAGCCGTCGATGGCGTCGAGGTCGATCGAGACGAAGCCCGGCTCGTGCTCGTGCCCGTCGTCGCGCGCGTCGAAGGCGAACTCCATCGGGTATTGGGGGGCGCACTCGGGTGTGCGGGCGCGGTCGATCGTGACGATCTCGGCGAAGCGCGAGGCGAGCCACTCGACGTGCGCACGGGCGGTTGCGAAGCGCCCGATGCCGTACTCCACGAAGCGCGTCGCGTCGACGAAGCCGCCCTCGATCAGGGCGCGGTAGGGCATGCCGGACCCGGGCGTGTCGCGCACGTCGAGGTGGGCATCGACGTTGACGCCGGCGACCGCGCGCCCGAGGTGCTGCGAGAGCGCGCGCACCGAGGGGAACGTCAGGTCGTGCCCGCCCCCGATGCACACGGGCAGCAGGCCGCGCTTGTGGATCGCGAAGACGGCTTCGGTGACGCGGTCGTGCGTCTCATTCATCGCCGCGACCGGGTCGTTGTCGAAGTCGTCGGTCGAGGCGGGGACGATATCGCCCGCGTCGTAGACCAGCGGCGGCAACTCGCGTTCGGCGGCGGCGTCGAACGTCGTGCCGTACTTCGCCAGCGCCTCCCGGAAGGCCGCCGGCGCGTGGGCGGCTCCGGGGCGCCCGTTGTTGAGCGAGACGCCGATATCGTCGGGCAGACCGAGCAGGGCGATGGCGCAGCGGTCCGGGTCGTCGTAGGCGATCGTGGCCGCGAATC
The DNA here is from genome assembly GCA_964440605.1 of uncultured Phycisphaeraceae bacterium. Lineage (GTDB taxonomy): Bacteria > Planctomycetota > Phycisphaerae > Phycisphaerales > UBA1924 > CAYTSW01. The sequence continues at coordinate 102 of CAYTSW010000235.1, read as the reverse complement.
GCCCGGCGGCCATGGGCGGGCGTTGGACGGGGCGTTCATTTCGGCCATCTCCTCGGAAACGGTGAAGGTGAGCGTGGCCACCTCGCCGTCGAAGTCGTAGCT
>CAYTSW010000234.1:0-2875 GCA_964440605.1 uncultured Phycisphaeraceae bacterium | reverse complement strand
GCGACTTGGGGGCCAAGAGCATGGGAGCAGATGCCGTACCCCGCGCCGCGGCGCGTTATCGAAGCGCTGGAGCGGGCGATGGCTGAGTGGGAGTAGGGAGTCGCCTCACCCGCCATACGATCCGGCATGCCCCGCCCACCGACGCCTTCGGTTGATGCGTTTTTGTGCGAGGGGTGCGGGTATGACCTGTCGCCGCTGGCGGCGGGTGGCGTGTGTCCGGAGTGCGGGCGTGCGAGGGCGGCGTCGGACCCGGGGCTGCGGGTGGGGACGGCGTGGCAGCGGGGGCCGGGGCCGGTGGCGTTTGTGAAGACGTGCGGGGCGGTGCTAGGGCGGCCGCGGGGGGTGTGGGATGTGGTGCGTGGGGAGGGTGGGGGTGGGTTTGCCTTTGGGTTGCACGCGATGCTGGTGGCGTCGCTGGTGATGAGCGTGGCGATCGCGGTGCCGGGGCCGCGGGTGGCGGGGGCGCACGTGGGGTATCTGGTGGCGTTCACGCTCGGGTCGTTCGTGAGTCTGCTGGGGCTGACGATGATCGAGTACCGGGGGATACGGTTCTTCGCCAGTCGTCGTGGGTTGCGGGTGACGCGGGGGGTGGCGTCGAACGTGGTGGGTCACGCGAGCGTGGGGTGGGTGGTGGGGGCGCTGCTCGCGGGGCCGGCGTGGCAGGTGGTGCAGCGGCTGCCGGGGGTGTGGGAGATGGATTTGCGGGTGAGCGGGAATGTCGTGCTGCCGGCGGGTTGGGCGCCGATGACGCTGGTGGTGCTGGCGATGGGTGCGGGGCTGATGGTGTTCGAGGTGCTGGTGTATTGGGGGGTGCTGGGGATGCGGTGGGCGAATACGGGGGCGGTGGTGTCAGCGGCGCGGGGGCGGCGCGTTGAGAAGGCGGGTTAGCCCGCGACCTTCGCCGATTGTTCGGGATCTGCGTGCGTTTTGCGTGGCATTCATTACGCTCGGCTCATCGTTTGTGCGGAGCACGTGATCTGGAGAGGAGAGCGACATGGTTCGGACCGGATGGTTTGTCGGCGGCGTTGCGGTGTTGGCGTCGGTGATGTCGGGGGTGTTGGTCGCGGGGCCGTTGAACCCGCCGGCGGGGCCGGTGGAGGCGACGGATGTGCTCCAGCGCGAGGCGGACCAGCGGATCCCGCTGACGCAGGAGACAGCGCCGGGTGGGGCGCAGTCGGTATTCCTGATCGCGCAGGCGGGGTCGTATTACCTCGAGGGAGACATCACGGGCGAGGCGGACATGTTCACGGTCGAGATCGCGTCCAGCGCGGTGACGCTCGATCTCAACGGGTACGCGATTGTGGGTGTGGCGGGCTCGTTCGACGGGATCCGCGTGAATACGTCGGGGCTGAGCGGCATCGAGATTCGCAACGGCGTGGTGCGTGACCACGCGTTCCGCGGCGTCAATCTTGCGGTGGGCAATCCCTTGGGTTCCGTGCTGCGCGACTTGCGGGTCATCGGCAACGGGTTCGACGGGATGCTCCCCGGCGACGGCGCGACGGTGGAGCGGTGCACGCTGGCTGACAATGCCTTCGACGGCGTGCGAACCGGAACGGGCTCGATCGTGCGTAACTGCGTGGCTTTCGGCAACGGCCGCGACGGCATCGAGGTCGGCGAGGGGAGCCAGATCATCGACAGCGTGGCGCGCAACAACACGCGGGCCGGCATCAATGGGCGGAACGGGACGACCATCCGCGGATGCGTGGCGACCGAGAACGGCGAGGAAGGCATCTACTCGAGCGAGGACAGCCTGGTGGTGGACTCTCTCGCTCGCGGGAACGGGCTGTCGGGGATCATCGCCGACCGGGCCGCGACCGTGCGCGATTGCGTCTCGCATGAGAACGCCGAGCACGGCATCCTGGCCCTGTTCCGCTCGCACATCGTCGGCAACAGTTGTGAGGGCAACGCGGCGGCGGGCATCCGGGTCGACAACGGACGCGTGCGTGTCGAAGACAACCAGTGCGTCAACAACGACATCGGCATCCGCATCAATGCGAGCCGCTGCTTCATCGCGGGCAACACCTGCGGCGACAACGTGACGAACAACTGGAGCGTCGCGGCGGGCAACGGCGTGCTCATTCTGCAACTGCCGTTGGGGCCGACCATCATCGGCGACAGCGGGGGCATCTCCCCGGGCACGGACAACCCGTACGCCAACTGGACCTACTGAGCCGGCACGCCTCCCGTCCGTCAGCCCGGGCCGAACTGGACCCAATCACGCTACGATCCGGGCATGTTTCCACGACGCCCCACCCGTCAGATTGTGCTCGGTGACGAGCGAGTTGGCCTGGTCCGTGTCGGCGGCGGTCTGCCGACCGAGCGGCATCCGCACGCGACGATGGAGTCGCCGCCCGAGGAGGGCGGGCCGGCGCCGGTGTCGGTGCAGACGATGACCGCGGGGTACACGCACGACGTGGAGGGATGCATCGCGGAGATCAACCGCATGGTGGCGGCGGGGGCGGACGTGGTGCGGGTGGCGGTGCCCGAGCGTAAGGACACCGAGGCGCTGAAGGAGATCGTGCCGCGGGTGAACGTGCCGATCGTGGCGGATGTGCACTTTCACTTCCAGCGGGCGTTGGAGGCGGTGGAGTCGGGTGTGCACAAGATCCGTCTGAACCCGGGCAACATCTCGGACCGCGACCAAGTGAACGAGGTGATCGACGCCTGCCGCGAGAAGGGGCTGCCGATCCGCGTTGGGGTGAACGAAGGATCGATCATCGAGCGGAAGGACAAGCAAAAGCGGAAGGAGGAGCTGGGCAAGTTCTTCGTGAAGAACTCGATCGGCGGCAAGCATGCCCACCTGCTGGGGCTGATCATCGCCAAGCTCGAGGAGTACATGGACATCTTCTACGAGCGCGACTTCCGCGACGTGGCG
>CAYTSW010000233.1:0-2885 GCA_964440605.1 uncultured Phycisphaeraceae bacterium | reverse complement strand
TCGGGCTACTTCCCGCCGCTGCTGGTGCAGTTGGTGGCGATGGGCGAGCGGACGGGTCGGCTGGATGAGCTGCTGATGCAGGCGGCGGTGGCGTTCGAGGAGAAGACCGAGCAGGGCATCGCGCTGTTCACGAAGGTGCTGCCGCCGCTGCTGATCGTGGTGCTGGCGGGACTGGTGGGGTTTGTGCTGCTAGCGATTCTGCTGCCCCTGCTCGAACTCCAGGACGCCATCGCGGGCTGAACGAACACACACAATCGTCGGCCGACAGGCCGGCGCAACGAACGGAGACACGGACGATGACCGGCACGCGGACGAAACGGGATCGGCAACGACGGCGCGGCTTCACGCTGATCGAGGCGATCGTGATCATCGTGATCCTCGGGATCGTGGCGGCGGTGATCGCCCCGCGCATCCTCGGGCGCATCTTCCAGGCCAAGGTCAGCACCGCCGAGGCGAACGCTTCGACGCTCGCCACCCAGGTCAAGAGCTTCATGGCCGACCACGGCAACCTGCGCGACAGCTACACCATCGACATCCTCTGGGAGGCCCCCTCGGGCATCGACGACTACAAGGGCCCCTATGTCGACAACGCGGATCAACTGCTCGACCCGTGGGGCAACAAGTACGAGCTGGTGATCCCGGGCGAGCGCAACGCGGACTTCGACGTGGTCTCGTTCGGCGCCGACGGATCGCCGGGCGGCGAGGACGATGACGCCGACATCGTGAAGCCGTGAGTCGGGCCGCAGCACCCCAACACGCGGTGGCGTGGGCGTCTCGCCCGTGCGCAGGTGAAGCGTGCTGCGCCCGCACGGGCGGGACGCCCCTGCGACCATGCAAGTCGTCTTCGGGCACAAAGCACCGCCGGGGCTTTACGCTCATCGAAGCCATCGTGGTCATCGCGATCATTGGCGTGCTCGCGGGGATCACGGTGCCGCGACTGCTCAACACGCAGTCGCGCCAGGCGGAGAACGCCGTGCGCGGTCTGGAGATCTGCCTGGGCGTGATCGCGCAGCGGCAGGTCGCGGGCTCGTTCCGCATGGCGCTGTGGTTCGACGACGAGCGCGACCGCATTGTGCTCGAGACGCTCCGCCTGCCGACGGACGACCGCGGGCGGCTGGTCGAACTCGGGCGTCGGCAGGCGGGGGAATGGCGCATGGACCCGCTCGCCCCCGAGACGTTCCTCGGGCCGCTGGAGCTGCGCGAGGTGCTGGTGGATGGGGAGCCGGTCGCGGGAGACTGGCGCATCGAGCTGCTGCCCGGCGAGCCGCGTCCGCACATGGAGTTCGTCGCGGTCGCCGAGTTGGACGGGCGCGATCAGGCGTGGCGGGTCGAACTGCTGCCGCACGCCATCGAGCCGACGGTGACGAAGGTGGGCGCGGGGTTGGCGGCGCGCGGGGCCGCCTCGCAATCAATCGATCTGGACGAGATCGGGCTGTCGGAGGTGGACTGGTGACGCGGCGTCGGGCGGGAATCGTGCTGGTGGACGGGATCGTCGCGGGTGTGCTGCTCGGGATCGGCCTGGCGGTGATCCTCGGCCTCTCGGGTGCGGCGCTCTCGGCGCAGCAGCAGGGAGAAAACCTGGCGAACGCCGCCATGCTCGCGGACGATCGGCTGAGCATGGTCGTGGCCCTGGGGCCGGAGGGGTACGGCGAGACGGAGGACCTGCGCGGGCGGTTCGCGCCGCCGTTCGAGGAGTACCAGTACGAGTTGGTGATCGAGCCGGGCGAACCGGGCGACCCGAACTTCGTCGGCGTGACGGTGAGCTGGGGCGAGCGGACGCGCGACCGCGTGATCATCGAGACGCTCGTGGCCCCACGCCTGGGTGAGGATCCCGACCCGGACCGCGAGCCAGAAGCGACCGTCGATCGGGACGGTGAGTGATGGGTGGACGTTGGAAGACACGCAAGTCGGTGGCGTGGGCGTCCCGCCCGTGCGAAGAGTTGGTGGCCTGCGTGCGCACGGGCGGGACGCCCACGCCACCATGCAAGTGGTCAACGTGCATGGAGGGGCGTCGCGGCTTCACGCTCATCGAGCTGGTGGTCTCGAGCATCCTGATCGCGATGGTGACGGGGGCGGTGACGGTGGCGTTATCGCAGTCGCTGCGCGCGCAGGCGGCGGCCGAGGCGCGCCAGGCGGCGATGCGCCGGGCCCAGGCGGCCGCCGAGCAGATCGCCCGCGACGTGCGCGCGGTCGTGCGCGAGGGCGACCTCTTCCAGGCACGCCTGCTGCTCACCGACGGCGCGCCGGGCGACGAGCTCCTGTTGTTCACCACCAGCTACCGGGCCGCGCGCCCGACATCCGACCGCGCCGAGGGCGGACGCTACGAGGTGCAGTACCGCCTCGCCAGTGGGGCCATGGAAGCCGCCGCCTTCGGCAGTGGAGGAGGCCTGACGCTCTTCAGGCGTGTCGACCCCCAGCCCGACGACACGCCGGCGGGCGGCGGGGTGGTCTTCCCCGTGATCGACGGCATCACGTCGCTCTCCATCGACGCCCACGACGGCGAGCAGTGGCTCCCCGCCTGGGACTCTGATTTCGAGGGCTATCCGCATGCCGTGCGCATCCGCGTGACGGCGCGCTCGGACAACGGCTCGCGCACGGCGGCGGCGTTGCGGACGGTGCCCATCGACCGCGTGCCCCTGCCCTTCGTGCAGGTGCGTGTCGATCAGGGCGGGGCGAGCGAAGGGGGCACGCCGTGAGCGGGCCGCGTTATCGAACCAGGCGCGCGCAACGCCGGGCGTTTGCGACGCTCATCGTGTTCATCGCCATCGGGATGGCGACGCTCGTGCTGACGCGCCTCCAGGCGTCGGCGTTCCGCCAGGCGTCGGCGGGGCGCGAGGCGGTCGCGGCGACGCAGATCGGAAGAGCACACGTCTGAACTCCAGTCA
>CAYTSW010000232.1:0-2893 GCA_964440605.1 uncultured Phycisphaeraceae bacterium | reverse complement strand
CGCGGACTTCGGCGCCTTCGGCGCCGAGTTCGGACGCACCGACTGCCTCGACTGACCCCGAACGTCCCCCTGACCAATCCGCGCCCAGCGCCGTTGCGCATCGCCGGCTTGCTTCCTGTTTCGATAGCAGGAGGGCGATTGGAGCCCCCGCACCCCGGAACAGGAGTCGCGCCCATGCTTGCCCGAACCATTCTCGTCGTCATCGCCTTCCTCGCCGCGACAACCGCGGCCCCAGCGCAACATCAGGCCCAGCTCGACGCCCCCGCGCTCTTCGCCTCCGCTTCGCAGCCCGATCTCCTGATCCACCCCCACGAACTCCGCACGCTCGAGCGCCTCACCTTCCCGCTCCCCTCGGGTCCCGTCACTATCGACCTCCGACCCCTCGCCGAGCGCAGCGCGACCTCCTACGCGCTCGTCGGCTCCCACCCCGAACATCCTTACCTGCACGCCATGATCACCGTCGAGCGCGGGGCGATGCTCGCCCGCGTCGCCGACCCGCATCTCGGCGCGTACGAGTACCGCCACCACGACACGGGCATCACCGAACTCTTCGAGGTCGAGCCGCCGACGGTGCCCGAGTGTCCGTGCTCCTCGTGTGCGCACGATGCGGCCAGCACGCTCACGCCGAGCGCGAACGATCGCGCCGCCATGGCGCACGCGGCGAGCCGCGGCCACGTCGAGCCCTCGCCGCCCGGGCGGAGCGTGCCGCGCGGCTCCCTCTGCGGGGACGCACTCAACGAGGTCAAGGCGCTCGTGCTCTACACGACCGATGTGCTCACCGCCGCGGGCTCCGAAGCGCAGCTTCTGGCGCACATCCAGATGTCGCTCGACGAGTTCAACCTCGCCGCCGCCAACGTCACCTCCGTCGGCTCCCCGTCGCCGACCGTCGTCCTGCAGCATGCCGCACTGACCACATACCCCGAGACCACCACGAGCTCGTCGACGCACCTCAACCGCCTGCGCGATCAGGCCGACGGCTTCCTCGACGAAGCCCACATCCTCCGCGACTTCCACAAGGCCGACATCGTCCTCTTGTGGACGGCGAACCAAGACTTCTGTGGCCGCGCGTTCATCGGCGTTCTGCCCGGCAACACCCCTCGCCCCGACCTCGCCTTCGGCACGGTCCGCTACTCCTGCGCCCTCGCGCCGACGTACGCCGGCGCACACGAGATCGGGCACATCATGGGCCTCCTCCACGACTTCGAGGCCGACTACTGCGACACCGGCGCCCAAACATACGCCCACGGCTGGGTAGCGCCGGATTCGTCCTTCCGCACGATCATGGCCACCAGCGACACCGCCGCCCCCCGCATCCCATACTTCTCGAGCACCAGCTTCGACTTCATGGGCCAGCCGCTCGGCGACTTCCAGTCGCGCAACGGCTTCGCCCTCCAGGTCGGCGCCGCCGGCGTCGTCGCCCGCTACCGGATCGATGACTGCAACGATAACGGCGTGTGCGATATCGACGAGATCCTCGCCGGCACCCTCGCCGATACCGACGGCGACAACACCCCCGACATCTGCGAACGCGACGACGACGCCAACGGCATCCCCGACGACTCCGAGATCACCAACGACCCGGCGCTCGACATGGACGCCGACGGCATGCTCGACAGCGTCGAACAGACCGTCCACTACGTCGACCCCGACGCCACCGGGGCCGCGACCGGCCTGTCCTGGGCCAACGCCCACACCGACCTCCACGCCGCGCTCGACGCCGCCTCGCGATCAGGCGGCGACATCGCCGAGCTCTGGCTCGCCGACGGCACGTACAACCCCGCCGCCCGACCCGAAGAGCGCGCCGCCGCCTACATGCCCCCTTCCAACCTCGCCATCTACGGCGGCTTCGACGGCACCGAGACTCAGCGCGACCAGCGTGACTTCCACACCAACATCGCCCTCTTCGACGGCGATCAGTTCGGCCAGGACAACCCGTCATTCGGCGGCCACCTTGACAACTCCCTCACGCTCATGCTCCTCTCGCGCCTCGAGAACCTCGTCATCGACGGTCTCCACTTCACCGGCGGCTACGGCGACACCAAGGCCAACTGCGGCACCTTTAAAGACGGCGGCGCGATCTTCGGCTTCTTCTCGCAAGCCACGATCCGCAACTGCACCTTCGACCTCAACGCCGCGAATAGCGGCGGCGCCATCTTCTTCACCGACGGCTCGCTCCCGCTGATCGAGAACTGCACCTTCATCAACAACTCCGCGGTCGACGTCGACTTCAAGACCGCCGCCGGCGACATCGTCACCACCAAAGGCAGCGGCTCGGCGCTTCAACTCTTCCCCGGCATCGAGGGCGAACAGCCGATCACGGTCGTCAACTCGCGCTTCGTCGACAACCAAAGAACCGCCGTGGTCAACATCGGCGGCGCGCCCTTCTACATCGGCTGTCTGTTCGACGGCAACACCGGACGCATCGCCGCCGGCGTCAACAACTCGTCGGTCAACGGCTCCGACGCCACGTTCATCAACTGCACCTTCGTCAACAACCAGACCACCGGCACGACGATTGGCGCCGCCATTCGCAACTTCCGCTCCGACATCAACGTCATCAACTCGATCTTCTGGAACAACAACCCGCAGGTCACGAACCCCAACGAGTTCACGCACTTCACCGTCTTCAACACCATCACGCTCAGCGATTCCATCGTCGAAGGCTTCCAGGGCCTCGACGTCGACATCATCGCGACAAACGTCTCCACCGCCGACCCGCTCTTCGCCGACCCGCAGGCGCGCGACTACCGACTCCAGCCAGGCTCGTCCGCGATCGACGCCTCAGACAACGGGGCGATCGACGCCTTCGTCACCGGCCCCGTCGCCTACCTCCTCGACCTCGACGCCCGCGAGCGATTCCTCGATGATCCCGCAACGCCGGACTCGGGAACGC
>CAYTSW010000231.1:0-2959 GCA_964440605.1 uncultured Phycisphaeraceae bacterium | reverse complement strand
CCCTCCGAGATCTCGCGCCGCGGATCGCGGAGATGGGCTACGACGGGCTCGAGCTGGCCTGTTGGGGCGACCACTTCGAGGTCGAAAAGGCGCTCGAGTCGGACCGATATGTCAGGGACACGCGCGATTTCCTTGAATCCCACGGGCTTGGCTGCTGGTCCATCAGCAATCACCTCGTGGGCCAATGCGTCTGCGACCCCATCGACGAGCGCCACCGCACGATCCTCCCCGCGCGCCTCTGGCAGGACGGCGATCCGGAGGGCGTGCGCACGCGTGCCGCGGACGAGATGAAGGCGACCGCCTACGCCGCCCGCGCCTTCGGCGTCGATGTCGTCAATGGCTTCACCGGTTCGCCGATCTGGCACAAGCTGTACGCCTTCCCGCCCACCTCGCAGGAGGAGATCGACGCCGGCTTTTGCGCGTTCGCAGCGCGATGGAACCCCATCCTCGACGTGTTCGACGAGCAGCGCGTCCGGTTCGCGCTCGAAGTGCACCCGACGGAGATAGCTTTCGACCTCTACACCGCCGAGCGCGCGATCGAGACGCTCGACCGGCGCGAGGCCTTCGGCTTCAACTTCGACCCCTCGCACCTCGTCTGGCAGGGCGTCGACGCCGCGCGCTTCGTTGACCGCTTCGCCGACCGCATCTATCACGCCCACATCAAGGACGCGTCGACGCGGCTCGACGGCGACAGTGGGATCCTCGCGAGCCACCTCGCCTTCGGCGACCCGCGCCGCGGCTGGGACTTCGTCTCGCCGGGACGCGGCGACGTCGACTTCGAGGCCATCATCCGCGCGCTCAACCGCGCCGGGTATCGCGGTCCGCTGAGCGTCGAGTGGGAGGACTCCGCGATGGACCGCTTCCACGGCGCCCGCGAGGCCGCCGCCTTCGTGCGCACGATCGAGTTCCCGCCCTCCGACGTCGCTTTCGACGCCGCCTTTGAAGAGGATGCGCGATGACCACTCCCGCGGACCCCGTTCGGTTTGGCATGGTCGGTGGCGGGCAGGACGCCTTCATCGGCGCTGTCCACCGCATGGCGATGGCTCTCGACGCCAGAGGTGTCCTTGTCGCCGGAGCGCTCTCCTCGACGCCCGAACGCGCGATCGCCTCCGCTCGAGGGCTGGGGCTCGCGTCCGATCGTTCGTACGCGTCCTGGCGTGACATGCTCGAGCGCGAAAGCCGGCGCGATGCGAGCGAACGCATCGAGGCGATGTCGATCGTTACGCCGAACCACACGCACTTCGAGATCGCGTGTGCCTGTCTGGAAGCGGGCTTTCACGTCGTCCTCGACAAGCCGATGGTGTGCACGACCGACGAAGCGCGCCGATTGGTTGACATCGCGGAAGCGTCGGACGCTTCGCTGACCGTGACGTACAACTACTCGGGCTACCCGCTTGTGCGTGAAGCCCGCGAGATCGTGCGCGCGGGCGCCCTGGGTTCGATCCGCAAGATCGACGTGCGTTACCTCCAGGGCTGGCTCTCGAGCGATCTGGAGTCCTCGGGACAGAAACAGGCTTCCTGGCGGACCGACCCCGAGCGGTCGGGCGGGGCCGGGGCCCTTGGCGACATCGGGACTCATGCCGAGCACCTCGCGCGTTTCATAACCGGCCTGACGCCCAGCGAGCTGTGCGCCGAGGTCCGCACCTTCGTCCCCGGGCGGCGTGTCGACGACGATGCAAGCGTCCTGCTCCGCTACGCCGACGGCGCGTCGGGCGTCCTGACGTGCTCGCAGGTCTGCTTCGGGGAAGAGAACGGCCTTGCGCTGCGGGTCTACGGCGATCGGGGCGCCCTCACCTGGCGACAGGAGGATCCCAACCGCCTCGAATACCGCGACGCCGACGGCGTGCTCCGCGTGCTCACGCGCGGGGCCGACGGCCTGTCCGACAGCGCGGCCCTCTCGACACGCATCCCGCCCGGGCATCCGGAGGGGTTCGTCGAGGCCTTCGCCAACATCTACCGTGGCGCTATCGACCGCGTGCGCTCGACCGATTCCGTGCTCGCCCGGCTTGCGCCGGATGTCCACGATGGCGCGTTCGGCGTTCGCTTCGTCGAGGCCTGTCTCTCCTCCGGAGGCGAGTGGGTTTCATTGGCCTGAGTCGTCGAACTCCTCGGCGGTCGGTGTGCGCCAGCGCAGGTCGCGGAACTCCACGCGATTGCCCGGATGGTGGGTCTGGAGGGCGACGGAGCCGCGCTCGTGTTTGGAGAGCTGCGCGTCGGCCATCGGCACGCCATTGACCCACGTCATCACGCGGTCGCCGACCGCGACGATGCGATAGTCGAACCACGCGCCGTCACGCGAGATGGGCGCGCCCGGGGCGGCTGGAGCCGCGTCGTAGACGCAGCCCGTGTAGTTCGTCGGGCGCAGGTCGTGGTGATCGATCTGCGCCTCGTAGCCCAGGGGCCACGAATCGGGGTTGTTCGGGCGCGGGACCGTGCGGAAGTAGATCCCGCTGTTGCCCGTCCGCGGGGCTTCCGTCTCCTCGGGCTCGGCAACGCGCACGAGCGTGCGCAGTTCGATGTCCCGGTGCGCATTGCCGCTGAACAGATGCCCCGGCCCGTCGGCGGCAACGAGTGTGCCGTCCTCGAAGGTGAAGGAGCCCCCGCCGCGGTGGGTCCAGCCCTGGGTGGTCCCGTTCGGGAAGGCGAAGGTGAAGTCGCCAGGGTCGGGGTCCGGGGAGAGGTCGGTGAGCGCGATGTTGCGCAGTCGGAGTCCTCCCTCGCCGTGATCCTGGAAGGCGATGAAGCCTGTGGTCGCGCGTTCGTTGAGTGGGAGCGGCTGATCGTCACGCCGGTAGATGCCGCGATCGTCGAGTCGCTGGTCGTCGTGGATGTGCGCGCCGTTGAGCCAGACGTTGAGCGTGTCGCCGACGAGGCGGATGCGGTAGCGGTTCCACTCGCCCGCGGGGCGTGCGGCCTGCTCGCTTGGCGGGATCGCGTTGTACACGGCGCCGCAGGAGGC
>CAYTSW010000230.1:0-2974 GCA_964440605.1 uncultured Phycisphaeraceae bacterium | reverse complement strand
GACTTCGACGTCATCGTCACCACCAACATGAACGGTGACATCATCTCCGACCTCACCTCCGGCCTCGTCGGCGGGCTTGGCATCGCACCCTCGGCCAACATCGGCGCCGACGTCACCATCTTCGAAGCCGTCCACGGCTCGGCGCCCGACATCGCCGGCAAGAACCTCGCCAACCCCACCGCGATGCTCCTCTCGGCGGTCATGATGCTCCGCCACCTCGGCGAGTTCGATGCCGCCCAGAAGATCGAGCAGGCCGTCCACGTGACCCTCGGCGAGCGCACTTCCCTCACCGGCGACATCGCGCCCAAGGGCAAGGGCGTCGGCACCGACGCCTACACCAAGGCCATCATCGACAACCTCGGCACAAACCCCGACGGATACACCCCGCGCGACTACAAGCCCATCAACATCCCCCAACTCCCCACCGACCCGGCCTACGGCTCCACAAAAGAGCAGACCTTCGCCGGCGCCGACCTCTTCATCAAGAGCCCGCTCTCGCCCAACGAGCTCGGCGACGACCTTGTCAGGCTCGCCGAGCCCACGCCCCTCAAGCTCAAGATGATCTCTAACCGAGGCACCAAGGTCTACCCCGAAGGCCTCGGGCGGACCGACTGCGTCGACCACTGGCGCTGCCGATTCATCCTGCGTGATCCGGGCGACTCCATGACCGACGAAGACCTGCTCAAGCTCGTGCAGGCCGTCGGCCCGAAGCACGAGTGGATGCACATCGAGAAGCTCGCGATGCTCGACGGCGAAGAGGGATTCACCCGCGCCCAAGGGGAGGACTGACCCCCGCCATGCCCGGCGCGCGCCCGGATCCCGGTCAGTGGGGCGAAACCTACATCGCCCCCGGCGAGGGCGGCGAGGTCTCCGTCGTCATCGGCGAGTCATCCACCGGCTCCGATGTCACCATCCCCGCCTTCGTCTGGCGCGGCTCCGAACCCGGCCCCACCGTCTTCGTCACCGCCGCTGTTCATGGCGACGAGATCAACGGCACCGGCGCCATCCGCCACATCATCGTCGAAGAGCCCTTCTCCGTCGCCGCGGGAACGCTCCTGCTCGTGCCCGTGGTCAACATGCTCGGCTTCGAGCGCCACTCGCGCTACCTCCCCGACCGACGCGACCTCAACCGCTCCTTCCCCGGCTCCACCGACGGCTCGCTCGCCGCTCGAATCGCCCGGCATATCTACGACGACATCGTCAAACGCTGCGACTTCGGCATCGATCTCCACACCGCGGCCGTCCGGCGCACCAACTTCCCCAACGTCCGCGCCGACATGTCTATCCCCGAGCTCGCCCCCTTCGCACGCGCCTTCGGCACCGAACTCATCGTCTCGGGCGAAGGCCCCGACGGCTCGCTCCGCCGCGCCGCCTGCAAGGCAGGCTGCCCCACACTCATCCTCGAAGCCGGCGAGGTCTGGAAGGTCGAGCAGACCGTCAAGGAGTACGCCGTCCGCGGCATCCAGAACTGCCTCGCCTACCTCGGCATGATCGACAAACCCATCGAAGAACCCCCCTACCGCGTCGAGACCGACGCGACCAAGTGGGTCCGCGCCGAGCACGGCGGCTTCCTCGACTTCCACGTCGTGCCCGGCGACATCGTCGCCCAAGGCGACATCCTCGCGACCAGCTCCAGCCTCACCGGGCGCGACCTCGACACGATCGTCGCCCCGCGTTCGGGCATCGTCCTGGGCATGACCACCCTCCCCGCCGCCTCCCCGGGCGACCCCATCTGCCACCTCGCCTACCCCAAGGGGCAGTACATCAGCCGCCTCGAGCGCGCCCACGCCGCCCTCGACGATGACTCGCTCCACGAACGCGCGCGCGAGGAACTCGCCCGCACCGTCGGCGGCCGGACGACCTACACCCCCAAAGACTGATCGAGCGCTCCCCCACGGGTGCCACTGACCTCGGCTCTGCGAGGTCAGTGCTGTTCACCTACGCGTCCGACCGATCACCCCGAAGGCCACAATCCCCCGAACATTCCCGCGACCAGCGCTGCGTACACCACGCCGTCGAACAATGCGGTGAGCTCGTTGCGCCTGGGATAGTCGAGGAAATGTCCCAGGCAGGCCCATGTTGGCGTACGCCAGCAGTCCGGCAATACATCTCGTCGAACCCGGTCAGCATGTCGGCCTCCTTCTCCCCGGAAGCAACGCTGATGAACGAAAGCGGCGGCACCGCGTCTGCAGAGCCGCCGCGCAGAATACCCGCAACCCACCGAGGGCTACCTGCGCCGACACTGCAGCCCGACGAGGCCGACGACACTAATGATCGCCGCGGCGCCGGGCGCCGGAATCGAAGTCGCGTTGATGTAACGGACGCTCTGGCCCCGGCCCTCGAGCACCGGGACGTCGCCCGTGCGGTTGAGCACGATGCCGTGGCTGAACAGCACATCGCCGTGGCCCAGCTCCCAAGCCGCTTGCGGGCCGAGGTCCGCGGCGCCGGCGAGGATCCTCAGGGCGTCCCCGTCCTGCTCGAACTCGTACACGTCCGACGTCCCGGAGAAGCCGCCAATCTGGTATCGCCCCGGTGGGACACGTCAATCACCACGCCGGGCCATCTCGGCCGCTTGCGGATGCGGGAATAGGGGTATACTCAGGGCTGACACGTTCGGTGTGACCCGATGGCGGGTCCGGGATTGGTCGGCCGAGGCTTTCTCTTGCCCGAGTTCAAGCAGCGGTTCACAGACAGTTCAAGGGCAAGGACAGTTAGCAGAATGATGAAGTTGTATGTCGGGAATCTTCCGTTCAGTGTGACGGAAGACGAACTGCGCGATCTCTTTGCGCAGCACGGTACGGTCACCTCAGCCACCCTCGTCATGGATCGCGAAACCGGACGCCCCCGCGGCTTCGGCTTCGTCGAGTTCAACGATCGGTCCGAGGCCGAGAGCGCCATCGAAGCTCTGCACGGCACCCAGGTGGGCGGCAGAGCTTCGATGGCGCAGATCGGAAGAGCACACGTCTGAACTCCA
>CAYTSW010000229.1:0-3075 GCA_964440605.1 uncultured Phycisphaeraceae bacterium | reverse complement strand
TCCTTGCCTCGGCCACATCATCTCCGCTGGAACCGGATCGCGCAAGGTGCTCTAATCTCCGACCGGTGTGTCTCCCTCCCTTTGGTGGGACGACCCTTCCGGCCCGTCTGCTTCTCGTTCTACACTCTCGCCAGAAGAGGAGCCTTCGCCATGTCCATCTACCTCGACCACGCCGCCACCTCCTGGCCCAAGCCGCCGCAGGTCGCCCGCGCCGCTGCCGAAGCGATCGACGCCGAGTTGGGCAACGCTGGTCGCGCGGTGCACGCCGCGGCTCGTCGCTCCACGGCGATCCTGGAGGACTGCCGCAAGGCGCTGGCGGATCTCCTGGACGAGCCGGACGCGTCGCGTGTCGTCCTCGCCGATGGGTGCACGTATGCGCTCAACGTTGCGATCCACGGCACGATCAACGCGGCCCGGCGCCGCGGCGACCCGAAGCCTCGCATCGTCACCACGCAGGCCGAGCACAACGCCGTGCTGCGCCCGCTGTACACGCGTTCGGATATGGGGGAGATCGACCTTCGCATCGCCGAGGTCGACCGCGTTGGTCGTGTGCATCGCGAGGCGGTGCTCGAAGCGATGGGCGACGAGCCGGTGCTCATGCTCGCGACTCAGCACGCCAGCAACGTGACGGGGGCGGTCCACCCGATCGCGGAGATCGCCGGCGCCGTGCGCGAGCGTTGCGCCGAGACGATCATCCTCATCGACGCGGCGCAGACCGCGGGCCTCGTGCCGCTGCACCCGCGGGCGCTCGGCGTTGATCTGGTCGCGATCGGCGGGCACAAGTCGCTGCTGGGTCCGCCCGGCATCGGCGCCCTCTGGGTGTCCGAGCGCGCCGAGGGGTGCATCGAGTCCATCGTGCAGGGCGGGACGGGCGACGGGCGCAAGAGATCGATGCCCGACCAGCTCCCCCGCGCGCTCGAGTCGGGCACGCGCAACGTCCCCGCCGCCGCGGGCCTGCTCGCGGCTCTCGCGGAGGTCCGCAACGGCTTCGATCACGACCGCCTCGAGCACGAGCGGGCGCTCGCGGGTCGGCTCGCCGATCGCGTCGGGGACATCAAAGGCGTGCGCATCGTCAGCGACCGGCAGGGCGTGCGCACCGCCGTTGTCTCGCTCGTCGCCCCGGGCATGAGCGCCGTCGAACTCGCGACGGTGCTCGATACGTCCTTCAACATCTGCGCCCGCGAGGGGCTCCACTGCGCGCCGCTCCTCCACGACGCGATCGGCTGCCCCAACGGCACGCTGCGCCTCAGCGTCGGCTGGTCCACGACCGAGGAGGACATCGAAGCCGCTGCAACGGCTCTCGAAGACATCCTCGCCGGCGCAGGCGTATGAAGGAGTAACGGCGGCGCGGGAGGCCCGGGAGGCTGCGTTCCCCCCTGGTCCCTATCGCTCTACCTCTCGCCCGCTTCCCGGCTCAGTTCTTGGAGGAAGCGTTCTTCGGCGGACTTGTAGTCGGCGAACGCCGCGTCGATCTGCTCGACCAGATCGCCGAGCTGTGCCGAGCTGACGTCGTTGCCTGTTGCCGCGGCTCGGCGGACCGACTCGAGCGACTCCGTCGCCGCCCGGAGGTCCGACACCGCCAGCGCGTAGCTGCGCGCCGCGTCGTACAGCAGCTCGTACTCGAGCTCGCTGGTGTCCGGGCGGTAGATGAGCCGCCAGGGGGTACGGCGGACCTCGATGAGCGTGGTGCGCAACTGGTCGGACGCCAGGCGCAGGTTCGCCATCGCCTTGCGGATCGTCGGTTTGTGTTCCTCGAGCACGTTCTCGAGGTTCTGCCCGATGCGTTCCACGGCCCCGCCGGCACGCTCCAGCTCCGCCTTGCCCGTGTCGAGCAGGTCGAGCGTGCGCTCGGAGAGCTCGGTGTTGAGCCTCTCGGCGAAGTCGGCGCCTTGGCCCGTCAAGCGCTCGAAGTTGTCGATCGAGGCGTCGATCTGTGGGCGGTTGTCGTCGAGATACGCCTGGCCGGTCGCGAGCAGCTCGCCCAGCTCGTCCACGCGTGTGCTGAGGTTGTCGACGAAGGGCTCGATGTCGTCCGACGCCGTCTTGACGTTCGCGGTGATGGTGTCGACGCGCCCGAGCCACTTTTCGTTCCACTGCTCGAGGATCGAAGCGGTGAGCTCGTTGACGTTGTCGATGGTCGGCTGGGCGCCGTCGATGAACTCGGTGAGCTGGTCGGGGATCGCACGAGCGCCCGAGGCGAACGACTCGACGTCGGCGATGATCCGTTGCACCGCGGCGGCCTGGTCCTCGCCGAAGCCGGCCTGCGCAAGGAAGGCCGGCGGCGCGATCGCGCCCTCAATCGTCGCGCCGGGCTCGATCTCCGCGCCGGTCGCGCCGAGGCTGGGGAAGTTGATCACGCCCCCGCCGCCGAGCAGCGGCACCTCGAGGTACGCGCGCGCGTTTTCGCGGAACACCAGATCGCTGTACACGTCGATGCCGACGTCGATGCCCGAGGGCGCGTCGTTCTCGCCGGCGCGTGCGAACTCGACGCTGCCCACGCTCCCGATCTTGCGTCCGCCCAGGCGCACCTCGGCGCCGGGCTGGAGGCCCGAGACGCCCGTGCCCAGGTCGAAGCGGACGGTGTAGCCCACCTTGCCCAAGCCGTCGAAGGCGCCCGAGAGCACGATGACGATCGCGACGGAGGCGACGATCGCCGCCGTCACCAGCATCCCCGCGAGCACGTTGTTGGTCTGGCTGCGTGTCGCCATCGGTCCTTATCCCTGGTGGTTGGGCGTCTCATCCGCGTTGTTGTCGTCCTCGTCGTCGCGTCGCGTGCGTGCGCTCAGGGAGCTCACACGCGTGCTCACTACCGAGGGCGTCGCGACCCACGGCGCCGAACCGGCTTCCCCGAGCAGGTCCTCGGCGTAGTTCGTGTTTTCCTTGCGGCGTGTGATCGGCCCCTCGGCATCGCCCCGCAGAAACTGGCGGATCAACTGCTCGTCCTCCGTCAAGGACGACGCTCCGTCGAGCGGCGTGTCGCGCAGGCGCTCGAACCACGAGCGCGGCTCGACGCACAGCATCCGCCGTCACCAGCATCCCCGCGAGCACGTTGTTGGTCTGGCTGCGTGTCGCCAT
>CAYTSW010000228.1:0-3123 GCA_964440605.1 uncultured Phycisphaeraceae bacterium | reverse complement strand
GGTGTTGATCGCGGCGTAAGGGGTACCCACCAGATCGCGGCGAGGGGATCCACGGGACGGTACGCGGCGTCGTCTGGATCGCGGCGAGGGCTCCCGCCAGGGGGATGACGCGGACGAGAAAGGATCTGGATCGGCGCGGAGCGCCGCTGTCCTCGGGACGCGCAGCGCGTCTGGGCTGGGTCCGCTGGATCTCGAGGACGCAAAAAGAAGCGGCGGCTGGAGTTGGCCGGGCAACATGCCCGGATGAAAACCCAATACCCAAACCGCCGCTGCACCGAGTGTAGTCGGCAATTCAATCCAGATCGACGGGTGGGTGCTCGACAGGTGACCTGCGGGCGCGCGGAGTGCCAGCGCTCGCGGCATGCCGACCGATGCCGTGCGTGGCATCGCCGTCACCGTGGAGAGACCGACCACTACCGTGATGTGGTGGTGCCGTTCCGCGAGCGGCACCCTGGTTACCAGAGACGCCACCGGTTGCGGGACCGCCTCGGCGAGATACGAGAGCAGATGAAGCAGCTTGCGCAGACGGTGGCGTCGGCGGCGGGGCGGGTGGAACGCTCCCTCGTCGCGATGTGCGAAGAGCCTCCACATGAGCGATGTGAAACGAGTTTTTGGCTCACGCAGGCGCTCGTCCAGACGGTGTGGTGGAGCGAGCAGCTCGAGGTGATGCTGAGCTGAGCGAGCCGCCTCGGCGAGATACGAGAGCAGATGGATCGGAGGGGCGAGCGAAGGTGATGTTCGGGGCCGCAGCGGCCCATGGACGAGCGAGCGAGACAAGCTGTCATCGGCGAGACCGAAGCGCAGCTCGAGGTGGTGGACTTAGACCGGCTCGACAAGCGGTACGGTGCGCTTCGACTTCGGCGGCCAGGGCTGGTGGCGGCGCTGCGACGGAGCATCGAGCGCGACGGACTGCTCGAGCCGCTGTTGGTCAACCTCGAGCCCGGGGGGCGGCTGTCGCTCATCGACGGCTTCAAGCGGCTGCAGGCGCTCGTCGAGCTCGGTGAGACCCGCGCGCTGGGATGCGTGGTGCGACTCGACGCAGCCGGAGTGCGGGTGGCGCTGGTGACACGAAACGCGTCGCACCGGGGGCTATGCGTGCTGGAGCAGGCGTGGGTGGTGCGCGACCTGGTTCGCGGCTGCAAGCTCTCTCAACCGCGGGTGGGCGCGTTGCTCGGTCGGCACAAGTCGTGGGTGTGCCGGCGGCTGATGATGATCGAGCGGCTCGACGAGACCCTGCAAGAGGACATGCGCCTGGGGCTGGTGAGCGCCACGCTGGCGCAGGAGCTGGCGCGGTTGCCGCGCGGCAACCAGAGCCGAGTGGCGATGGCGCTCAGGGGCCATGGCTTTTCGGCACGCCGGGCGGCACCGATCATCAACCGGGCGCTGCGGTGTCGAAACGAGGCCGAGCTGTCGGCGCTGCTTCGCAATCCCTATCGCTCAATGGTGGATGGCGAGGAGGTGCGTCGCGCGATTGAGGCGTACATACACGCCACCCGCGAGCTGAATGGCCTGCTGGGTGCAGGCCAGACCCGGCACCAAGCGCCCAAGAGTGAATGGGCCAGCGAGCTCGAGCGCGCGCGCAGACATGGCCGCGCGCTCCTGTCGAAACTCGAGGAGAAGCGATGAGCGATCGCATCCGCTTGGCCTACGAGGTGTGGCGCCGACGACAGCGCGGCGAGAGTATTCGCGCCATCTCTCGCGCGCTCGGCATCGCGCGCAAGACCATCCGCCGCATGCTGCGCGAGGTGCAGCAGCGGCGAGCCCAAGGGGACGACGCCCTCGAGCGCATGCTGCCGCCCAAGCGCGCCCCCCGGGGCAGCAAGCTCGATTCCTGGGCCGGATTCATCGCCGAGCAGTTGCATCGCTATCCCGATCTGCGCGCGACACGGCTTCACGAGATGCTCGTCGCGCAGGGCTTCGACGGTGGCTACACGATCGTGCGCGAGCACCTGAAGAAGATCCGACCGAACAAGCGGCGCGAAGAGCCGTTCGTGATGGTGACCACCGGGCCAGGGCGGCAAGCGCAGACCGATTGGTCGCCCTACAAGCTCGCCGATGGAAGCGTCGTCTACTGTTTCAGCTGCGTCCTCGGTCACAGCCGGTACATGTACGCCAGCCTCTGTCGCGACTCGCGGCAGGTCACGGTCTTCCGGCAGCTGCGGCGCGCCTTCGACGCCTTCGGTGGCGTCCCGGGTGAGATCGTCTTCGACACGATGCC
This sequence comes from uncultured Phycisphaeraceae bacterium, assembly GCA_964440605.1. GTDB lineage: Bacteria > Planctomycetota > Phycisphaerae > Phycisphaerales > UBA1924 > CAYTSW01. The sequence continues at coordinate 905 of CAYTSW010000228.1, read as the reverse complement.
TGGGATCATCGATCGGTGGGAAGCCGGCGTCCCCATCTTCAACCTCGGCGCCATCGACTTTGCCGTGTACATGGACTTCGAACTGCACGCCGCCCCCCGCGGCAAGGGGAACTACAAGGGGAAAGTCGAGAGGCCGTTTCGGTACATCGAAGAATCCTTCTTCAATGGCCGCACCTTCTACAACTTCGAGCAGGCGTCCGATGCCTTTCAGTGGTGGCTCGAACATCGCGCCAACCCTCGAACTCACCGCACCACCAAACGTATCCCAGCCGAAGTGCTGCGCGAGGAGCGAGAGCACCTCGGTGCCTTGCCACGGCACCCGTACGATGACCGGGAGCTCGCTCTGCGCGTCATCGACAGCTACGGGTACGTCAACTTCGACGGCAACCACTACCGGGCGCCCAAAGCCATTGGCACTTGGGTGTATCTGCGAGCGAGCGAAGACGAGGTCACCGTCGTCGGCGGCGTGGCCGACGTCATCGCCCGCCATCCACGAGCGGCGCGCAACGCCGGTGCGCACGTGCCTCCACCACCGAGCAAGCGGCCCCGTCGCCCGACCGGCGAGCTGCTGAGCTGCCTCGAAAACTGGAGTCCCGAGGCACGCCGCTATGGCGAAGTGCTGCTTCGGAGAAAGCGGTATGGTGGCGCACAGCTCGCGCACATTTGTAGCCTGCAGAAAACCTACACCATCGAGGATATCGTCGCCGCCATCGCGCATGCCCACCGGTATGGGGCGTACGGGGCCAGAAAGCTCGAGCGCATTCTCGAGGTGCGCGCCGATCCGCGTAGCTTCGAAGATCGCATGGCCGACAGCGCCCGGGCGCACATCCGCGAGGCGATGAGCGCCGCTCCCGTGCGCCAGCGCAGTCTCGCCGACTACACGCGCCTGCTCGGCCACAACGACG
>CAYTSW010000227.1:0-3135 GCA_964440605.1 uncultured Phycisphaeraceae bacterium | reverse complement strand
GACGGTCCAACATGACCAAAGCCCAACTCATCGACGCCCTGCGTAACCGTTGATAGGCGAGCGATCACCGCGTGCCGAAGCGTCGTCCCCGCTGCCAATGATTGCCCGCCGGCGGTTGTGCCGGGGCGACGGCGGGTGGACCGAGGCGGTGGATGCGGAGTGTTGGGATGTCGGCTCGGTCAGCCGGTCGGCATGAGGGCCGGAGATAGGGCATATGGCGTGGCAGCGATGGACAACGGATGGCGTACTGCGTGCGGCGGTGGTCGCGATCGCCGTCGTCGTGGTGGCGTCGGCGTTGAACTTCGCCGCGGTGGCGGCGGTGCCGATCGTGGTGTCGCTGGTGCTGACCCTCATGCTCTGGCCGTTGCGTCAATGGCTGTGCCGCTTCATCTGGTCGTGGGCGTCGGCGTTGCTGTGCAGCCTGCTGCTGCTGGTGGGGGCGGGAGCTGTTTTGGGATGGGGCTGGTACGCCGCCGACTCGGCCGCCGAGGAGTTCAGCGCGTCGCAGGAGCAATACATCGAGCAGTACCAGGAGTTTCGACAATGGCTTACGGGGAACGGGGTGCCCGAAGAGTCGGTGCCGGAGATGAACGGCGACGCGACGACGGGCGCGGGCGAAGAAGCTGACGACGCGGGCGAGGGCGATGCGGGCAACAGCGCCGACAGCCCAACGGATGCGTCGAAGCAGCCCGGCGATACATCGGGAGCGAGTGAGTTGACGAGTCAATCGCAGCACGGGACGGACCCGCGCCCGCTCGATGCCCCGACGAGGGACGCGAATCGGCCAGCGATGCGCGGGGCCGCCGAGCAGCCCGAACCCGCACGAAACGGTCGGTGGGAGTGGGTCGAGGTACCGCCGCGAAACGGCGAAAGCGTGCTCCTGAACGAGGGCACACGCGGGGAGCTCTTCTCGATCGCGGTGGGCGGCATGCGCTCGGCTGTGGGCGTGCTCGCGGCGCTCCTGCTCACACTCTTCATGACATTTCTCGCCCTGTTCGAAGGTGATCGCTGGGCTCAATGGGCGCACGAGCACCTACGCAAGGAGAGGGTCGCGGCCCTCAGCGAGCTCGTGGACGTTTGGTCCAGACAGACGCGGTGGTACTTCATCGCCAAGGCGATCGCCGGTCTGGTCAGCGGCACGCTCACCGCGGGGTGGCTGTGGTTCATGGACGTCCCGCTCGCGATCATCTTCGGCGTCTTCACGCTCTTCATGAACTTCGTACCCAACGTCGGAGCGCTCATCAGCGGCCTGCCGCCGACCGTGCTGGCGATCGTGCAACTCGGATGGACGCAGGGCCTCATCGTGGCGGGCGGACTGATCGTCATCGAAGCAGCGGTCGGCAACCTGATCGACCCATATTTCCAAGGTCGCATGCTCTCGCTCTCCACCTGGGTCGTGCTGGCGTCGTTGATCTTCTGGGGGTGGATGTGGGGCATCGTCGGCGCCGTGCTCGCTGCCGTGCTCACGTCGGCGATCATCGCCACGCTCATGTACCACCAAGAGGATGGTGAAAAGGTCGCGCAGGGGTTCGACACCAGCTAGTCGAGCCGGAGCAACTCGCCCGAACTCACGGATCGAGGACGATCGTCGCCCTCGTTGTGGATCAGCAATCGCAGACTCTCGTCGAGACCGGCGACTACGCCGACGCTCGCGCGATCCGGAGCGCCCGAATGTGACAGCGTCACACGGCGACCGATCCACGCAAGACACCCGGCGGATCGCTCGCGCGCGGTTTGTAATGCCCGCTCAGCGTCGCGCTCGAGATCCGCGAGTGCGCGCGCGAGCGCTTCGACGAGCGGACACGCCAACACCAAGGGCTCGAGCGATAGCCCCAGGGTCGTTGTGCACGTCGAGGAAAGAGCGGGCGGCTCGCGCGGGGGCAGCCCGGCCAGCGTCAGGTTCACACCGATGCCGATGATCAGTCGATCCGGCGCGGGCTGCTCGCAGAGGATGCCGGCCAGCTTCGCGTCGCCAGCAAGCAGGTCGTTCGGCCACTTGATCTTCAGCGCCGCGTCCACGCGCGCGTGCACCGCATCAGGCGCGAGCGCAACAATCGTGTCGCGCAGAGCCAGAGCGGCGAGCACGGGGGCTGCCGTGTAGACGTGGGGCGGTTCAGCGCACGGCCAGCCGAGCGAGAGGTAGAAGTTGCCCGGCGGCGAGTGCCAGGTACGCCCGCGTCGCCCGCGGCCGGCGGTCTGCTCGTCGGCGCGGACCGCGATCGGCCTTCGCGGGCCGAGCGCGTCGAACCGCTGCGCAACCGCGTCGTTGGTCGACGTCACGGTCGGCAGGTGCATGATTTCGACGCCGGTGTGCATGGCGGTGCGCTTACGAGCCGCCGAGCGCCGAGAGCAGCACGCCCGCGGCGACAGCGGAGCCGATGACGCCGGCGACGTTGGGCCCCATCGCGTGCATGATGAGGAAGTTGTGTGGGTCCTCCTGCTGGCCCATGCGGTGGACGACGCGCGCCGCCATCGGGACCGCCGAAACGCCCGCCGCACCGATCATCGGGTTCACTTGGCGCCCGCCCGTCGCTCGTGCGATCGCGTTCATCACGTGCGCGAAGAGCACACCCGTCGCGGTCGCCAGCGCGAAGGCGGCGATGCCGATGAGGAAGATGTAGATGGTCTGCATGGTCAGGAACGTGCTGGCCGACGTCTTGGCGCCGACGGTCACGCCCAGCAGGATCGTCACGATGTCGATGAACGTCGTTTGCGCGGTCTTGGCGAGTCGATCGGTCACGAGCGATTCGCGCAGCAGGTTGCCGAAGAAGAGCATGCCCAGCAGCGGGAGGCCGCCGGGCGCGATGAAGGCCGTCAGCAGGAAACCGGCGATCGGGAAGGCGATCCTGACGGACTTGGAGACGGGCTTGATCGCGCCCATCCGCATCCGTCGCTGCTCCTTGGAAGTGAGCAGCTTGATGATCGGCGGCTGGATGATGGGCACCATCGCCATGTACGAATACGCCGCGAGCGCCACGGCTCCGAGCAGGTCCGGCGCGAGGCGCGAGCAGGTGAAGATGGCCGTCGGCCCGTCGGCCCCGCCGATGATGCCGATGGAGGCGGCTTCGGGCAGCGTGAAGCCCAGCGCGATCGCGCCCAGCAACGAGCCGAAGATGCCGAACTGAGCCGCGGCTC
>CAYTSW010000226.1:0-3142 GCA_964440605.1 uncultured Phycisphaeraceae bacterium | reverse complement strand
AGGATTTGCCCGAGGTCCGGGTCGGTCGCCGTCACCGGCCCCGCCGGCGGCTGCAACGGGCCGGCCACCGTGATCCCCACGACACCCACAACGACTACGACCGACGCGACAACAGCAGCACGAACACGCGACATGGCGAATCCTCCAGCAGGGGGTCAGGACGCGCGACGTGCGCATCCGCACCCCCGCAGTGTCGCGACATCACGCCCGCGTCCACAAGACCCCGTGCCGGGATCAAACCAACTCTGAGCGCATCGCGATCACGGCACCTGCTGGAAGTTGAAGTCCCACGCCCAGTTGCTGCCGCTCACCGGGTCGGTGTAGCTCACGATCGGCGCTTGGAACGTCACCCGCTCCGCCGAGATCGGACCGTCGCACGTCGACACGATGACGTTCTCGATGCTCACCAGGCGCACATCCTCAAACTCGAAACGCGCTTGCGGCGAGCCCTGCTCGATCCGCGCGTCCGTGAACTGCTGCCCGGTAACCAGCGCCCGGAAGAGTTCGGGCGACCAACGGTCAAACACACGTGTGACGGTGATGTCCCTCGCAGCGCTCGTAAACGCGCCGCCCCCGCCGCCGCTCTGAAACATCGCCTGTGCGCCCAACGTGAACTCCAGCACGTCGAACGTCCCCAGACCGGCGATGGTCATCTGCGCGGACGAATCCAGCCCCGCGAGCGCCGGCGCCTTCCCGCACGACGACCCGCCCGCCCCCTGCACCGCCGTCAGAATCTGGCCCAGGTCCGGGTCCGTGTCCGTCACCGGCCCCGCCGGCGGCTGCAGCGGGCCGGCGATCACCACGCCCACACCCACCGCCGCCAACACACCCGCTCCGACTCCGAACTTCTGCGCACGCTTGATCATTGTTACGACTCCTTCTCCACATCCCCCGAAACGCTGCTGCAGCCAAGGCCACCGCGGCCCCGACACCATCAAAGCTACCGATCACCCCGCTGCTCTACAATCGCAAACATGATCCCCACCACACAAATCGTGCTGCTCGCTCTCGCTCTGCTCATCACCGCGGCAGACGCCCACGCCGAGATCGTCACCGAGGAGATCACCTACCAGCACGACAACGTCACGCTGCGCGGCTACCTCGCCTACGACGATGAACTCGAAGGCCCGACGCCCGGCGTCCTCGTCATCCACGAGTGGTGGGGCCACAACGAGTACGCCCGCGAACGCGCCCGCATGCTCGCCGAACTCGGCTACGTCGCCTTCTCGCTGGACATGTACGGCCGGGACGTGCTCGCCACGACCCCCGAGCGCGCCCAACGCCTCGCCGCCCCCTTCTATCAGGACCGCCAGAAGATGCGCAGCCGCGCGCAGGCCGGGCTTGACGTGCTCGCCGATCACGCGCGCGTCGACGAGACGAGGCTCGCCGCCATCGGCTACTGCATGGGCGGCACCGTCGCCCTCGAGCTCGCCCGCTCCGGCGCCGACCTCGACGCCGTTGTCTCCTTCCATGGCGGCCTCTCCACGCCCGACCCCAACGACGCGAACAACATCAAGGGCACCGTGCTTGTCTGCAACGGCGCCGCCGACCCGCTCGTCCCCACCGACGAGCGCAACGCGTTCATCAAGGAGATGGAAGACGCAGGCGTCGACTACCTGTTCACCGAGTACGGCGGCGCCCTGCACTCGTTCACCAACCCCGAAGCCGACAACGTCGACATCCCCGGCGTCGGCTACGACAAGAAAGCCGACGAGCGATCGTGGCGCGACATGCGCAACCTCTTCGAGGAGACGTTGAGCGGGTGAGTCACCCAAATGCGCTCGACGCCGCCGCGGCCTGCTGCTGAGCCATCATGGCGTGCGTCGCCTGCCCGTCGGCCCCGCTGCCCGAGAGCAGCATCGTCGGCCCACTCCTGGTGGTCAGCACCGCGCGCTTCCAGCGTCGCTCGCCCGTTCGCGCGTCGAAGCCGTAGAGCTGATCGCGGTGCGCCGCGAGCAGCGTGTCGCCGTGCAACGTCAGCGTGATGTATCCGCCCCAGAACTCGTCGAGACGCTCGCTCCAGACGACGTCGCCCGTGCGCGTGTCGATCGCGCGGACTTCTTTCTTGCCGCTCGCGAAGACCAGATGTCCGAGATCCAGGCGCACCTCCTCTGCGTGTCGGCTTCAATCGAATCCGCGCCGCCCGTGGTAGCATGTCTTTCACCATAGCCCGGAGGACACGCCATGCCCCTCACCCGCGACCAGATCACCAAGAGAGCCGCCCTGGAACTCGAGGACGGCTTCGTCGTCAACCTCGGCATCGGCATGCCCACCCTCGTCGCCAACCACATCCCCGACGGCGTCGACGTCTGGCTGCAATCCGAGAACGGCCTGCTCGGCATGGGCCCCTTCCCCGCCGACGATCAGGTCGACGCCGATCTCATCAACGCCGGCAAGCAGACCATCACCGCCCGCAAGGGCGCCGCCTTCTTCTCGTCGTCGGACTCCTTCGGCATGATCCGAGGCGGGCACATCGACATCGCCATCCTCGGCGCCATGGAGCTCTCGCAAGAGGGCGACATCGCCAACTGGATGATCCCCGGCAAGATGGTCAAGGGCATGGGCGGCGCCATGGACCTCGTCGCGGGCGTCAAGAAGGTCGTCGTCACGATGGAGCACTGCAACAGGAAGGGCGAGCCGAAGATCAAGAAAGCATGCTCGCTCCCGCTCACCGGCACCCGGTGCATCGACCTGGTCATCACCGACCTCTGCGTCCTCGAGATGGACAAGAACAAACGCCGCTTCCGCATCACCGAACTCGCTCCGGGCGTCACCCTCGACGAGGTCAAGCAGAAGACCGAAGCCGAACTCCTGACCGACAACACCCCCAAGACAGTCGAGGCGTGAGCCATGCCGATTTACCACATCAGCGGCAAGGACCTGCTCACCCCGCGTGACCGCTCGCTCTATGTCGAAGCCCGCAGCCTGACCGACGCGCGCCGCTTCGCCCTCCAACGCGACATCGCCGACATCTCCATCGAGCTCGTGGAGCACACCGACGTGCCCGAGAGCACGCCGATCCTGCCTGCGGGCGCCGGCAACCCACGAGGGGCCGGGCCGGGCGAGTCCAAGCTGCACACGGAGCCAATCCTGACCATCGCTCTCGGCGTCTTCTGCGGCATGGTGATCTACAGCGTCGTGA
>CAYTSW010000225.1:0-3181 GCA_964440605.1 uncultured Phycisphaeraceae bacterium | reverse complement strand
ATGGATCGCCCGCCTTCCGTCGCTGCCCCCGCTGATGCCGCCTGTTGGTGCTAGGCCGCCCCGACGCCCGATGCGCGCCGTCTACAGTACACGCCGAGCCGAAAGAGACCCGCATGGCCATCCCCTACACACTCGACTTCGAGAAGCCCCTCATCGAGATCGAACGCGCCATCGAAGCGCTCGAGACCGGCTCGGCCGCCGGCGAACAGCTCGAAACCGAGATCGACGCGTTGCGCGAGCGGCACGCGCAGACCCTCGAGCGCATCTACGACGAGCTCTCGCCCTGGGACACCGTCCGCGTCGCTCGCCATCCCAAGCGCCCGCAGACCCGCGACTACATCCGCATGCTCTGCAAGGACTTCTGCGAGCTCCACGGCGACCGACGCTTCCGCGAAGATCCCGCCATCGTCACCGGTTTCGCCCTGATCGGCTCCCAACGCGTCATGCTCGTCGGCCACTGCAAGGGCAAAGACACCAACGAGAAGATCGCCTGCCACTTCGGCTGCGCCCACCCCGAGGGCTACCGCAAGGCTCTGGCGAAGATGAAGCTGGCTGAGAAGTTCAATCTCCCCATCGTGACCTTCGTCGACACCCCCGGCGCCTTTCCGGGTGTCGGCGCCGAACAGCGCGGCCAGGCCGAGGCCATCGCCGTCAACCTGCGCGAGATGGCGCGCCTGCGTGTGCCGGTGCTCTCGATCGTCATCGGCGAGGGCGGGTCGGGCGGTGCGCTGGGCATCGCCGTCGCCAACAGGGTGGCGATGCTTCAGCACGCGTGGTACTCGGTGATCTCGCCCGAGGGGTGCGCCGCGATCCTGTGGAAGCGCGCGACGCCTGAGACCAACGCCGCCGCCGCCCGCGCCCTGCACATCACCGCCCAGACGAATCTCCGGCTCGGGATCGTCGATGACGTGATCCCTGAGCCCGTCGGGGGAGCGCACCGCGACCCGGAAGCCGCCGCCGAGGCCATCCGCAAGTGGATCAGCACACACCTCGGCAAGCTCAAGCGGCTCAAGCCGCGGACGCTGGTTGAGCGTCGCTACGAGCGCTTTCGCACCTTGGGGGCGTACGCCGAGGAACAACCTCCGCCCCTCGAAATCAACGATGCGAACGCTCCCGAGCCGGCCCCTGCCAACGCCTCAGGCGGCCCCTCGCCCGACCCCGGGCGTTGACCTCAGGGGGGGCGATCGCTATCATCTTCGCTTCCTCGGGCGCTTACTTTTACCTAACCTCGTGTGCGATAAGGGGTTGCGTCCGACGGACGGAGGGGCGACGTGGCCAAGAAGGTCGGCAAGAAGACTTCCCGCTCCAAGAAGACGAGCACAAAGAAGGCCGCCACCGAGAAGGTGAGCAGGAAGTCCTCCGCGCGCTCCGCGAAGAAGAAGACGTCGTCCAAGAAGGCGGCCACGAAGAAGAGTGGCACGAAGAAGACTGCCACGAAGAAGGCTGCGGCCAAGAAGACCTCGCGCAAGAAGGCCGCCGCGAAAAAGACCGCTGGCAAGAAGGCGACCACCAAGAAGCCCGCCAGCAAAAAGACGACGAAGAAGTCGTCGGCGAAGACGTCTTCCAAGTCGTCGTCCACGGACGCGAAGCCTGCAACGAAGAAGACGGCCGGCGACACCAAGTCGCCCGCCAAGCAGACCAAAAAGCAGCCCGTGTCCAAGGCGGGCTCGGACGGCAAGACATCGTCGTCGGGTGCGTCGAAGTCGAAGAAGCAGGCTGCGGGAGGGGAGCCGGCCCGATTCAAAGCTCCGTTCGGCGATTCCTACGACGCCGGTCGTGCCGCCGCCGAGAAGCTCGCCGCCGCCGCGGGCATCTCCGGACTGCGCACTTCGAGCGGCGCCGCGGCGGCTAAGAAGAGCTCGTACAAGACGATCGACAAGTCGCCCTTCAACAAGAAGCAACTCGACGAGTTCCGCGAGATGCTCCTCGCCAAACGCCGCGAGCTCCTGGGCGACATGACGTCGATGGAGTCCGAAGCGTTGTCGCGCAGCGAGTCGAGCCACACGCCCAACCACCTCGCTGACCAGGGCTCGGACACGTACGACCAGGCGCTCAACCTGAACCTCGTCGCGGGCCAGCGCACCCTCATCCGCGAGATCGACGCCGCCCTGGAGCGCATCCGTGACAACACCTACGGCATCTGCGATCTGCTCCAGAAGCCCATCAAGGCCGAGCGTCTCAAGCACACCCCGTGGGCCCGCTTCTCCATCGAAGCCGCGCGCATGATCGAGGACGACCCCTCCATCCTGCGCGAGCTCGACCGCCCACGCCGCGATCCCCCCCGCGGCTCCACCTCCTGATCACGTCGTGACCGAGCACGGCGCCAACGCCAGCACATCGCCGCCCGCCGGCCCCGCGCCGGACCCGGCGTGGCGCTCGCGCGGCGCGTGGATCTGGTTCCTCGCGGCCGTCGCGCTGCTGCTGGCGATCGATCTGGGCACGAAGTACCTCGCCTTCGCATTTGTCGCCGACGCGCCGGTCGCGGTCGATCGCGCCGACGTCACAGCCATCCTCCGCAACGACCCCCGCGCGCTCCAGGCGCTCATCCCGCGCCACGAGCCCGTGGTCGTCGCGCCCCACCTTCTCGAGTTCAAGCTCGTGCTCAATCCCGGCGCGGTGTTCGGCACGGGCGCGGGCATGCGCTGGTTCTTCGTCGGCTTCACCTTCGTTGCCCTCGCCTTCGCGACGCTCCTCTTCGCCCGCATGACCACCGCGCGGGATCGCCTCACCCATCTGGCCATCGCGCTCATCGTCAGTGGCGGATTGGGCAATCTCTACGACCGGCTCCGCTACGCCTGCGTCCGAGACTTCATCCACCCGCTCCCCGGCGTCGAGTTCCCTTTCGGCATCACCTGGCCCAACGGCGACCCCGAGCTCTGGCCCTACGTCTCCAACGTCGCCGACGCCTTCCTGCTCGTCGGCATCGCTATTTTGATGATCCGTCTCTGGAACGCGAGCCCGGAGTCGCCGGCGAAAGGCCCGGAGGCCGAAGCCTCGGCTCTGACGGACGGGCCGACACAAAGCTAGATTCCCCCGTGTTGCGTGGTACATTGGCCGCATGGCCAAGGCGCAGCACACCACCGTCGCGTCCTACCTCGCCGCGCTGCCCGACGACCGTCGCGAGGCGCTCGAAGCCGTACGCGCAACCATCAACGCCAACCTGCCCAGGGGCTACCGCGAA
>CAYTSW010000224.1:0-3200 GCA_964440605.1 uncultured Phycisphaeraceae bacterium | reverse complement strand
ACAACATCGAGGTGGTGCACCACAACCTGCACCGCGACCACGACATCGACGCGACACTCAAGGACTGCATGGTCTGGCGCGAGGAGGAAATCCTCGCGACGGAGATGCTCGCCAACGCACTCAAGAAGCCCTTCTACATCCTGAGTCGCGGGCGGCACATGCCGACGGTGCGGACGGGCTTCCGCCTGCTCTGCCGGCCCGACATGAAGAAGGTGTACCCGAGCTTCCCGATGAGCCACGTGGTGGACATGCCCGACGTGCTCGCGGAGATCGACGCCTTCCGAACAAAGCTCGCCGACGAGTTCGTCACCTTCGACCCGGGCGATGTGGACGAGAAGCTGCTGCTGGACCGGGCGGTGGACGCCGCCAAGCGTGGGGACGTGGACCAGTTCCTCGACGTGACGCCGCACTCCTTCGGCGGATCGCAGGCGACGCCCGAACCGATCCGCGTCAGCGTGCGCCAGGTGCTGGACATCGCGGGCGACGTCGACGGGCAGATCTACATGCGCGACTTCAAGCTGATCGACCAGTCGGACATGATCGTCAGCTACATCCCGGAACTGCCGGGCGTGGGCGGTAAGGACATCCCGGGCCTCTCAAGCGGCGTGGAGCGCGAACTGCACCACGCCTTCGAGCACACGAAAGACGTGTACGTCGTGTGGAAGCCGAAGAAGGCGCCCTCGCCCTTCATCACGGAGACCGCGACGCGGATCTTCAAGTCGACCGAGGAAGCGCTGGAGTACTTCGAGAGCCAGGGTCTGCTCGCGGAGCGGAACCTGTTCGGGCAGTAAGTCCCGCGGCGCTCGCGAGTGTCGGCGCTTCAGCGCGAAAAAGCCCGCGGCCGTCGGTGGGGACGGCGCGGACTCTCTCGCTCCTGCGTTCCCACGCCCCCACACATGTCACCCCCGCTGTCCCGGCTTCCCGTCGGCTCGGCCCGAATCGGGCGCCGCGTCGGGAGCCAGGCGGCCGCGCTCCGGGGCGCGCGTCCGAGGTGGTCGGAGGCGCATCGCGAGCGTGACCCGCCGGGACTCGAGGGACACGTGGGCTTGGCGCATCGAGCCGGGAGGGACAGGAGGGGACCGACCCGATGACGCCAAAGCCGGCGGGTAGGCTGTTGCGTCATGAGACACGCGAGCCAGGAAGCCGGCGCCGGGGGAGGGAGAGGCCCCCGAAGCCGGGCGTGCCCGTGGAGGCGGCTCGTCCGATGGGATGAGCCGCCCCCAGAGGCATGCGGGGCGTCGGTCTCCACCGCTCGCCGAAACCCCGTTGGCTCTGGATACGCCCAGGCTCCGGAGCCGGTTTCCGCCGGGACACGTGCAGCCTCATATTTTGCAGGGACTTACGGCATAATCGGTCCAGTCGGGCCGAGCTCGAACGGCGGAGTTTGCCGGTGAAGATGTCTCATCGTTATCGATTGACCGTTTCCTATGACGGGACGGACTTCCACGGGTGGCAGCGCCAGCCGCTGGACGATCAGACCCGTGCGGCGCTGGCGCGTGGGTCGGCGAGAGCGCTCGAAGGGCCGCCGGGGCGAGACGGGCGGGCAGAGCTGCGGACGGTGCAGGGCGTGGTGGAGCACGCGGTGCGCGACTTGCTGCGCGAGCCGGACGTCTCGCTGATTGGTGCGAGCCGGACGGACTCGGGCGTGCACGCGCAGGGCCAAGTGGCCGCTTTCACGACGCGTCCGCTCGCTGAGAAGGGTGTGGGCTGGCCTGCGGAGCGCGGGGCGGGGGTGTTGGTCAAGGCGTTGAACGCGAAGCTGCCGCGCGACGTGCTGGTGCGGGAGGCGGCGGTGGTGCGTGACGACTTCGATCCGATCAGCGATGCGCAGAGCAAGGAGTACACGTACACGATCGCGACGGGGCCGGATCGCCCGCTGTGGCAGCGGCGATACGTCTTCCACACCTGGTACGCACTCGACGCAGCGCGGATCGACGAGGCGGCGCACGCGCTCGTGGGCGAGCACGACTTCGCGGGCTTTGCGCAGATCGATCACGGGCGCGCGACGACCGTGCGGACGATCCACGCGTGCAGCGTCGAGCCGGTCCGGGCGTCGGAGCCCGGGCTCTGGAGTGATCCGGCGCCGGCGGTGCGCATCCGCGTATCGGGCAGCGGGTTTCTCTACAACATGGTGCGCATCATCGCGGGGACGCTGATGGAGGTCGGGCGCGGGGCGATGGAGGTGGAAAGCGTGCGTGAGGTGTTGGTGCGTGCGGACCGGAGGCTGGCGGGGCCGACGCTGCCGCCGCAGGGGCTGCGACTGGAGTGGATCCGTCACCGCGAGGATGATGCGTTCGCGTGAGCCGGCGGATCCTGCACATCTCGACGCGGCTGATCCTGGGCGGGAGCCAGGAGAACACGGTGCTCTCGTGCGAGGGGCAGGCGGCATTAGGACACGAGGTGCACCTGGCGTTCGGGCCGATCTACGGGCCCGAAGGCTCGCTGCTGGAGCGGGTGCGGGAGTTTCGGACGGCGGACGGGCGGGGGATCGCGTGTCATGAAGTGCCGGCGCTGGAGCGAGCGATCCACCCTTGGAAAGACGCGGCCTGCCTGCGGCAGTTGCGACGCCTGATCGAGGCGCTCGAGCCCGACGTCGTGCACACGCATTCGAGCAAGGCGGGGATCCTCGGTCGGTTCGCGGCGTGGTGGGTGCTGCTGGGAGGGCGCGTGAAGCCCGGCGTGGTTCACACGATCCATGGGCCGCCCTTCATGCCGGTAGAGGGTTCCATGCTTGCGCGCATGAAGACGCGCCTGATGAACGACGCCTACGCGGTCGCGGAGCGTGCCGCGGCCGAGCGGTGCCACGTGATCGTGAGTGTGGCCGACGCGATGACCGAGACGTTCCTCGCCCGCGGCATCGGGAGGCGCGGACGATTCGTGACCGTGCGATCGGGGATGGAGTTCGGGGCTTATCTACGGACTGCGTCGGGTGATGAGACACGCGAGGCGGTGCGCCGAATGCTGGGGATCGGCGAACAGGAGTACGTCATCGGCACGGTCGCGCGACTGGCGGCGCACAAGGGGCACGACGACGTGCTCGATGCGCTGGGCGAAGAACTCAAGGCACGGCCGGCGTGGCGGTTGTTGTGGGTGGGCGATGGGTATTGGCGGGAGCGGCTGGTGGGTCGGCTTCGGTCGATGGGGCTCCGTCAAGTCGGGCGTTTTTTAAAAGGAGGCGGACTTGAAGCCGCACCTGAGCC
>CAYTSW010000223.1:0-3328 GCA_964440605.1 uncultured Phycisphaeraceae bacterium | reverse complement strand
CGGCGCGCCGGCGCGCCGGCTCCGTCGAACGCGGCCAGCGCGTTCGCGGGCCCGCCCAGCCGCGCCGCGACCTCTTGGGCGAGCACCCGCGTGAGGCGAGGAGACGCCTCGGAGACGCGTTCGGCTTCTTCGATCAGACGCGGCGTGCCGATACCCGCCGCACGGTCCAGCAACGCACGGACGACAACCGTTTGCGGCACGACGCGCTCGGACGCCGCCACGCGCAGACGGTCCATCTCGCCCTCACCGCCGGCGATGGCGGCGAGCGTCACGATCCGCCGCGCCCGCGACGCCAAACGCTGTCGCTCGGGCGACTCCCGAGCGGTGCGATCGAAGGCCGCTTCGATCGGCACCATGTCGAGCACGCCTTGATCGACGAGCGTGCGCAGCAGCTCGACGGTCGCACCGTCGAGCGATTCGCCGCTGGCGAGACGCACCTCGAGCCGGTCGATGATCGCCGACACGTCGCCGCGGCTCGCCGCCTCTTCGAGCGCAGCGACACGGGCCGACGCGGGGTCCGCGGCGAGATCGGCGAACTGACGAGCACGGGCGGCCCGTTCGTCCTCCCCACGAGCGCTCCACTCGCGAGCGAGCGCCTCGTGCAGCGCGGGCGCGTCGCGCAGCGTGCGCCGGACCGCCGCGTCGTCTTCGAACGGCCCGGGCCCGCGCAGACCCATCAGGCGTGCGAGTCCGGACTCGAGCAGCTCGGCTCCCACGTCGCCGGTGTCCATGCCGATCAGCAACGCACCGAGCCGCACGCCCGCGACGGCGCGTTCGGCTTGGGTAGCGTCGTTCCGCAACAGCAACGCCGCAAGCGGCGCGGCTCGCGCCTCGTCGATCGCCGTCGGGTCCTGGGCCCGAGCGAAGTGCAGGCTCAGCAAGAGGTCAGGCGGCACCGGGCCGAGCGCCGCGGCTCGCTCGGTCGCCGCGGCTTGCCGCAAGCCGTCACCCGCCCGCTCCGCCGCCCGTGCGAGCGTCAGCCACGCTTCGGCGAAGTCGGGCTCGATGCGCACCGCGACCGTCGCACGCTCGATCGCGCGGAGCGCCTGCCCGGCGTCCAGCGCCGCTGCGGCGTCCTCCGCCGCGGCTCGCGCATCGTCTTTGAAGCTCCCTCGCTCCCGTTGCTTTGACGACGCGAGCGGCCCCGCGAGCCGTTCCAGCAGGCCGCGAGTCTCCGGCTTGTCGAGCACCGAAGTGATCGCCGCGCGCTCACCGGGCTCAACGGCGTAGGCCGTGACCGACGCGCCGAGCAGCGGGGCCGCGAGGCAGAGGCCGGTCGCGATGACGCGGGCGGCGCGGCGCATCACCCGGAGCCCGAGCCGCGGCGACGCGACGAAGCCGACGACCCCTTCTTGCGTGCCGCGGCCTTGCCGGTCTTCTTGCTGGTCTTCCGCGACGCGGTTTTCTTCGTCGCCCTGCGCGACGACGTCTTCTTCGCCCCGCCGGCGCGTGACGTGGTCTTCTTCCGCGAACCCGCGCGGCGCGGCTTGGGCGCGTGCTCGAGCGCGACGACCACCCGATCGTGCAACGCCAGCGCTTCGCCCGCCTTCACGGCCCGCTCCAGGGAGGAGGACACCGCCGAGGCGTCGTCGCTCTCGCTCAGCGCCCCTTCGGCGCGGAGCCGCTCCAGCAGAGCGTCATCCACCGGAAACGCGTGCGCGCCCAGGGCGGCCAGGCAGACACGCGCCGCAACGAAAGGCGGGATCGCGTCCAGCGACTCGACGTACTTCCGCCCGTCACGCTTGCTCATCTCCACGGCGCTGTCGAGAGCGACGACGTGCTCGCGCCGGTAGATGTCCTCCAGCGTCATCAGCAGCCGGCGCGACCGCTCCGCGACACGCGGATACGTCTTGCCGAACAGAGCCGCCAACTCTTCGGGACGCGTCACCCTTAGGTCGTTGTAGTCGACGCAGTGGTCCATCACCCTCTTGAACGCGGCGCGGGCGCGCGACGCCGGCGCGTCCCAGAGCAGGTAGCTGAAGACGAGCTCGCCCACCGCGTCGGTCGCGGGCGAGGGCTCGAGGTCGCCCGCTCGGACACGCTTGGCGAGCGAGGCCAGGGCGGCTGCGGGGTCGGCGGTGCTCAAGGTTGGTCGTCTCCTCGGGGTGGGGTCTCTTCGGTGATCGGGGCGGTCTCGTCCTCGGCGGTCTCTCGGGCGCAACGCTCGGCCTCCACCTGTGCCAACGCGTCCAGCACCGCCGCCTGCTTCTTCAGCGAGGTGTCGAGCTTGAACACGAACTCCGGCATGCGGTGGATCGACACCAGCTCCGCGACACGTCGGCGGACGTGCCGAGCCGCGTCCGCCAAGCCCCGCAACGCGAGGTGCTGCCGCTTCTCGGGGACCACCGAAACATGGATGACCGCGGTGCGCTTGTCGTCCGTCACGCGAACCTTCGTCACCGTGATCATCGCGTCCAGACGAGGGTCCGACAGCCCGGCGTTGATCACGCTCTGCGTCGCACGGTGCAGGACCGAACCCAGCTGCTGGCCCCGTCGGCTCACGACTCGTCCTCCTCGGATGCCTCGCCCTGCGGCTCCAGGCCCGAAAGCATCCGGCGCTCGAGATCAGTCACCACCGGCATCGGCTCATCGGACCCCTCGAGCTCTTCCTCGCGTGTGGGGCTCAGGATCTCGCGGCGGCATACGCCGAGCTCGGCATCCGTCAGGCACCGCAGCTTGCCGACGATCGCGTCGATCACCTTCTTCGCCCGTTCGGGCGTAGGGCTCGAGAGCGTGAGGCCCATGACGGCCACGCCCAGCTTGTCCTGAGCCGACACTTCCGCGACCGAGACCATGTGCTCGCGGTGCAGCCGGTCCTTGACCGAGCGCACCACGCGCCGCTTGTCCTTGAGCGACGTGCTGTCGTGGACCAGGAGCTCGAACTGGAGAACGCCGATGAACATGCGCGGGCGCCCGGGTGAGCGGAGGCGTCGTGAGCGGAGCGACGCGGATCACAGCGAGCGACGGACCTCGATCTTCTTGTAGCACTCGAGGATGTCGCCCTCCTTGATGTCGTCGTACCCGACGATCTTCATGCCGCATTCCTGACCGTTGCGGACCTCCTTGGCGTCGTCCTTGAAGCGCTTGAGTTGCTCCAGCACCCGGTCGTGCTCGATGACGATGTCATCGCGCGTCACGCGGATGAACGCGTTCCGCTCGATCGAGCCGTCCGTGACGTAGCACCCCGCGACCGCGCCGACCTTGGAGATGCGGAAGACCTGACGCACCTCGGCGTGGCCCAGCACTTCCTCGCGCGTCTCGGGCTCGAGCAGACCCTCGGCGGCCTTCTTCACGTCGTCCACGATGTCGTAGATCACGCGGTACGCGC
>CAYTSW010000222.1:0-3350 GCA_964440605.1 uncultured Phycisphaeraceae bacterium | reverse complement strand
GGACATCCTGCGTGACACGGAGCCGGAGCGGCGTCCGCTTTCGCCGATCGATCTCGATGGTGTGGAACTGCGCAACGTCGAGGTCACGACCGAGACTGAGCGCATCGACATCCTGATCTCGTGCGACGAGCCGCGGTTCGTCGTCGCGGTGGAGAACAAGGTGGACTCGGGGGAGCACTCCGGTCAACTCAAGCGCTATCGCGACGCCGTCGCTCGGATGCGGCCCGATCATCCGCCTCTGTTCGTTTACCTGACGCGCGAGGGTGACGACCCGAGCGATGAGGCATGGACGCCGTACTCATACCGCCAACTGCACGATGTGATGACCCGCGTCGTGCGCACGAACGAGGGCGCGATCGGCGACGATGTTCGGGTATTCGTCGACCACTACGTGTCTCTGCTCAGGAGCCGCTTCATGAACGACCCCACGATCGAGCAGCTCGTCGAGAAGATCTATCGCAAGCACCGCCAGGCGATCGACCTGATCATTGAACGTAAAAGCGATCCGCGCCGGGCGCCGCTGGAGCTTGCCACCCAGCGGCTACAGGCTGAGCCGGACCGCTGGTATATCGACGAGGGGTCGCCCCTCAACGTCTACTTCCTGCCCAAGGTGTGGCTCGACCTGCTCCCTCCGATCAACAAGCAGCCGCGCAAGCATCCCAGCGCTTGGGTGCGCTGTCGCTTCAGCATGAACCAGCGGACCGGCTATGTCATGTCTGCAATTCACCTCCTGCCAACGGAAGACGTGATAGCACGCGAATCGCTTCTCGATTCCATCGCACGCGACGGCGGACCGCACCACCTCAAGCAGGCTTCGAAGCCCGGAGCGAAGTGGCAACGTGTGTACCGACGTCAGATGCTGAGAGTCACTGACGCAGATGTAGATCAAGAGGCCTTCGCCGATCAGTTCGACAAAGCGCTCGCGAAGTTCATCACTGATGTGGAGGGCCTCACCAAGATTATCGAGAGCGTGTACAGGTAGAGGCCTGTCCGCCCCCGCACACAAAAACAACCCGGCCGCACGCACCACCACGCGCCCGGCCGGGCCGATCACTCACCCTTCTTCGCCCGGTCCGACGACGCCGACTCGTCCGCCGACGCGCCGTCTTCCGAAGCGGGCTTCTTCTTCTCCTGCTTGCCCGGCTCATCTTTCAACGGCTGGTGCACGGGCGTGTCGCCCAGGTCGCTCTCGCCGAGGAAGTAGCTCGCGAGCAGCGCCGCCGCGGCGTCGCGGGCCGCGAGCTCGCGCGGGCGCAGCTCGGCGCCCGGGTGATCGTTCTGGCGCCACGTCGCGCAGCGGCAGTACTCGAGGTACTCGAGCGCCGCCTGCACGCGAGCAGGCTTGGCCTTGTTGAAGCTCATCGCGTCACCCGTCCTTGCGTCATCCGGTGAACGCCCGGCACACGCCGGGCACGAAGCGTCTCGATTCGGTGGAATCACTCGCAGCAACTCGGTCACGCCGGCCGAGCGTCGCTGCGAAACAGACGCCTCAGCCGGACCTCATATCGCGCCACCTGTGTGTGGCGAGGACTGGGTGCATTGCAAACAACGCTCGTCTCCCGGGGCGTGAGGCCCCAAACGAAACCCATCGGCGTGAACGCCCGCAACAACCGCGGGCGGGGCGAAGAACATACACGCGCATCCGAGCGCGTCTATTCCTTCTTCAGATTTTTCCGCGGACGCTTTCTCAATCCCACCAAACGACCGCGCAGCGGAAGCGTCCCACCCCTTTGCCCTGGCTTGCTCTGTGTCCTCCGTCCCCTCCGTTGCTCCGTGTACTGCCTTCCCTACGATTGCTCGTGACCTCGCCGCCCGCGCATCTCGACCTCAAAAAGGACCGCGGCCTCACCATCGAGTGGGCTGACGGCTCCTCGTCCTACTACTCCATCGCGTACCTGCGCAAGATGTCACCCTCCGCCGAGCAGCGCCAACTGCGCGAGGAGATGGCCAAGAACCCGTTGACGGTCCTGCCCAGCGCACCGGCGGCCAACCAGCCGCTGACGGCGACCGGCGCCGAGATGGTCGGCAACTACGCGATCCGCATCCGCTTCTCCGACGGGCACGACACGGGCATCTTCAGTTGGGAATACCTGCGCGAGATCGACCCGCAGACGCTCGAGGATCAGGCCCGCGATCTGAGCGACGAGTCCACCGATTCCGGCTGATCGGCCAACCTCGGTCGAGAGGGCTCGACGGTGAGGCCGATATCCACCTCGCCGCCGGTGCCACTACGCGCCGGCGACCCTCCCCCCGCGCCCCCCAACGGAGGTGGACATGCCCGACGTTGCGCACAACTCGTCCCGTCCTCGGGCAGTGGTCATCGGTACCACCCAGACCGCGTCCGAACTCTGGGCCCGGCTCGTCACGGGCGAGCACGGCGTCGAGCCGGTGGGCGTTGTCGCGGCGCGGCCGGAGGATCAGCAGGCGGATCGGCCCGGCGTGCCGCTGCTGGGTGGGTTGGACGTGCTCGCGAAGCTGGCGGCGAAGGGGCGGGTGGACCTGGCGATCGTGAGTTTGCCGGCGGCGATGGCGACCCTGGCCGAGCGTATCGCGGGGCTGTTGGACGACGCGGGTATCGAGGCGCGGTGGGTCTCGACGCTGCACGACGCGATCGCGGGCCGGGCGACGGGAGCGCGGCGACTGTCGGTCGACCCGGCCCGCCTCATCGGGCGCACCCCTCGGGCGGTCGACAACGAACTGATCGACGCTGTGATCCGCGGCAAGCGGGTGCTGATCACCGGAGCGGGGGGGAGTATCGGCTCCGAACTCACGCGGATCGCGGCGCGGCATGAGCCGGCGGAACTCGTGCTCATGGACCGCTCGGACAACGCGCTGTTCGAGATCGATCGCGAACTGGCGGCATCGACGCCGGGCGTCTCTCGGCGGGCGGTGCTGCATGATGTGGTAGACGAAGAAGACACGCGGCGTCGGCTGGCGGATCTGAAGCCGCAGGTGATCTTCCACGCCGCGGCGCACAAGCATGTGCCTCTGATGGAGGAGCACCCGGCGGCGGCGATCAGCAACAACCTCTTCGGGACGCGTTCGGTCGCGGACGCGGCGGTCGCGTGCGGGGCCGAGCGGTTCGTCCTGATCTCGACGGACAAGGCGGTGCACCCGACCAGCGTGATGGGCGCGACCAAGCGGATGGCCGAGCTGTACATCCGCTCGCTGGCCGGGCGGTCGGCGACGCGGTTCAGCCTGGTGCGCTTCGGGAATGTGCTGGGCTCGGCGTGCAGCGTGGTGCCGATCTGGGAGCGGCAGTTGGCGGCGGGCGGGCCGATCACGGTGACCGATGCGCGCATGACGCAGATCGGAAGAGCGTCGTGTAGGGAAAGAGTGTAGATCTCGGT
>CAYTSW010000221.1:0-3394 GCA_964440605.1 uncultured Phycisphaeraceae bacterium | reverse complement strand
CTCGACGTCGAGACGCTGTGGCTCCGCGAGTGGACAAAGGAGTACATGCCGCCCACGGTTCGTGAGCGCCTGGGCATCCCCGCGGATCCGGAGGCGGCGGAGGACGACGTCGCAGCGGCCGGCGGCTGACCTTCGCGAGTCTTTCCTTCCCACGGAGCAACCGATGAAGCTCAAGGGCATTTCGTTTATCGAGCAGCACGTCGAGAAGATCGTGCTGGGGGTCGCGGCAGCAATCGCACTCGCCTTGCTGCTGTTGCAGTTCAACTTGCTGGGCGACCCCAACGCGGTCGACGTCGGCGGCACGACGTACGCCCCGAATCAGGTCGCACCCGCCGTCGATCGCCTCGCGGCGACCAAGCGCGGGCAACTCCAGGGCGAGTTTGCGCCGGGCGAGGGGCCGCCCGAAGTGGCCGACATCGGCTCAGCACGCGGCGGCCTCCCCGATGCCCTCGTCGCCGACGCCAACAACATCCTCAGGACGGGCGCCGACACCGCAGGCGAAGAGCCCACGATCGGACCCGAGCAGCCACGCCCTGGCGCGGGTCTGGCCATCGTCTATCCCGTCCCCGAGCCCCCGGCGCCCTCGGGCGTCGTGGCTTCCGTGCACGGCTCGACGATCGACCCGCTGGTCGCGATGCGGTTTGAAGAGGTCGCCGCGCTGCTGCCCGAGCAGCAGCCCTACGACGCCGTGGCGGTGAGCGTGCAGTCGAGCTTCGACGCGCCGCGTTGGCAGGAGGTGCTGGCGGCGCGACCCGAGGGCGAGAACGCCTACGCCATCCCTTCGCAGTGGCGTCAGCAGGTGGAGTTGGTGGACGTGGTGCTGGAACGCCGCGAAGTGCTCGCCGACGGCTCGTTCGGGGAAGTGACGACGCTCGATCCGTTGCCCGGCACGTTTTCGTTGCGCGAGACGCTCCTGGATGAGAACACGACCGGCGTGCAGCGCGCACAGATCGTGCGTCAGGAGTCGGACAATCGTCTGGCGATCCGCCGCCCGGGGTACTGGCCGAGCATCGCGGGGAGGCCCTGGGTCCGCCCGGCCGCCGCGGTCGAGTTAGCCGAGGGGGTGGACGGCACGGGCGACGCGTTGAGCGACGAGTGCGCACTCCTCCAACGGCGTGTCACCAATCAACGCCGCAGAATTACGCAGATCGCCCGCGACATCGAGCGCATCGAAGAAGAAATCGAGAACCTCGGCGGGCGCGGTGGACGCGGCGGCGGCGAGGGACGGGATGGCGGACGCGGAGGCGGGGGGGCGGGCGGCATGGGCGGCGGCGGACGAAGCGACGCGGGCGACCTCCCGGGTTCGGATGACGCGATCGCCGCCATGCCCTGGCCCACCATCGACGACCGCGTTGTCGCTCAGATGCGCGGCGGCGGCGGCGACCAATCGCCGGACACGACCCCCGAAGAGCGCCGGCGTGAACGCTTGCAGGAGACGCTCGAAAGCAAGGAAATCGCGCTGCAGAGTGCACAGGAAACGCTCGACGAGCTCTGTGCAGAACTCCTCGAAGTCTGCGGCATCGACTGCGACGCCCAAGAGCAGGACGAAGACACCGGGCCGGAGCTCCCCGAGCCGCTGGACGAGCCCCTGCTCAGCGTGACCGAGATGGAGCAGCCGGTCACCATCTGGGCCCACGACGCGACAGCTCGCCGGGGTCGAACGTACCAGTACCGCATGACGGTGAGGCTGGTGAACCCGTTCTTCGGGAACGCGGCTCAACTGGACGAGTCACAAAAAGAACTCGCGACGCAGCCGACGCTGCTGAGCGCCCCCAGCGCGTGGACCGACCGAATCGAGGTCTGGCCCGAAACGGTGCTTCAGGTGGTCGCGGCCAACGAAGGCGGCAACCGGCTCGGCACGTACAGGGCGGCCGAAGCAACCGTCGAGGCCTATCGCTTCTACTACGGCTACTGGCGACGCGTGCGGGCGACACTGTCGCCGGGCGACCTGGTGATCGCGTCGGCCGACCTGCCCGACGGCCTGCCGCGTTTCGAGCTGGCGACGAGCGAGGAGCAGGAGGGCGGGTCGCCCGAGGTCACGGGCTCCGAGCCGCTCGAAGGCGCGTTGGAGGTGGTGACCGACCTGATGCTCGTCGCGGTCTCGGGTGCGGGTGACGCGTTTGAAGCGATGTTCGCGTCCGTGGAGGGTGAGGTCGATCTGCGGGCAGGCGAGTCGTCGACATTCCTTGATGTCGTGGCGGCGTCGGCGTTGGCGGCCGAGACGGCGCCCGAAGTTCGTGCGCCGGGTGGCATGGGCCCGCGGCGCGGCGGAGACCGCGGCCCGCGCGGGCCGGCCGGGGATGATCGGGATCGCGATCCGAGGAGTCGCCCCGGTGGGGCCGCTCCGGGCGGCGGCATGGCGAGGCCCGGCGCTCAGGGTTGATCGCCACGCCTGACCGCAACGAACTGCGTTCGTCGAAAGCAGCCCAACCGTGCACCGCGGCCACCCCTTCGGGTGGCCGCTTGCTTGCGCCGAGGCGACCGGCGCGACAGCCTATCCACCGTTCGTGCAGGGCGGACCCCGACGAACGGCGTCGGGGCCGAACGTCGTGCAAAAATCAACGGGGGGCGTTGACAGGCGAGGGTGATTGGCTATCCTTGTCGTCCCGCTCAGGAAAGAAGCGGGCCCGGTGGCAAGCCGGGAGGTGGATTCCGGGGCGGATGCCCCACCCTCTACCAGCTCATTGACATCTGGATAGTCGAGGTATCGTCGCGTCACCGAGAAACACAAGCGTGTGTCTGGGTGCTCCCGTTGGTGTCTCTGGTTCAGGCCGTTTCGACGGCGTGGTCCGGTGATGCTCGCGGGGTTCGTGACGACCACCTGTTAGAAGAGGACAATCGACGGTCATCAATCGTTATGTGGAGGCTGATCGTTGGGCGTGGGCCGATTCGTCGGCGTGCGTCCATCTCGTTGTTGATCCGGAGCAGGAGCTGCTCGGCGCGTGTCAGGCTGAAAGGCGTGAGGCGTGTCGGATGGTTTCGGCGTCGGGTTGATGTGATCAAGCCACCAAGGGCATACGGTGGATGTCTCGGCGTCGGTAGGCGATGAAGGACGTGGGAACCTGCGATAAGCGTTGGTAAGCCGGTAACCAGGCTGTGACCCAACGATCTCCGAATGGGGCAACCCGGCCCGTAAGGGTCACCGCACGGTGAATGCATAGTCGTGCGGAGCGAACCCGGAGAACTGAAACATCTCAGTATCCGGAGGAAAGGAAATCAACAGAGACTCCGTGAGTAGTGGCGAGCGAAAGCGGACGGCTCCTATGGACGTGAAGCGTATGGAAAGACGCGCCGCAGCGGGTGACAGCCCCGTAGCGTTCGGATGGAGCTCCAGCCCTTGAGTAGCATCGGGCCCGTGAAACCCGGTGTGAACATGGGGGGTCCACCCTCCAAG
>CAYTSW010000220.1:0-3432 GCA_964440605.1 uncultured Phycisphaeraceae bacterium | reverse complement strand
CGTCGGCGTTGGGCTTGTCTGTAGATGCGGGGCGGTCGCGCAGGGTCACGCGCGGAAGGTACCGCGCCAGGCCGCGTGGTCCAAGAGTCTCGTCCCCTTCGCCCTGTCGCCGAGCGTGGCGCAGCCGGTAAGCGTCTGCTATCTTGCACCTCTCCGGGTGGCGGCAAGGGCAGGAGACGCCGTGGTCAACTTCCGCCGCATCACCCGTGACGACCCGCTCTACCCCCCGGCGGTCGAGCTGCGCCAGCGCATCCTGCTCGACCCCATCGACTACACCATGGCCATGCTCGAAGACGAGTTCCCCGGCTTCGAGGACCGCTTCGAGCACTTCGTCGCCACCATCACCCACCCCAAGGGCGAGCTCGTTGTCGGCGTCGTCTGCCTCCTTCCCCACTCCCCCGACCGGACCACCGGCAAGCTGATGCAGATGGCCGTCGAGCCGCAACGACAGGGCGAGGGCATCGGCCGCCAACTTGTCACCACCCTCGAAAGACGCGCGTTCGCTGGCCTGGGGCTCACCACCCTCTTCTGCCACTCCCGCGAAGACGCCGTCGACTTCTACCAGCGTTGCGGCTGGCAGACCGAAGGCGACCGCTTCCACGAAGCCGGCATCCCCCACTACAAGATGGTCTTCTCGGCCGACGCCCCCTCCACCTAGGGTCCGGCCCGCCCCCACAGCCCACGTGTCCCGCTGCAGACGAGCCCGGAGAGCCGCGCTATCGTTGGGCGGACGCGTCGTCCAGCACTGCACCATGACCGAGACACGAGACCTGTTCGCCAGCAAGAATCTGCGCTGCACACAGCAGCGGATGACGGTGTACCAGGCGCTGGCCGCCTGCAAGCTGCACCCGACGGCCGAGCAGCTCCACGCCCTCGTCCGCCGGAACGAAGCCGGCATCTCGCTGGCGACCGTCTACAACACCCTCGACGTGCTGGTGCGCGCCGGGCTCTGCCGACGCTTCTCCAGCGGCACGGGGCCCTGCCGCTTCGATGCCGATATCGATGAGCACCTGCACATCGAGCTGCCCGACGGGCGGATGCTGGATGTGCCGGAGTACCTGAGCGAAGCCGTGCTCGATGCGATCCCGGACCACCTGATTAAGAAGATCGAGGACAGGATGGGCGTGAAGATCGCCCGCGTCGGCGTCCGACTGACGGCGGAGCAGCCCTCCGCCACCCCCTGATCCGGTCCATCGGAAACAGTGGCGCCTGTTTCGGGCGTTCGCTTTCGCGACTTCCGTTCATCACCACCGCGCTTGGGCGGGTTTGCGGCGGACGTATGCGCACGACTGAAGGGCGGGCCGCGGGGCGTCGATTGTCGAGAGGCCGCGACGCGTTTGTGCGCGCGGCGGTGGAGCTCGAACGGAGACGCGTCATGCGCATCGGACCCGATCGTCGTCAGCACGTCCGCTATGCCCTGCCCTCGATGTACACCACCATCGCGGTCCGCCTGCCCGACGAGCTCGCCTTCGGCCGCACCGGGCACGCCTACGACGTCTCCGTCGGCGGCATGCGCTTCGAGCTCGATGAGCCGATCGAGTCGGGCACGCGTGTCGGCGTGCGGATCGAGCTTCCCGGCGGCGCCTCGCTGCCCGTGACGCGTCGGCGGGCCGTCTTCGCGATGGCCAACATCGTGTGGGTGCAGGAGGATGACCTCGAGGTGCCCGGCCCCGTGCGGATGGCCTGCACGTTCACGAACTTCTGCTCGCCCGGCGACGAAGAGCGCCTGCTGGGCCGCCTGGAGTCGGGCCGCTTCTCACGCGCCGCCTGACGCCGCGGGCCAGAGCTTCCGGATCTCGTTGACGACTTCGTCGATCGGGCGATCGACCTCGACGATCGCGCTGGCCAGCTCGCGATACAGCGGGTCGCGCTCGGCGTACACGCGGGCGACTTCCTCGGCTGCGCCGGCGCCGGTGAGGCTCGGACGGTTCGCGGTTTCGGCAGCCGTCAACCGAGCCGCGAGGTGTTCGGGCGGGGCGTGCAGGTAGACGAGCATCGCGGCCTTGCGTTGCGTCGCGTCGCGCAGCGCATCGGCGGCGCCGGGGGCGGTGGGTGTGCCGCCGCCGAGGGCGACGATGCGGGGGCTGACGATCCGTTCGGCGAGGATGGCTCGCAGCGCCTCGGTTTCGGCGAGGCGGAAGGCCGGCTCGCCGTGGGTCGCCCAGATGTCGCGGACGGTCGCGCCGAGGAAGTGATCGCGTACGGCGTCGTCGAGGTCGATCGCCGGCACGCGCAGCGTCCGGGCGAGGCGGCGGGCGACGGTGGACTTGCCGCTGGCGCGGAGGCCCATCAGGAGGAGGGTTGGTGGGACGGTCATGGTCAGAGCGTATGGATTGCTGAAGGAAGGCGAGGTGCGCTCAGGCCGGCGTCAAGTCGAAGCGAGGTGCTGGCCCGGAACACACGCCGGCATCTCGCGAAACGTACATCAGGAGAACCTCATGACGCGCCGCACGATTACATTGACCTTCGTGTCTTTTGTCGCGGGAGGGGTCCTCGCAAGTCTTCTTATGTATGCGTTCGTGGCCTCGGGTCATGCGGCGGGTGTTGGGGTCGGATTGACCGCGCCGCGCGACCGGTCCGAGGGAGTCGAGACATCGACGCGGCTATGGGAAGTGGTGCAAGCATCCGCCCAACTCAGTGGGAATGTCCCCGATCGGACGCTCCCGGACGACGCCTCGGGGCTCATGCAGGAGCTCGCCTTGCAGGGTCTCGTTGTGTGGGATCCCGTCGAGGCGTGGTCCGGATCCGAGCGTCGGCCGACGGACGAGGCACCCTTCTACATAATCGCGAGCGCCGAGGATCTCCTCTCAGCTTCCCGCAAGCCGTTCCTCTATGGACACCCCGAGCATCATCCGGGGCTCGGCGTGTTAGTCGCGTACACGGACGGCCACGTCTCGACGTTTACTTATCGCGAGTTTGCGGCGCTGATGACCAGCACCGACGCGAGGTGACCGCTCGTCGTGCGTGTCGCTTCATCCTCGGTGAGGGAGCACGGGTTGCGAGCAACCCGTGGCACGCGTCTTCTGCAGGGAAATCAGGGTGCCACGGCTTGCTCGCAAGCCGTGCCGGTGAGCGTGGCCAGCCCAGCGTCAGCCGAAGAGCCGTCGGTGCAACGCGGCCAAGTCGGGCCCGCTGCTCGGTGCGTGCTCGGTTGCCCACTCGAAGGCCGAGCGGCTGAGGACCAGAGCGGCGGGTTCTATTTCGGCGGCTTGGGCGAGCGCGCGCACAGCGGACCGGTCGGCGGCGCTCAGTCGCAGGCGTTTGGCGAGAGTCTCGAAGGCGCGGCGGGCGTCGGCCTCGATCGAGCGGTCCCGGCTCATCCAGCGCTGGAGCAGCCACGCGATCGTCAGCAGCAGCAGCGCGGCGGTCGCCGCGAGCGACCACCAGGGCAGGAGTTCGAGCAGCGTCGGCGGCTCGGGCAGACCTTCGAGC
>CAYTSW010000219.1:0-3461 GCA_964440605.1 uncultured Phycisphaeraceae bacterium | reverse complement strand
CGCTCCGGAGCGACGGAGGGACCGCCGAGTGGCTGCTGGTCGAGGCGTTGTCGGCTCGCGCGCGACACGCCGAGGCGATTGAGGCGAGCCTGCGCATCGCCGACGACGAGAGCACGGCGCCCGAGCACCGCGCGTGGGCGCTGCTCCGCGCCGCAGAGTTGACCGTGACGGACCCCGCCCGGGCCGCGGACGCGACGGACGATGAGGCGATCGAGCGGGCCGCGTCTCTCGCCGACCGAGCCTCGACGCTCGATCCCTCATCTATCGAGGCGGCGTACCGCACGGCGCTGCTGACGCGTGACGACCTTGATGGGGGCCGCGAGCACGTCTTTCTGCGGGCGGTGCAGACGCTGGCGTCCATCGATCCGCTCTCGCCCGAGCGCGTGATCATCCGAGCTTCGGATGCGTTGCGACGCGGGCAGGTCGACTTGGCTCGCACGCTCATCCGGCCCGTTGCGTTGACTCGGCCCTTCATGGAGCAGGCGGCGCTGCTGCACGCCGAGACGCTCGGCCCGGACGATGCGATGGCGTGGCTCCGGGGCACGCTCGGCGAGTGGCCCGGTCTGGCGCACGTGCGTGTAGCCTTTGTCGACCGCGCGGTGCGGGACGATCGGATTCGGCTCGCGTTGGACACGCTCGCCGATGCCGCGGCGGAGCGCCCGGGCGATCTCGCGCTGCAACGCCGGCTCGCGCGGCTGTACGAAGAGTCGCTCGGGGAGTCGGACACCGCCGAGAGCATCGAGCTGCGCCGGCTGGAGTTTCTTCCCCCCAGCCGCGCCCGCGACGCGCAGCGTTTGGTGATCCTCGCGACCCGCGGCGACATCGAACCGGTGCGCGCCTCCCTCCCCGAGCTGCTGCCCCCCGCGCCGCAACGTCCGGCGCTCGCCGACGCGTGGGCGCGGCGGCTGATGGGCGCCGTTGTCTCCCGCGTGATGCGCGGCGACACCGGCGAGCCCTGGCTGGAGGTGACCGATCAACTCCACGGCGCCTATACGGGATTCGACCCGGAGACGGAGCGGACGATCGGCGTCGCCTTTGCGAGGCACGACAGCGATGCGGAACGGGCGGGACGCCTCGTCGAGCGCGCCGCGCGGCGTACGGGCGATCCGTTGGGACTGCGGTACCAGGCCGCCAACGCCGCGGCAAACGCGGTGGGCGTGGTCCCCTTCCAGCCCACGCCGCCGGAGGGTGCGGCGGAGAACATGGCGATCGCGCAGCTCTTTTCCAACCAGTTGCGTCGGCATCGTGAGCAGTTGGAGCAGAACCTGACGCGTTCTCGTATCGCGGTGCGTCTCGCCGCCGACGCCCTCGCGACGCCGGGCGATGACAGCGTGCGGGCGGGCGCGGCGTTGCTGATGTGGCAGACCGCCTCGCAAGCCGCGGCTCCCGACGACGCGATCGATGCGCAGCTCGACCGGGTCGCGCGCGACCTGCTGGAGCCGTCGCCGCCTGTTAACGATAAGGACACCGTGCGTGGGGTGGCCTGGTTGCTGAAGCAGGCGCAGGACAGCCTGCGGCCGACGGGCAACCCGGGCGAGCCGACCTCGCCCACCGCCTACGCCGCGTATGCGATCAGCGGGGAGCTCTCGAACCTGGGGCAGCACGAGCTTGCCGACGCCGTCGCGCTGGCGGGCTTCGAGGCCGAGGGTGATGCGCCGATGCCCAACAACAACTTCGGGTACCGCCTGCTCGAGCAGGACCGTCGCCACGCGCTGGCGATCGAGCGGATCGAGAAGGCCTACGAGGTCATGCCCGATAACGAGAACATCATCGACTCGCTCGGATGGGCGCGGTACACCCAAGGCCGATACGAGGAGGCGCTGCCGCTGCTCGAGCGAGCGCTGGCCAAGCTCGAACCGATGAACGAGCGTGACACGCGCTTCTCCATGCCGGTCGTCCTCGATCACATCGCGCAGACGCACTTTCGCCTGGGCGACACCGAGGCGGCGTTGGAGTACTGGGCGCGCTCGAAGACGACCGCCCGGATGGCAATCGACGCGATCCGACGCGAGTTTCCCGCCTACGCCGTCGGGCGGCGCTTGCTCGAGTCGTTCGGCACACTCGTCGAGACGATCGAGTTCAACGCCGAAGCGATCGAGCGGGGCGACGAGCCGCGGCTCTCGCCCGTGTACCCGGACGGCCTGCCCGATCAATGATCCACCCCCGCACGCGTCTTTGCGCACGCTGACTATCGAAGGAGCACGAGCGTCATGGCCGGTCACAGCAAATGGGCCAACATCAAGCACAAGAAGGCGCGC
The DNA here is from genome assembly GCA_964440605.1 of uncultured Phycisphaeraceae bacterium. GTDB lineage: Bacteria > Planctomycetota > Phycisphaerae > Phycisphaerales > UBA1924 > CAYTSW01. The sequence continues at coordinate 1,203 of CAYTSW010000219.1, read as the reverse complement.
CAGGACGCCAAGCGCGGCAAGGCCTGGAGCAAGGCGTCGAAGGCCATCATGGTCGCGGCCAAGCACGGCGGGCCGGACCCCGACGCCAACCTTCAGCTCCGCTACGCCATCGAAGAGGCCAAGGCGGTCAACATGCCCAAGGACAACATCCAGCGGGCCATCGAGAAGGGCGCCGGGCTGGGCAACGACGGGGCCGACTTCGAAGCCGTGCGCTACGAGGGGTACGGCCCGGCGGGCGTCGCGGTGATCGTGGACTGCCTCACCGACAACCGCAACCGCACCGCGCCGGACGTGCGCTCGATCTTCACGAAGGCGGGCGGCAACCTGGGCACATCCAACTCCGTCGCCTTCATGTTCGAGGCCAAGGGGCTGATCACGATCGAGGCGGACCGGGCGACGGAAGAGCAGCTCATGGAGATCGGCCTCGAGGCGGGCGCCGAGGACGTGTCGGAAGAGGACGACACATGGTCGATCACGACGTCGGTCGAGGACTACATCGCGGTAAAGGAAGCGATCGACGCGGCGGGGATCGAAACGTCTTCGGCGGAGCTGACCATGATCCCGACCAATGACGCGGTCATCAGCGGAGAGGACGTCGCCAAGGTGCTGCGGCTGATCGACACCCTCGAAGATCACGACGACGTGCAGAAGGTGTACACGAACATGGACGCCTCGGCGGAAGACCTGGCGGCAGCGGCGGGTTGAGCATCGCCCGCGATGCGCGGGCGCCTACGCGTAGCCGAGGTTCTCGAGGTCGTCTTCTTCGAGTCCGAACTGGTGGCCGATTTCGTGGAGGAGGGTGATGGTGATTTCCTCGTAGACGGCGTCGTCGCCGTGCTCATTGTCCCAGCCCCCGGCCTGGGCGAGGATGCCGTCGCGGAAGAGCATGATCATGCCCGGCGCGTCGGGCGGCTGCTCGACGGATTCCTCGAGGTAGGAGCGCGCGTCGTGCAGGCCGCAGAGCTCCTCCATGAGACGCTCGGGCGAGTCGTCGGGGTCGGCGTCGCCTCCCGTCGCCGCCCACTCCTGCAGCAGCTTTTCGGCCATGTCGCGCGAGGGGTGGTCCTCCACCACGATGGGCAGCTCTTCGATCAACTCCTGCAGCGCGGGCGGGAGGGCTTCGATGGCCTCTTCCACCAACGCGTCGAACCGCTCACGCTCGCTCGGGCTCATCCGGACAGCCTACCCTCCCTCCCCACCCCC
>CAYTSW010000218.1:1362-3494 GCA_964440605.1 uncultured Phycisphaeraceae bacterium | reverse complement strand
GAGCACGATCCGAGAGTGGACGTTCGCTCACCCCGCCACCGTCAGGACCTTCGACCAAGACGACCCCACGGCGTTCGAAACGATCGCCCCGCTCGCGGCGGGGCGGCGCTCGATGACTACGTCGCTCGGCATGTCACGCTGACGCTGAACAACTTTGCAGCCTCGACAAGCCATACTGAGTGGTCCTCAACAACCCGGATCGGTCGCCGATCCGAGACGTCTGTTTCGCGCACCAAGTCGGAGTGCTCGATGGCGATCGTGTGGTCTGGAACGCGTACGAAAACATGCACCAAGACTCGGACGGAAGTCGATCCGCGCTAACGAGTCTCGTCCTCAACGAAGACACCATGACGATCGATCCCGGCGGCCTGCGCATCCGCATCTCGTCACCCGAGCACTCCATCGGCAGCATCGACAACGACCGGCGTCGGTCAGGTCAAATCACCCGCCCGTTCCTCGAACTCTTCGAAAACCACCACCCGGACTACACCCTCGCCCCACGCCCGACGCAATAGCCCCGCTCGGATTCGAACCGAGGACCGAACGATTATGAGTCGTCTGCTCTAACCGCTGAGCTACGGGGCCCACCACGCCCACTCTACCCCACCACTCCGCACTCGACCCCGGCCCGCCCCGCTACCATCGGCCCCGTGAACGGACTCACGATCACACTGCTCGCCGGCGCGGCGCTGCTCTGGACCGTCCTCGCCTACCTCGGCTCGCGGTTCGCCCGCCACGACACCCGCGGCTCCGCGGGCGACGAGAACATCCCCGTCGGCTTCTTCGTCTGGGTCATGCACGTCTATGCGCGCCGCGTTCACCGCGTGCGCTTCGAGGGCCTCCACCACGCCCGGGCCGCGGGCGACGCCCTGCGCGCCGGGCGGCCGCTCATCCTCACGCCCAACCACACCTCGGGCGTCGACACCGTGCTCATCCAGGCGGGGCTCGACTTCGAGCCGCGATGGATGATGGCCGCCGACATGCGCGTGCCGTGGGCCGGGGGGTTCTGGGAGTTGGGGCGGATCATCTTCGTCGACCGCGACGCGCCCGACGCCGCGAGCCTGCGCACGGCGCTGCGCCACCTCGAGGGCGGCGGCGCGCTGGGCATCTTCCCGGAAGGCCACCTCGAGCGTCCGCCGCGGCACGTGCTCCCGTTCAAGCAGGGCGTGGGGCTGATGATCCGGCGCTCGCGGGCGTTGGTGTTGCCGGTGGTGATCGAAGGGACGCCGCAGATCGACCCCGCGTTCGCGAGCCTGGTGCGCACGAGCCGTTCGGTGGTGCGGTTTCTCGAGCCGGTGGATTACGCCGAGGACCGCTCGATGAAGCCGGCCCAGATCGTCGCGGACCTGCGCGGGCGGATCGCGAGCGCGACCGGCTGGCCGACGACCGAGCGGGCGCCGATCATCGGCGCCGGGCACCGCTTTCTTATCAATGTCGACGGGCGTTACTACGAAGAAGCGACCGGCGAGATCGTTGACGACGACGACCCCCGCCTCGATGAAGCGCGTACGGCCATGCGCCGGCGCGTGGGCGACGCGGACACACCCAGCGGAGACTGACCCACGTGCGCACACGCATCACCGGCACGCTGCTTGGCGTCGAGCCCGATCGGCTCGAACTGCGGCTCGACCACGCGGGCGGGCACGCCGAGGTCTTTGAGCTGCTCATCCCGCCCGTCGCGGCCGAGGACCTTGCGCCGCGCACGGGCGAGACGGTGACACTGCTGACGCACGAGTTTCTCGAGGGGCAGGGTCAGGGCGCGAGCTTCCTGCCGCGCACGCTCGGCTTCGCGGATGCGACGCAGAAGCGTGTCTTCGATCTGCTGACGGGCGTGAAGGGTCTCGGCCCCAGGCGGGCGTTGCGCGTGATGAAGGCGCCGGCGGATCGCATCGCGCGGGCGATCGCCGAGGGCGACGCCGCCTTCCTGCGCACGCTGCCGGAGATCGGCAAGAAGACGGCCGACACGATGGTGCTCGAGCTGCGGGACCGCGTGGGCGAGTTGGGCCTCACGCGCGGCGTCGCGGCCGGTGACGTGGAGGCCAAGCTCGATGGCGATGCCGGGCGTCTCGATGATGCCGCCCAGCAGGCGGTTGCCGCGCTCGTCCACCTCGGCGAGGGCCGGGCCGAGGCCG
>CAYTSW010000218.1:0-1262 GCA_964440605.1 uncultured Phycisphaeraceae bacterium | reverse complement strand
GCCGCGGCTCTGGCGTTACGATCCTGACCCGCGATCGGACTCCCGCTTCACTCGACTGGGCGCGCGCCTCCTCCCGCTCCGGGGGACGGGCGGCCGCAAGGTGCACATATGCGTTACGCGATGATCATGGCCGGCGGCGTCGGCACGAGGCTCTGGCCCGTCTCGCGCCAGGCGACGCCCAAGCAGCTCGCCCCACTGCTCGAGGCGGGCGACGGCTCGCGTACGAGCCTGCTGCGCGTCGCGTGGGATCGGCTGGACGGGCTGATCCCGCCCGAGCGTCGGGCGATCTGCACGAACGAGAGCTACCGCGCGCCGATCAAGGAGCAGATCCCGAACATCGCCGACGCGATGATCCTGGGCGAGCCGGTCGGTCGTGACACCGTCAACGCCGTTGGCTTTGCCGCGGCGGTGCTGCACAAGCAGGACCCCGACGCCGTCTTCGCCGTGCTGACGGCGGACCAGATCATCCGCCCGGCCGACGACTTCCGCCGCATCCTCGACGTGGGCTACCGCCTCGTCGAAGACGACCCGACGCGGCTGGCGACGTTCGCGATCACGCCGACGTACGCCGCGACCGGCTTCGGTTACGTGGAACAGGGCACAGCGATCGAAGGGTTCGAGGGGCTCGCGCACCGTGTGGAGCGCTTCGTCGAGAAGCCCAGCCTCGAGCACGCCCAAGCGTATCTCGACTCGGGCGCGTTCGGCTGGAACTCGGGCATGTTCGTCTGGAAGGCGGCGACCATCCTCGACTGCCTGCGCCGCTACAAGCCCGGCTCGCACGAAGGCCTGATGCGCATCGCCGAGGCGTGGGGCACCGGTCAGCAGTCGCAGGTGCTCAACGAGGTGTACCCGGCCCTGCCCAAGATCAGCGTGGACTACGCGATCATGGAGCCCGCGGCTCGCGAGCAGGCCCGGGCCCGCGGCGGGGAGCGCGAAGCCACCGCGGTGAAAGTGGCGACCGTGAAGATGGACCTCAAGTGGCTCGACGTCGGCTCCTGGCCCAGCTTCGCCGAGACCCTCGACAACGCCGACAAGGCGGGCAACAAGTCCAGCGGCAAGGCGATGTTTCACGAGTCCGGGAACAGCCTGGCGGTCAACACCGACCCGGACCACACGGTGGCGATCCTCGGCGCCGAAGACCTGATCGTCGTCCACACGGACCACGCGACGCTCGTCATGCCTCGCGACCGCGCCCAGGACCTCAAGACCCTGCACGCCAGCCTCCCCGACCACCTCAAGTAGCGCTGCGTGCCTTCGGTGGC
>CAYTSW010000217.1:0-3508 GCA_964440605.1 uncultured Phycisphaeraceae bacterium | reverse complement strand
GTCGTGCACGACAACTTTCTGTACGACGTCGTGAGCGTCATCACCCTGGGCATCTGGAAGCCCATCGAGGTGCGCTATCGCGAGCGCGCACCGCAGGGCGCCCCGCCCCGGCCGGGCGATCAGCCTCCCGTTCTCGGGCAGGCCGATCCGTCGGGCGAGGGCTGACCGATGCCCCGGCGCATGTTTGTGCCACGTGACAGGCCCCTCGAAGGCCGGCATCTGGCTTACCGGCACACCGTCGAGGGCGTGTACGAGTTCGAGGCGTACGACGGGCCCGACGACCTTGGCACGCGGCTCGACGCGTACAACAGCGGAACGAGCGAGCTTCAGGCGATTGTCCGCGACGCCGTCGCCCACGACCGAGAGCTGCGCATCCAAGGCCGCGAGTGGTCGCTCAGCCGGGTGGGCCTGTGCCGCGACCGCGTGATCAACCCCACGATGCTCCGACTCCTGCGTTTCTTCGTGGGCAGGGCTTCCGCCGAGAGCCCGTACGACAACGAAGACCTCCGTCTCTGCTTCCTCGAGTGCGGCGAATCCATCTCCACCGTCAACCATTTCCTCCGTCACTGGGGCCGCTCCCTGCGGACGTCCGGCTCCAACGACGGCCAGACGCTCATCGGCGCCGTTTCCACGAACACGCACGGGTCCGCGTTCAGCTTCGGCGCCACGCCCGACTTCGTCGTCGCGCTGCACATCGTCACCGGGCCTCGATCGTCCGTCTTTCTTCAGCGCGCCTCGGCGCCCGCGGTGAAGCCCCGCTTCGCGGAACACTTCAACGCCACGCATGTCGCCGATGACGATCTGTTCAACGCCGCCCTTGTTTCCTTCGGTGCCATGGGCATCATCCGGGGCTTCATGATCGACACGCGGCCACTCTTCATCGTGCACGCCGCGCGGTTCCAGCACCCCTTCGACGACGCGTTGAAGGCCGCCACGACGACGCTCGACCTCTCCGGCCTCGACCTCACGCGCGCGAACCTCCCCGATCACGTCGACACCGACCGTCCGCACCACTTTCAGGTCTACTTCAACCCCAACGAGGGCGCGCCACCGGACGAAGCCACCGTGCTCATGCTCTTCGAAGACGACTGGGAATCGTGGGAGGACACGTACGCGGCGCCCGAGCGCGACGGGCGCGACCCCGTCCCGGGCGCCGCCGGGCTCGACCTCGTCGCCTCCCTTCTGGGCCACCTGCCGCGGTCCATCACTTCGGCCTTCGTCGACACGCTGAACGCGCAGATGCGCATACGGCTGCGTCCGTTCGTCCAGACCGCCCTCCTCGGCGACCTGTTCGGCGGCGAGGCCGTCCGGGGCAAGCTCCAGGTCAGCGGCACCGGCATGCCAATCGACCACGTGCTCGAGGCGTGGGACATCGCCTTCCACGAATACAAACAGCTCGACGGCATCCTGCCCGTCCTGATCTCCAGCCGCTTCGTCAAAGGCTCCGAGGCCTTGCTCGCCTTCACCAAGTTCGATCCCACGGCAACGCTCGAACTCGACACGATCTACACCAGCAAGAGCGGCAAGTATCTCACGAACGTCCGCCGCGCCATCGCGCAGGCCGGCATCCCGCACACGTTTCACTGGGGCAAGCTCGAGCACCGCATGTCCGCTCGTCACCTGCGCGACACCTACGCCGACCGCCTCGACCGCTGGCTTGCGGCGCGCGAAGCCCTGCTCCCCACCCCGTCGGTTCGCCGCATCTTCGAGAACGACTTCATGAGGGCCTATGGCCTGTCGTCCGAGAGCTGAACGCCATCCCACTCGATGACCGCCCGCCTTACTTGGACCGTGCGGGTAGCCCTTGTCGGCGCTCGGCGTAGCATCTTCGCCACGCCGTCGGCGTGGACCACCGGAGCGGCGGCATGGACGAGGGAGTCAGCAACAACCGGGATGTCGCCACGCCCGCGGACGCCGCCATCGCCGCGCCCGAGGACACGACGCACGCGCTGCTGGAGATGGGCAAGATCGCCATCCCGGCCGTGGTGACGATGACGTCATACACGATCATGCAGTTCGTCGACACGTGGATCGTCGCGCCTCTGGGCCCCGGCGCGATCGCCGCGGTCGGGCAGGGCGCCGTCGCTGCCTTCGTCCCCGCGGCGGTCATCTTCGGCGCCGTCAGCGTCGTCAACACCTTCGTCAGCCAGAACCTCGGCGCGGGCACACCCGAGGAGGGCGCGGCGTATGCCTGGAACGGCGTGTGGCTGAACGTGCTCGCATGGCTCGTCGCCTTCATCCCGCTGGCGGTGTTCTTCCCGCAGTTGTACGAACTGATGCGCGCCGCGGTGGGCGTCGCGCCGCCCGACGCCGAAGTCATCCGCATGGAGACGCTGTACGGGCGGATCCTGCTGCTGGGCATGGTCGCGACCGCCTGCGCTCGCGGGATGTCGCACTATTTCTTCGGCATGCACCGCCCTGGCATCGTCATGGTCGCCGCCGTCGTAGCCAACCTGGTCAACGTCGGGCTGAGCTACATGCTCGTGCGCGGGGCGCTGGGGGCACCGGAGATGGGCGTCGCCGGCGCCGCGATCGCTACGGTCATCTGCGGCGTGCTCGAAGTCGCCATTCTGATGGTGGTCTTTCTGAGCCCGAAGTATCAGGACGCCTACGGCACGCGGAGTTGCTGGCGGCCCGCGCTCGACAAGATGCGGGACCTCCTGCGCATCGGCTGGCCCGCCGCCGCCATGTGGGGCGTCGAGGTCTTCTGCTGGTGGGTCTTCATGGGCGGCTTCCTCCCGCACTTTGATAAGGGGCAGGAGGCCGCCGTCAGCGCCGCCTCGGGCCAGATCGCCATGCGGTACATGCACCTGAGCTTCATGCCAGCCGTCGGCTTCTCCATCGCGCTCTCGGCGATCGTGGGCAAGTACGTCGGCGCCCGGCGCTTCGATCTCGCCGCCCGCCGAACCTGGCAGGGCCTTGGCCTGACGCTCGCCTACATGGGTCTGTGCGCGATGGTCTTCATTCTGGCGGGTGAAAGCCTGGCGGCGGTCTTCGCCCCGCCCGTCGATGCCGGTCAGGGCATGAGCGAAGAGACTCGACTCGCCATCATCACGCTCACCGGCAAGGTGCTCATCGTCGCGGCGGCCTTCCAACTCTTCGACGCCACCGTCATCGCCCTCTCCGGCGCGCTGCGCGGCGCGGGCGACACCGTCTGGCCCGGCCTCGTCAGCGTCGTCGCGACCTGGGTCATCATGATCGGCGGCGGCTGGATCGTCACCCACAAGTTCAACGACTGGGGCCCCCTTGGCCCCTGGGTCGCCGCGGCGAGCTACATCGCCCTCACCGCCCTGCTGATGCTCTGGCGCTTCGCCAGCGGGCGTTGGAAGACCAAGGCGGTCGCGGGGTACGACCCCGAAGCCGCCCGCAGCGCTTTGGAGACCATCGCCGAACCGGCCCCCGCCGCCAGCGCCCACGTCGAAGAACCCAAGCCCGCCTCACTCGGCCTCACCGCCGATCGCGATGCGGCCGGCGACCCCGCCTGAGGCCGCTCCATCGGGCTCGCAAC
>CAYTSW010000216.1:0-3544 GCA_964440605.1 uncultured Phycisphaeraceae bacterium | reverse complement strand
GTCGTTGAAGTAGGCCGGGACGGTGATGACCGCCTCGGTGACCTTTTCGCCCAGGTAGTCCTCGGCGACCTTCTTGAGTTCGCCCAGGATCATCGCGCTGACTTCGGGCGGCGAGTACTGCTTGTCCTTGACCTTCACCTTGACGAGGTCCTGCTCGGCGCCGGTGAGCTCGTAGGGGACGCGGCGCTCGTCGTCGTGGACCTCGGCGTGACGCCGGCCCATGAAGCGTTTGATGGAGTAGACGGTGTTCCTGGGGTTGGTGACCTGCTGGTGCTTGGCGGGCTGGCCGATGAGGCGCTCGCCCTTGTCGGTGAAGCCGACGACCGAGGGGGTGGTGCGGTTGCCCTGGGCGTTGATGAGGACCTTGGGCGAGCCGCCTTCCATGACGGCGACGACGGAGTTGGTCGTGCCGAGGTCGATGCCGATGATCTTGGACATAGGGGAGTCTCCTTCACTCATTCAGATGTCGATGGGCCGGCGGCGTGGATGCGCGGACGGTCACCAAGATCATGCAAGCACGATGCCACCCGCGGCGCACGCCGGAGTCGTGCGCAGCGGTTGCGACACCGCGGGCACGGCGCGCCGGCGTATCCGGGCTGCCAGATCGGCAGAAGGGGCGAAGGGCGCGTTACTGCGTGAGGTCGTCGGCGGTGTCGGGCACGCCGTCGGGGCCCATGGAGGAGAGGGTGTACGTACCGTCGGGCCGGAGCTGGTAGCGGTAGGCGTTGCCCCAGCCGTCGGTCTGGAGGTCGGCGTCGAGGTTGAGGCTGGCCAGCCCGGGTGGGGGGGCGCCGTTCTCTTGCTCGTACGCGCCGATGCGCGCTTCGATGATGCCCAGCTCGAACTGGGTCTCGATCTCGGGGCCGAGGAAACCGAAGAGCCCCGCCAGAAGCCCGCCCACACCGAGCCCGATAAAGAGCGCCGGGAGCAAAAGCAGCGCCGGCACCACGCCGCAGGAGCCGACAGCGCCGATGACCAGCCCGGCGATCGCGAAGCCGCGCGGCGGCTTGAACACGGCGATGAGGCTCAGGATGAAACCGATGGGGGTGAGCAGGTAGACGGGGAAGAAGCCCCAGCAGCCGATGACGCCGACGAGCGAGCAGATGAAACCGGCAACGCCGAGACCGTTGCTGTGTGCGGGGGGCTGGCTCATGCGTCGCATGCTACCGCATGACGACCCTCGGCGGCATAGGAAACCGGGGCGGGCGGGGGTCAGGGCTGGTTCGGGGTCGGCTGCTGAGGCGCCGGTGCCGGCGTCGGAGAAGGCACGCCCATCGCCTGCTGGATGTGCGCCTCGAGCGTCCGCTGCAGATAAGGGCTGAGGTTCTCGGGAGCGACGCCCGCGGGGATGACCGCGTCGTCGGGGGAGTCGGGCTGCCCGTCGGGTCCGATGACGCGGAGCTGCCACGATCCGTCGGTGGCGTACTCGAGCTGGTACGGATTGCCCCAGTAATCGGTGAGCTCGTCGGACGAGAGCCCGAGCGAAGCGAGGTCGGCGGGGTCGTCAGGCGAACCAGCACCCTGACGGTTGAGGGCGGCAGAGATGGCCTGATACTCGGCCTGGGTTTCGAGGACGGGCTTGGCGCCCATGTCGTACATCCACCAGAGCCCGTAGCCGCAACCCGCGGCGATGATCGTCATGATGACGCCGACGATGAGCCCGGCGATGGCGAAGCCCTTTGGCTCGCGGGCCATCGCGATGGCGCTGACGATGAACCCGATGGGCGCGAGCGGCCCGAGCAGCGCGAGCACGAAGCCGACGACGCCAAGGGGGTTGGACTGCGGGCGTTCAAAGCCGATCTCATCGGGGGCGTGTTCCTCGGGGTAGGACGAGTAGGGGTTGTCGGTCATGTCGGTGCTCGGCTGGGGTCGGTGGGTGCGGAGCCGGGGACGCTCCGAGGCGCCCGCGCGGCGTGAGCCTGGGCGGGACGATACCGCGAGGGGCCGGGCGGGTGTTGCTCGGGGCGATCCCGCTGCGCTCGAGAAATCTTTGTTTGCGTCTTGACAGGGTATCAGTATCCGAACATACTCCGGACATCGACCACCGAACGAATACCGTTCAACCGAATGTGGAGGATCGTTGCGATGCCGAGTCTAGCCCGAGTGCGACACCTGATTGAGCGTGGTGATCACGACGTCCTGTTGAGCGAGTTGCTCCGCCCCGAGCGTCCCCTGCCGCTGGCGGTCCGCCTGCGGCTGTCGGGCGCGGAGCGGCTCGACGTGGTGGCATCGGGCCTGGCCTGCGGCCAGGTGTCGCGGCTGACGTTTCGGCCCTCGAAGCTGGGCGTGGCGCTGGCATCGCGGGTGGTCGAGGGAAGCGGGCCGGTCGTGGGGGGCGTTGGAGGAGCGCTCCCCGCGGCCTCGGCCCTCGTCGGGCTCTCGGCGTTTCTCGAGCAGTCGCATCTCGGCCAGCGACTCGGGGCGGGCGCGGCGGACCTCGCTGAACTGATCGAGGCGGCGGAGGAGGTCGCCCGCAGGGCCGAAGAGGTGGTGACGACCTGGCTCGAGCAGACCGCCCGGCTGGGCAAACGGGCGTTGACGGCTCGGGCGGCGGACATCATCGCTTTGGCTTATGTGTTGTCATTCGGTGATGTCGGGGCGCGAACCTCGATGCTTGCCCATGTGCTTCAGAGGTTGGACGGGCTCGGGCTCGGCCACGATCGGGCGCTCGGCTCGAGTCTGCGGGATGCGTTGATGCGCGTGCAGCGGACGGATCGGGCGGCCGCTTTGCCGAACGCCGCGTGAGGTTCGGCGTCCAATCTCTCAGCCGGACTCCGGTGCGCCGAGGGGGCGTGTCGGGGTAAGAGCCGGCGTCGACGAAGGAGCGGGCTATGTGTCGGCGGGATAATGCCGAAGGGACGGCGCGCAGCGAGGAATCGGCCGTGAGGACCCGCATGCCTGTGACGCGGCCCGCCGAGCGGGTGATCCGTCACGGGGCGCACGAACTCAGCACGCCGGGTGAGGCTCAGACGCTCCGCGAGGCGTGGAAGGGCCGAGCGTGGTTGATGGACCGCGATCAGTGACGGCTCGGGCCCGCCCGCGTTGGGCGGCCGCGGGTGCGCGACCAATCATGGGGTGATGGACGAACCGCTCCATCCCGCTGCGCGCACGCCGCCCACGCCCGAGCCGGCGGGGCAACGAGTGTGGGAGCGCGCGGTGTGGGCGCACCTCGATCTCGACGCCTTCTTTGCGCAAGTGGAAATGATGGACGACCCGTCGCTGCGCGGGAAGCCGGTGATCGTCGGCGGGTCGCTCAAACCGGACGGCTCGGCGGGGCGGGGCGTCGTCAGCACGGCGAGCTACGAGGCGCGCGTGTTTGGAGTGCACTCGGCGATGTCGCTCACGCGGGCGGTGCAGTTGTGCCCGCAGGGGGTGTACCTGCCGGTGCGGTTCGATCGCTATCGCGAGCTGTCGGAGCGGGTGTTCGAGGTGTGCCGGGCGTTCACGCCGGCGGTGCATGTGGTGGGGTGCGACGAGGCCTTTCTGGAGCTGGCGGGGCATGGCGCGGTCGTCGGCGTCGTCGCCCCAATCGAGGCTTTCCCAC
>CAYTSW010000215.1:0-3546 GCA_964440605.1 uncultured Phycisphaeraceae bacterium | reverse complement strand
ACTTGTGGTCGAGCAAGGCAGCACTGACCCGCGGAGCCGGGTCAGTGGCACCCTCGAGCCGCGACCTTTACGCCAGCTTCTCTTCGACGCCGGGGATGAGGTTTTCGGCGAGGATGAGGGATTGCCGGGCCTCTTCGACGTGGCCGTCGGCGGCGGCGGACCAAGCGCGGTTGATGGCGCGTTCGCTGGCGGCGAAGATGTCCATGACCTGCGCATAGCCGCCCATTCCCATGCGGGAGATGATCGTGGGACGCGAGGCGGCGAAGGCGGGCACGAGCGTCCGCTGCACTTCGCCCAGGCGGTCGACGATCAACGCGAGTTGGCGTTTGCCGTCGGCCGTCGCGCCGACCTCTTGAGCGACGGCTTCCACTTCCAGGCGCATGGCCTGGGCGATGGCGAGGGGTTCGGTGGGCACGCCCTGCGGGCCACCCTCTTGCGCGGCACCGTACTCGGGGGCCTTCTTGTCCGGCGCCTTGCTGGCAGCGCGGACCATCATCGCCGAGCCCAGCAGCACCAGGACGGAAGCGACGAAGACCCACGAGGGCCAGAGGCCGAACCAGATCGTGGGGTCGAAGGACGCACTCTTGACGAACTCGACGTCGTTCTCACGCAGGAGCTCGAGCAGCTGCGGCGTGAGCTCTTCGTCTTTGATCGCAATGGGCTTGATCTCTTCACGCTCGCGCACCTGCTTCACCCCTGGGTCGGCGGCATCGACCTCGGGCAGGGGCGGGGTGTCGACGGTGACGGGTTCGCGTTTGAGCAGCGGCTCGGGGGCCTCGGCTTCACGCTTCTCCTGGGCCGCCTCGCGGAGCGTGTTGAGCGTCTTCACGAGGGCCTCGCCCTCGTCCGTGGTGGGATCGAAGGCGCCCGCGGGCGCGGCGAGGGTGATGCCGTTGAACTCCTCGGCGTCGGGGTCGCCCGTGAGGCGTTGCTCGTCGAGGACGCCCGCGGTGATCGGCACGAGGTACGCGGTTGCCGCGGAGATGCTCCCGGCCATGGTCGCCAGGGCCATCAGGATGTAGGCCAGCAGCTTCATCGATCAGCCTCCGATCAGCACGGCGGTGTTGACGCCCAGAGCGAGCACGGCATCGCCCACGATGAAGCCCGCCGCCAGCGGCACACCCCACTCTTCCGCCCACCGCGGCCCCTTGGCCTTGGCGACGATGATGTTGATCACGCACCCGATGCCGTACGTCGAGATGTAGAGCATCGGGAGGTACATGGAGAGTCCGACGAGGACGCCGAGGCCTGAGAACGCCCCGAGGCCGAGGAGCGCGCCGATGAGCGCGCCGAAGCCGTAGAGGGCGTAGGGCATCTGGCCGCCCTGGACGCCGGTGATGATGGCCTCGAGCGCCTGGGCCTGGGGCGCGACGGTGTCGGTCCCAGCGCCGATGGGCACGCCGAACTTGGCCTGGTTGCCCGCGACGATGACGAGCAGGACGGCCATCGTGATCAGCGGGCCGATGCCCGTGGCGATGAGTTCGACGGTCTGCTGTCGTCGTGGCACGGAGCCGACGAGGTAGCCGGTCTTCAAGTCGGCCATCATGTCGGCGGCGCATGTGATGGCGACGCATAAGGCCGCGCCGATGAGCACGGCTCCGACGACGCCGCCCGGCCCGCCCAGCAGCATGACAAGCACGACGGTCAGCAGCGCCATGCCGGAGATGGGCGACCAGTCGGTCATGCCCGTGCACTGGGCGATGATGATGCCGGCGAACCAGATCCACAGGGCGCCGACGATCGCGATGAGCGCCGCTCGGAGGTGCGGGTCGAGCCCGGCGAGCAGGCCGGGCTTGTCGGCGGCGAGGTCCTCGACGGCTTCGGCCTGACGCTCGGTCGACGCGTCCTCGAAGGCCTCGAGCGCCTCGGCGCTGGCGAAGGCGACGACGTAGCCGTTGTACGTCGTTTCGTACTCGTTGCTCTCGATCTGCTCGCCGGTAATGGGGTCGGCGGTGTTGATGGCGCGGCTGCCCGTGAAGTCGGCGGCGACGAAGAGCAGCACGAGGGCCGCCAAGACGGCGACGACGAGGACGCGGATCCCCAGCTCGTCGCGCCCGCCTCCCGCGCCTGCGCGCGCGGCGGTCACCTGTGCCGACGCGATGGACTTGAAGGCTTCCTTGATGGCTGGCAGCGATGCGACGACGCCCATCAGCGCGCCGCCCAGCAGCAGGCCGATGCCCAGCGGACGGTTGATGCTCTCATAGGCAAAGCCCGGCGCCTCGGGCGCATCCACCGTCGCGGGCAGCCAGTTCATGGCGTAGAGGGCCGGGTTGATGACGACGTAGGCCAGCATGCCGCCGGCGAGGACGAGCAGGCCCGCGCGCCCGGTCAGGTAGCCCGCGCCAAGGGCGAAGGGGGCGATGGCGAAGATGAGCTCGATCTGGCCCGGGAGGCCGAAGATGCGCCCAACGTCCACGGCACCATCGGTGACGACGAGGTCGGGCTGGCCGTCGCGGTCGCGATCGACTTCTTCGGTCAGCACGGGATCGTTCTGCGGCTGGTTCTGGCCCGGGCCGTTGTAGGCGTAGTCGACGGGCTCGGCGCCCTCGAGCTCGTCGGCGGGGAGGCGGACCTGGAGGTCGCCGTAACCGAACATCGGGTCGGCGGCCCAGCCGGTCTTCGTGCTGCGCAGGTCGGCCCACTCGGCGGCCTCGTCGGTCGGCGTCGTGCCGCCGGAGGCGAGGTAGGCGCGTTTGGCGAGTTCGAGTGGGTAACCGAGCGCGAGCAGGCGGGCGCGGTCGCTCGGCTCGTCGGCCCGCGAAGCGATGGCACGCGTGGCTCTCTCCTGCGCATCGGCGACGAGCAGCTCGAGTTCCTTCACGCGCGTTGCCCGCGTCTTGCGTTCGTCTTCGCCCAGGTCTTCCTTGGCCTCGGGCCGGTTCTGCGCCTTCGCCTCGACGAGCTCGAAGGCCAGGCGTCCGTGTTCGACGAGTGCTTCTGGGGCCTCTTGCGCCGTAATCCAGCCATCGATCTGGCGGGTGAGGAGCATGTCGGCGCGGCTGATCCGCCCCTCTTCGACGAGGGTCTCCAACTCGCCCAGATCGGCCGGGCTCTTGAGTTGCGGGAACTGCGCGGGGGCCGCGATCAGCGCCGAGATGATGATGCCGATGACGAGGATGATGGATTTCTTGGGCCCGGCGCCGGGGCTTTTGAGAATGGCGGCGACCGCTGTGGCACTGGGGAAGCGCAGGCGTTCGATGTCGAGCATCTGCTTGCGCAGGGGCACGATGAACGCCCCGCCCAAGATCGCCCCGGCGACGCAGGCCAGCGTGATGAGCCAAAAGTTCAGTTCGCCGAAGCCGAGCGTGTACCCGAGCAGGAGAAGCACGGGCACCGTGAAGATGACGCCGGAGTTGGGCGTGTTCACCGCGGAGGCGACGGTCTGGGCGATATTGGTTTCGAGGATCGTGCCCTTGCGCAGGATGCCGCGCAGCACGCCGAAGCCCAGGACTGCCGCGATCGCCGAGCCAACGATCGTGAAGCCGATCTTCAGGCCGGCGTAGGTGATGGCGGCGTTCATGACGGCGCCGACGATCACGCCGAAGA
>CAYTSW010000214.1:0-3618 GCA_964440605.1 uncultured Phycisphaeraceae bacterium | reverse complement strand
TGGCAGCACCCGTGTTTTTGGTACATGTAGTCTAGGTTCGAATCCTAGTGGGCCTATTTCCGCCTTCCGCCCACTCCTCCAGCCGTACCTCTCACGAAGTGTCTTGAGCGTGCCACGGATTGCTCGCAACCCGTGCTCCCCGCATCCCGATCGCCACGACGAGCCTTCATCCATCATGGCCTCTCTCTCCGCCGTCATTCTGGCCGCCGGTAAGGGCAAGCGCATGCGCTCGGACCTCCCGAAGGTCGCGCACGAGGTCGCCGGCGCGCCGATGGTCCTCTGGGTCGCCCGCGCCTGCGCGGAGGTGGGCTGCCAGCGGATCATCCTCGTCGTCGGGCACGGGCAGGAGCACGTCCGGGCCATCTTCGAGCAGCACTGGCCCGAAGACGCCCCGCCCGTCGAGTTCGCCGTTCAGGACCAGCAGCTTGGCACGGGCCACGCGGTGCTGTGCGCGGCGCCGTTGCTCGCCGACGAAGCCGCGGGCCCCGACGGCGAGCCGAGCGGCAATGACATCTTCGTCCTCGCGGGCGACGGCCCGCTCATCCGGGCGGGCACGCTGGTCAGCCTGCTCGAGCGTCATCGTTCGACCGACGCCGCTGCGACAATGGCGACGTCCACCATCGACGACCCGCGCGGCTACGGGCGCATCGTCCGAAACGAGGACCGGTCCTTCGCCGGGATCGTCGAAGAGAAAGACGCGACCGACGATCAACGGGCGATCCGTGAGGTCAACCCGAGCTACTACTGCTTCGATACGGCGCTGCTCTTCCAGACCCTGAGCAAGGTCACGCCGAGCGGCGCCTCGGGCGAGTATTACGTGACGGATGTGCCCGCGATGCTCGCTGAGGCGGGACGCCGCGTGGAAGTCGTCGAGGCGGTGCCGCCCGACGATGTGCTGTCCATCAATACCCCCGAGCAGCTTGCCGAGGTGGACGCGGTGCTGCGCCGGCGGCTGAAGACGACGGGAAGCGTGCGATGAGTTGGAACGACGCGTCCGAACTCCGCGTGCTGGCCGGGCGGCACTCCATCCCGCTCTCGCAGCGCATCTGCACGAAGCTGGGCCGCCCCCTGGCCCGCGCGCGCACCGAAGCCTTTCCCGACGGCGAACTCATCTGCCACGTCGACGACGACGTGCGCGGGCGCGATTGCTTCGTCGTGCTCTCGACGGCGCCGCCCGTGAACGAGAACCTCGTCGAACTGCTGATCATGGCCGACTCGCTCCGCCGCGCGTCGGCGCGGCGCATCACCGCGGTGATCCCGTACTTCGGCTACGCGCGGCAGGACCGCAAGGAGCGCGGACGCACGCCCATCACCGCCAAGCTCGTCGCCAACATGATCGCCACCGCGGGCTTCGACCGCGTCGTCGCGCTCGACCTTCACGCGGCCCAGATCCAGGGCTTCTTCGACCTCCCCCTCGATCACCTCTCGGCGATGCCCGTCTTCGCCGAGAATCTCATGCCGATGCGTGATTCCTTTGGCGACCTCGTCGTCGCCAGCCCGGACATCGGCAACGTCAAGATCGCCAACGTTTACGCCGAACTGCTCGACGCCGAGCTGGCCATCCTCGAGAAGCGCCGCGTCTCGGGCACGGAAGTCAAAGCGGTGAACATCGTGGGAGAGGTCAAGAACAAGACGATCCTCCTCGTCGACGACATGATCTCGACCGCCGGGACCATCTGCGAAGCCGCCCGCGTCCTCATGGACCGCGGCGCCGCGGAGATCTACGCCCTGGCGACGCACGGCCTGTTCGTCGGCCCCGCGATCGAGCGCCTCGAGGTCGCGCCCATCAAGGCCGTCTACGTCACCAACACCATCCCCGCCGAGGGACGCTTCAAGGCGATCCAGGATCGGGTCAACATCCTGTGCGTCAGCGGCCTCCTAGCCGAAGCGATCGACCACATCCATCACAACAAGTCCGTCAGCGCCCTTTTCCATCGCTACGCGGAATCGAAACGCCAGTAACGCTCACGGACACGAACACCCTCGCATCCAACACGGTCCACACGTACGGAGAACGACACCATGAAGATCCAGCACACGCTCAGCGTGGAACGCCGCGACAAGACCGGCTCGCGCTACGCGCGCCGCGAACGCGATCGCGGACGCCTGCCCGCCGTCCTCTACGGGCACGGCAAGGACCCCGTCGCCCTCTCGCTCGATGCCAAGGAAGCGATCCGCTTCTTCGAGCTCGGTGAGAAGGTGTTCAACATCTCGCTCGCCACGGAGGGCAAGGAGCAGGCGGTGCTCCTCAAGGACCTCCAGTTCGACTACCTGGGCACGAACATCGTGCACGTCGACCTGGCGCGCGTCGACCTGACCGAAGAGATCGAGGCGCAGGTGCACCTGCACTTCGTGGGCGAGGCCAAGGGCGCCAAGGCGCTGGGCGCCGTCTTCCAGACGCTGTACGACTACATCCCCGTCAAGTGCACCGTCGCGGCGCTGCCCGATGAGATCATCGTCAACGTGACGAACGTCACCGCCGACGAGCCCCTGCACGTGAGCGACCTGAACATCCCCGAGGGCGTCGAAGTGCAGCTCGAACCCGACGACATCGTCGCGACGATCTCGCTCGCCGCCGCCATGCCCGAGCCCGCCGAGTCCGAGACGATCGAGGGCGAGGCCGCGGGCCCCGAGGTCATCTCCGACCGCAAGCCCGAGGACGAAGGAGACGGCTAAGGCGAAAGGAAGGCCGAAGGCTGAGCGTCATGAAGATCATCGTCGGACTGGGCAACCCGGGCGTGGAGTACGAGGGCACGAGGCACAATGTCGGCTTCGTGGTCCTCGACCGGCTCGCGCGCGCCCACGCCGCCGGCGAGATCGCGAGGTCACGCTTCCACTCGCTCTGCATCGACGCGCGGCTGCCCCACCCCGAGGGCGGCCCCGAGTCGCGCTGCCTCCTGCTCAAGCCCACCACCTACATGAACCGCTCAGGCCAGGCCGTCGGCGAAGCGGTCCGCTTCTACAAACTCGACCCCGAGCGGGATGTTCTGGTCGTGGTCGACGAGGTCGCTCTGGAGTGCGGGCGCTTCCGCATCCGCGCCCGCGGCTCGGCGGGCGGGCACAACGGCTTGGCCGACATCGAGCGTCACCTCGGCACGGATCGTTACGCCCGCCTGCGCATCGGCGTCGATCCCCCCGGACAGATCCCCCAGCGCGACTACGTGCTGGGCAAGTTCGCCCCCGACCAGCTCGTCGCGGTCGAGGAACAACTGCCCACGATCGAGGCCGCGTGCCGGCTCTGGGCGGCCGAGAGCGTTGACGCCGCGATGAACCGGTACAACGTCAAGCTCAAGACCAGGCAGAAGCAGCAGAAGGCCGAAGAGCCCGCCGCCGGCGACGAGACGTCGAAGCCGAACGATGCCGCGCGCGAAGACGCGGCGTAAGCACAAACACACCCGCCAGACCCATAGAAGGATCCACACCATGCCCGAATCCAAAGGACGCATCCGCCAGTACGAGGCCATGTTCCTCGTCTCCCCCGCCGTCGGCGCGGAGATGCAGGCTCTCGTCGATGAGCTCAACGGCTTCTTCGATCGCATCGAGGCGAACGTCATCGCCCTCTCCAAGTGGGACGAGCGCCGCCTCGCCTACGAGATCGACAAGAACAAGCGCGGCGTC
>CAYTSW010000213.1:0-3815 GCA_964440605.1 uncultured Phycisphaeraceae bacterium | reverse complement strand
ATCGAGTCCGGCATCCACTTCGGGCAGCGCACCAGCAACTGGAACCCGAAGATGGCGCCGTTCATCTACGGCAAGCGCAACTCGATCCACATCATCGACATCCGCGAGACGATCAAGCACCTCCTGCTCGCCAAGCGCCTGATCGCACAGACCGTCGGCAACGGCAAGGACGTCTGCTTCGTCGGCACCAAGCGCCAGGCCAAGGAAGTCCTCGAACGCCGCGTGCCCGACGTCGGCATGCACTACGTCACCGAGCGTTGGCTCGGCGGCACGCTGACCAACTTCCGGACCATCCGCGCCCGGCTCAAGCGGCTCGAAGAGCTCGAGGCGATCGAGGCCGACGACAACTTCCAGTCCTACTCCAAGAAGATGGAGTCGCAGCTCCGCCGCGAGATGCGCAAGATTAAGCGGAACCTCGACGGCATTCGGCGCATGGAGAAGCTTCCCGGTGTGATCGTCGTCATCGACACCCGCCGCGAGAACAACGCCCTGCTTGAGGCCAAGAAGCTCGGCATCCCGACGATCTGCCTGATCGATACCGACGGCGACCCGGAACACGCCGACATCCCCATCCCGGGCAACGACGACTCGATGCGCTCCATCGACGTCATCATCCGCGAGCTAACCAACGCGGTGGTCGACGGCAAGCAGCAGCGCACAACGAAGTCGGGCGACCGCGAGGACGAGAGCGGAGACAAGAGCCGTCAGGGCGATGCGCAAGGCGTCACGCGCCGCAGCCGACGCTCGCAGTTCCGCGCCGACGAAGAGACTCCCGCTCCCGAAGGCGAGAACCAGGAAGCCGGCGCCGCGGCACAGAGCTCCCCCTCCGCTGGCTGAGCCGCCCCTTCGACCCCCTCACCGCCGATCGCCTCCGCACCCCGCGGAGCCGCCCGACAGACCGAACCGAACCACCCCGCCGGAGCGGGCCGCGTTGCTATCCTCCGCTCCCCGTCCCGGCGATGACCGCAGCCCGGCGACGCCCTCGACCAAGACATCGGGCGTTGCCATAACCCTCGGAGACTGACAGCGATGGCCGACATCAAGGCGAAGGACGTCATGGCCCTGCGAGCCAAGACAGGGCTCTCGATGATGGAGTGCAAGAAGGCGCTCGTGGAGACGGGCGGGGACGCCGAGGCCGCCGAGGACTTCCTGCGCAAAAAGCTCAAGGGCAAGATGGAGACCCGGACCGACCGCGCCGCGGGCGAGGGTCAGGTCGCGGTCGCCATCGCCGACGACCACTCGGCCGCCGCCATCGTCGAGCTCCGTGCGGAGACCGACTTCACGGCCAAGAACGAGAACTTTGCCAAGGTGACCAAGCAGATCGCCAAGCTCGCGCTGGGCGCCGACACCGCCGCCGGCGGCGCCGTCCAACCCACCGATGAAATGAACAAGATCATCGACGAGATCCGCATCACCACCGGCGAGAACATCTCCATCGCCCGCGTCAACAAGCTCGCGGGCGACGGCTCGCGCTTCGGCTCCTACGTCCACCACGACGGCAAGACCGCGGCCCTCCTCCAGGCCGACACCTCGGTCTCCGAAGACGTCGCCCGCGACGTCTGCATGCACATCACCGCCGCCGTTCCCACGCCGCAGGGCGTCTCGCGCGACGACGTGCCCGACTCGGTCATCGAGAAGGAGCGCAAGCTGGCGATGGAGATGGCCATCGAGGGCGGCAAGAACGAAGAGATCGCCCAGAAGATGGTCGAGGGCAAGATCAACAAGCTCTATTCCGAACTCGCCCTGCTCGAGCAGCCTTTCGTCAAGGACCCTGACAAGAAGATCAGCGATCTCGTCGGCGGCGACGACAAGATCGCGGCCTTCCGGCGATGGCAGGTCGGGGAGGACGCGACAGGCTGACTGCCCGACTCGAGAAATACCACGCACGCAAACTACTCAAGCCCGGCTCGAGTAAGCCCGTCCGGTGACCGTGCACTTAGAAACAGATTTGGTCTCAGCGACGTCGCCTGAGCAACGTGACTCCGGCGAGCCCAAAGAACGGCAGGACTGCTGCGCCAGGAATGGGTGACCGCAGAAGGACGCCCGTGGACAGCTCTTGGCTCGCCGCTCCGGATACCGAGACTTCGACGTCGAAGTCAAATGGGTCAAGCGAGGACAGCGTCAGCACGCCGTCGATGATGCCCTCAAGGCGCACGCCGGTGGGAAGCTCGTCTTGCTGCGCCTCAACTCGCCCCGCGAGTTGAACAAGGATGTCCTGTTCGTCCACCCCGGCCGGGACGGACAACGAGAAATCGATCGTCCCGAACGCTGCTCCCTGAACAAACGCACCGGCCTGTGCGCCGCCCGGGGCGATCAAGCCGTCTTCAAGGCTGCCGATGTACAGCCCGAGTAAGTAGCGATCCGGCAACTGGTCGGTCGCGAAGCTCTGAAAGTCGGGCGCTTCACCACGCATCGGCGGTGCGAAGTCATCGGCAACACCGATGACGCGCGGGTTGAAGAACGAGGGCACGAACAGGTCGAGATCGATCGCGTTATCAACGCGGACCTCGTTGCCGACGCGAGAAATGTTGTCATCGAAGAACGTCGGTGAGTCCTCGAGAAGGATCGGCGTCCAGACGTCGGGGATCCGCGAGGCGGTCACGTCTTCGGCGGGCACGACAAACGTGGAGCCAAACGCGCCGACAACGATAATGTCATCAGGAATGTCACCCGGGAAAAGCGAATAGCCGAACACGGGAACGGCTTGAATGTCCGCCGGGTCGATGGTCGGCTCAAAGAAAACGCGGTAATCAAAACCGCTCGCCAGAGCCGGTGACGCGGCAGCGGCGGTAATCAGAACGACTGGGAGTGTGGTGCGCATGGTGTTCTTCCTTTCAGATGCCTGGGCGACAATCGTGACGTCAGGTCACGACACCTTCAGCATGCAGCGACTTTTTCGCGGTGCAAGACGCACGTTGGACACGCTCAATCGGTGTCAGCGCATTCATTGATCGGGTTGCGATCCGTCCACCGAAGAGACGACGGATCGAAGCGCCATCCCCATATCCACCGTCGCCCCCGGCACATCCAACACCCCGCTCGCCCGCCGGTGCCGGCGCAGCAGCGTGACCACGCGCGCCAAATCGTCGGGCAGCGGGGCCGTGAACTCCACCGGCTCGTTCGTCGCCGGGTGGCGGAAGCCGAGCACCGCGGCGTGCAACGCCTGGCGATCGAGGACGACCTCGTCGTTCTTCGAGCCGTCCAGCGCGTTCATGCGCAGGGCGTGGCCCTCGTACATGTCGTCGCCGATGAGCGGGTAGCCGAGTTGGGAGAGGTGGACGCGGATCTGGTGGGTGCGGCCGGTCTTGAGTTCGAGCTCGACGAGCGTATAGCCGCGCACGTTGCCGTGGTCGCCGCCGCCTTCGTAGCGCTCACGCACGCGGTAGAGCGTGACGGCCTGCTTGCCGAGTTCGTCGTGCCGCACCACCATCTTCTCGCGCATGCCCTTCACGCGTGACGGGTGCGGGCCGATGGGCAGGTCGATCACATCGGCGTCCGCCTCCATCACGCCCTCCACGAGCGCGAGGTAACGCTTGTCGGTGGTGCGCTTCTCGAACTGGCGGCCCAGCTTCCAGTGCGCCTCGTCGTCCTTGGCGATCACCATCACGCCGCTGGTCTTGCGGTCGAGCCGGTGCACCACGCCGGGCCTTGCGAACTCTTCGCCCACGCCCGAGAGCCCGCCGCCCGCCGGGCTCTTGTGCTGGAAGTACCACACCAACGCGTTGAGCAGCGTCCCGCTGTTATGGCTCCTCGCGGGGTGGACGATGATGTTCGGCGACTTGTTCAACACGAGGATCTGTGCATCCTCGTACAGC
>CAYTSW010000212.1:0-3827 GCA_964440605.1 uncultured Phycisphaeraceae bacterium | reverse complement strand
CCTCATGCCGCTGCTCGGGCCCACGACACGCGAGAACTTCCGACAGCTCTACGACCCCGGGGAATGGGGCACGGCGTTCGAAAATGTCGAGGCGGTGCGCGTCAACGTGCTGTCCGACCTTGGCGGAACCTTTGAAGTCGGCATCGGGCTCCAGGAACCCGACGGGGCGTATCTCACCGGCTGGATGGGTGGTCCGGGCTCGGGCGGCTGGGAGTGGGAGGCGGTCCCGGTGCGCGACATCGAGGCACCGCGCGTGGCGGGTCTGGACCTGCCCGGCCTGCCGCCGCCCGAATCGCTCACCCCGGGTCTGAGCCTGCCCGACGCCCCGCCGACCGAAGAAACCGGCGACGGCTCAAACCAGCCCGCGACGCCGAGCGGAACGGGGCCTCTCAGGCCCGGGCGCGGCTGAGCAGGCCGTCGTTGGGTTGTGTCGCGTCAATCAGGCCATAGGTGCTCGGCGCGCGGCCGCCGGGCACGCAGACAGGGTGATCGCCGCGTCACGGTGTTCGAGATGCAGGAAGGGTGAACTCGATGGCGGATGCCAACATCAAGCGTGTGGCGTTGGTGACGGGCGCGAGCCGAGGGATCGGAAAAGCGATCGCCATTCGTCTGGCGCGCGAGGGCCGGCATGTGGTGCTCGCGGCGCGGAGCGAAGGCCCGCTCTCGGAGGTCAAGGCCGCTATCGAGGCCGAAGGCGGAGAGGCGTCGCTCGCAGCGATCGACTTGGCGGACCACGCGGGCGTGCAGCGGACGGTGGAGCGCGTCGCTGAGGAGCAGGGGCGCCTGGACATCCTCGTGAACAACGCGGGGATCACGAAGGACAACCTCGTGCTGCGCATGACCGACGACGAGTTCGTGCAGGTGATGCGCGTGAACCTGACGGCGGCGTTCGTCGCCTGCCGTGCCGCCGCGCGACCCATGATGCGCGGACGCTTCGGGCGCATCGTCAACATCTCGTCGACCTCGGGCGTCGTGGGGAACGCGGGGCAGGCGAACTACGCGGCGTCGAAGGCCGGGCTGATCGGGCTCACCAAGTCCATCGCGCGCGAACTGGGCGCCAAAGGCGTCACCGCGAACGTCGTCGCTCCGGGCTTCGTGCAGACGGACATGACCGCCAATCTGCCCGAAGACGTGCGGACACGCATGAAGGACGCGATGGCGATCAAGCGGCTCGGCGAACCCGAAGATATCGCCGAGGCGGTGGCGTACGTGGCCTCCGACGGGGCGGGCTATCTCACGGGTCAGGTCATTTGCGTCGACGGGGGCCTCACGATGACCTAACCTGCAGGTCGCCACGGGTGGAAGCGTGCGACGCGACGGGTACCGCGTCTCCGGGCCTCGTGGCCCGGTGGCCAGCGGGAGAATGAACGGCTATATTCGCGGATCGCTTTGGGTCGTCGGACGGCCCGCCGGCGTGACCGAGCAAGACGGAGATCACACGTGACGCGAGACGAGATCCGAGCGCAGGTGATAGACATTGTCGCCGAGCAGATGGGCGTGGATGACAAGGCGTCGATCAACGACGAGACGTCGTTCGTGAACGACCTGAACGCCGACAGCTTGGACACGGTGGAACTGGTGATGGAGTTCGAGGACCGCTTCAAGACCAAGATCTCCGACGAGAAGGCGGAAGAGATCAAGACGGTCGGCGATGCGGTGGACTTCATCGCGGATTCGCAGAACGCCGCCAGCGCCTGAGCGGCCGGGGCGGGGAGGCCCCCGGCTCCCGAGGCCGCTGACCGCGGGGTGGTCGGCGCGTCCGGGCCGGCGGTCGTGAGGATGCACGATGACCGATCAACGCCGACGTGTCGTGGTCACCGGGCTGGGCGCCATCACCGATCTCGGTCTTGACGCACCGTCCACGTGGGACGGCATGGTCGAAGGCCGCAGCGGCGTCTCCCGCGTCATCGGCCCGGAGTTCTCGCCCTGGCCCGAGGAGCACTGGTCGGTCCATATCGCCGGGCTCATCCGCGACTTCGACCCTGCGCAGAAGCTCGATCGGCGCGAGTGCAAACGCCTCGATCGCTTCACCCAGCTCGGCATCATCGCCGGGCTCGAAGCCGTTGCCAGCAGCGGGATCGACTTCAAAGCCGAAGACCCCACGCGTTGCGGCGTCGTCGTCGGATCAGGCGTCGGTGGCATCCAGACCATCGAAGAGGGCGTGGGCATCCTCAACGCCAAGGGGCCCGATCGCCTCAGCCCTTTCACCGTCCCGCGCCTGATGGCCAACGCCATCGCGGGCGACCTCTCCATCCGCTTCGGTCTCGAAGGCTGGTCGGGCTCGCACACGACGGCCTGCGCATCCTCCGGTCACTCCATCGGCGACGCCATGCACATCATCCGCCGCGGCGACGCCGACGTCATGCTCGCCGGCGGCTCCGAGGCCGCCGTCTCGCCGCTCTGCCTCGGCGCGTTTATGACCATGAAGGCGATGTCCTCGCGCAACCACGACCCCGAGCTCGCGTCGCGCCCCTTCGACCGCGAGCGCGACGGCTTCGTCCTCGCCGAGGGGGCGGCGGTGGTGATCCTCGAGAGCGAAGAGCACGCTCGCGCCCGAGGCGCCGAGATCCTCTGCGAGGTCGTCGGCTACTGCGCGTCGTCCGACGCCTCGCACATCACCGCGCCCGACCCCGAAGGACGAGGCGCCGCCCGCGCCATGGCCGGCGCCCTCCGCGACGCCAGGCTCAATCCCGACGACGTCGATTTCATCAACGCCCACGGCACTTCGACCCCGCTCGGCGACAAGGCCGAGGTCGCCGCCGTCAAGACCATCTTCGGCGACCACGCCCTCAAGTCCGCTGGCGGCAGGCTGCTGATGAGCTCCAGCAAGTCCATGACCGGGCACTGCCTCGGCGCCTCGGGCGGCGTCGAGATGGTCTCGTGCATCAACGCCATTCGACGGGGCGTCGTCTCGCCCACCATCAACCTCGACAACCCCGACGACGACTTCGACATGGACTTCGTCCCCAACCAATCCCGCGAGACGCCCGTGCGCGTCTGCCTCAAC
The DNA here is from genome assembly GCA_964440605.1 of uncultured Phycisphaeraceae bacterium. Classification (GTDB taxonomy): domain Bacteria; phylum Planctomycetota; class Phycisphaerae; order Phycisphaerales; family UBA1924; genus CAYTSW01. The sequence goes on along the minus strand of CAYTSW010000212.1, from coordinate 820 downwards.
AACACCTTCGGCTTCGGCGGGCACAACGTCTCGCTCGCGCTCGGGCGGTACGCCGGATAACCGCCCGCGGACCCGCACGCCACGCTCCGGACCCTCCACCGATAGCGGGGGGCGGAACGAAGTCGGTGCAGGCGAGCGGGTCAACGCGCCGATGGTGATGGGGATGGGCGCGCAAGTCGATCGCATCCTGGAACTCGAAGTGCCGCTGATCGTTCAGTTGGCGGAGAAGGTGATGAAGCTGGGCGACGTGACCTCGCTCAAGCCCGGCGCGATCGTCGAGCTGCCGAAGTCGGCCGACGAACCGCTCGAGCTCCTGGTGAACAACAAGTCCATCGGCACGGGCAACGCCGTCAAGGTCGGAGAGAACTTCGGCATCCGCATCGGCTTTATCGGCGACGTGCGCGAGCGCATCGAAGCGCTCGGCCCGCGGCAGATCACGCAGGAGGGCGAGGAGGAGGGGCCGTCGGACGACGAAGCCGCTGCCCTCGCCGAGATGATGCTCTCCGGGCAGTGACGCGCGCCGCCATCGATTACAGGCACATCTTGATCGTCGGGGATCGGCTGCGAGGGCGGGCGCTTGATCGGAGCGGTGGTTTGCGTCACCATGGCCCCTCGCAGGTTGTGACGCCCGCTGCCCGCTTGCCGGGGAGCCCAACGCGGAAGGTCCACCCATGGCAGAGGATCAGCGGCCCGATTCGGACGGCGAGGTGAAGGGCCCGCCCGTCGGCAAGACGGATTATCGCGAGGTGACGCTGGCGGCGATCGTCTTCGGCGTGATCGTCGGCGCCGTCATGAACGCCGCCATCACCTACGCCGGCCT
>CAYTSW010000211.1:0-3836 GCA_964440605.1 uncultured Phycisphaeraceae bacterium | reverse complement strand
GCGCCCCCTTGGGCCCCCCCCGGCGCCCCCCCCCCCCGCGGGGGGGGGGGACCCGCGGGCAAGGAGGCCGCCCGGCCGCGAGGGCCGGGGGGGCGGCCCGCCATGACTGCCCCGACCGGGAGCGCCGCGACCGGCGTTGCCCCGCGGCGGTCCTCCTCGACCGGGCCCGCCTCGCCCGGGTGGACCGCCCCCGCGCTTGCCCGGCTTGCGCGGACCCGTCGGGCGTCGCCCGCCCTGGCCCGCACCTCCTGCTGATGATCCGCCGCCGCCTGGGGTCACGTGGTTCCGATCGTCTGAGGATTCAACAAGTCGAAGGCGCGATCAGTCATGCCGCAGCGCCACGATCGGGTCCTGCCGCGCCGCGACGAGCGCCGGGTAGATCCCGAAGATCAGGCCGGTGAGCGTCGCGATGGTGAAGCTGACGAGTATGGACCACGAGGTCAGCGCGGTGCGCATCTCGGTTTCGGCGCCGAACATCTTCGCGAGATCCGTCGCGCCGAGGCCGATGAGCACGGTCAGCCCGATGCCCAGCCCCACGCCGATCACGCCGCCCAGCACGCTGAGCACCCCGGTCTCGACGACGAACTGCCAGACGATGTGCCCGCGTGTGGCGCCCAGCGCCCGCCGGGTGCCGATCTCGCGCGTGCGCTCGGTCACGCTGGCGAGCATGATGTTCATGATCCCGATACCGCCCACCAGCAGCGAGATGCCGGCGATCGCGCCCAGGAGGATGTTCGTCTGCAACGCCTCCTGCTCGGCGCTCTCGAGCAGTTCGCGGGGGACGAACATCTTCACGTCCTGCATCCCCTCGTGGTGCGTCGTCAGGAGGCGCTCCATCCGGCGTGCGTCCGAGAGCACACGGTCGCGACCCGGGCTCTCGTAGACGATCTCGGAGAGTTCCACCTTTTCGGCGCTGAAGCTGCCTGCCGACCGGCGCGTCACGACGTCGCCGAAGCGTTCCTTGGCCGCGGTGATCGGGATGTGCACGTCGGCGTTGAGGTCGCGCCCGACGAGCGCCGCGCCGCTGCCGCCCGCCAGGCCGATTTCTCGCAGCACGCCCACGACCTCGAAGACCTGCTGGTCGATGCGGATGGTTCGGTTGAGCGGGTCCTCGAGCGGGAAGAAATCGTCGGCGATGTGCGCGCCGATCACCGCGACCGGCGCGCGCTCCTCCACGTCGTACGTCGACAGGTAGCGCCCGCGCTCCACCTCAAGGTTCACCACGCGGGCGTACTCCGGCGTCGTGCCGAAGGCCTGGCTCGGCTGCTTCTGCTCGTTGCGCAGGACCTCCGAGCCGACGGACTTGAGGGGCACGATCCGCGCCGCGGTCGGGAAAGCGCTTTCGATCGCGTCGAAGGTGGCCCGCTCCAGCCCGTAGCTCACCTGCCACCCGCGCTGCTCGCCGCTCTGGCGTGTCTCGGGAGGCTTGACCGAACGGATGATGATGTTGCGGGCGCCGAGGCGCTCGATCTGCTCGAGCGCCGCCTGCTTCTTGCCCTCGCCGATGCTCACCATCGTGATCACCGCCGCGACGCCGAGGATGATCCCCAGCGCCGTGAGGACCGACCGCAACACGTGCAGCCGCAGGTTCGTCAGACCAAGCCGGATGATCTCGAAGATGAACGTCACGCTCTGGTGCTACCGGTCAGTGTGGAGAAGGCGGCTGCTCGGGACAGAAAGGTACGATACGCCACCCATCGGAGGCCCGACGCGCGTGGCGCACATCACCGTCGACAACGAGACGCAGACACGGACCGGCTGGTCCTTCGACGTCACGGTCGCGACGGGCGCCCACGAAGGGCGGCACACCGTCACGCTCAGCTACGCGGACTATGAGCACTGGTCGCACGGGCGGCACGCGCCCGCACGCGTCGTCGAGGCTGTTGTCCGATACGTGCTGCGTGCGGGCCGGTCCGACGGGCTCCGCCCGGCGTTCGACGCCGCCCGTGCCCGCCGCCTCGCGCCGGCGATCGACGAGGAACTCCCCGGGCTGCTGTGAACCTCGACCACCGCTGGCGTCAGTCGCTGACCGCGGCCTCGGCGTCCTGATCTTCCGCGGCGTCGTCGGACTCGTCCTCAACCATTTCGTCCTCGCCAAAGAGATCGCCGTTCGAGAGGTCGCTGAAGTCGGCCCGCTCGCGCATGTTTTCGAACCAGAGCGATGCGCCGATCCCCGGCTCGACCTTGCCGATCAACTGTCGACCGAACGTGCCCTCGGCGTTGCGCACACGCTCACGCGTCACCGGTCGCTGGCCGCGGATGAACGCCACCGCCAGAGCGCGATTCTCCGGCAGGGGGACCGCGATGATGCGGTCCTCGAAGGGCACCTCCGACATCGGGGTCATCGGATCGAACTCCATCACGAGTTCGCGCACCCGGGCACGGAAGGCCTCGGTGTTCGCCAGCCGAGTCGCCGAGGTCGCGGCTCCCTGAGCCGAAGGGCTGCCCACCACGAAGTCGCGTTGCACCGTCGCCTGCCGAGCAACGAGGCGCTGATCCTGAGGGAGCGTCTCGACCACGACGTTGAGATCGCCTTCGGCCTCGATCGCCCGCTGGGCGAATGTCGAGGCGGTGTTCTCGAGCACGCGATAGCCACGGACAGCGATCCAGTCCTCCTCGACGCGTTCGCGCACCTGGTCGAGCGACGCGGCGGGCCCCTCGGGCCGCACATCCACCACACGGATGAAGCCGATGTTGCCCGTGTCCTGCACGCCGCCCCGGCCCGAAAGCGGGCCGAAGAGCAGGCCTTCCTGAAGGCCGATGACCGCCTGGCCTTCCTCGGCGAGCTCGCGCACGCGCACCGCGACCGAGGCGAGCGCAACGTTCTGCCCCCCCACCGACGCCGACAGACGCTGCATCGGTGCGTCCGACACACGCGCCAAGTCGGTGCGCGAGTAGAAAATGTCGTCGAGCAGGATGGCCCGCGCAGCGGGCTCGCGGGGACTGATCTCCGACGCCAGCGCGTCGTTGGCCGCCTGCACCAGCTCGTCGATCGACGGGCGAGTCTCGCTCCAGTTATCCGGGAGCTCGCGGAAACCCTCGTCCGTCCGGCGCAACCGCGCCTGCGCACGCACGCGCACGTCCTCGACGGCGTCTCGAGCAACACGCATCAGCCGGTCCGCCTCGCGCTGACGTACCTGAGCTTCGACCGACAGCCGCGCCGACGCGAAGTCGCCATCGAAACTGTCCTCGTTCTGCATGAAGTACTTGCGGACTTCGATCGGGTCGAGCTCGACCGCGTTCGCCACGATCTCGCGATCGATGAGCAGCACCTCGAGCTTGACCGCCGGCGGGAGGCGGTAGCTCAGCCCGAAGCGGTTCTCGTCGGGCCGGCTCGCGCGATACTGCTCGAAGAACTCCTGGAGTTCCGCTTCCGAGGGCTCGGCGATGTTGCGGTCGCGGGCGAAGTCGAGGCCGCGGATCACCGCCAGGTCGATCTCCGCCTGCGTCTGACTCTCGACCGCCTCGGCGGCGAGCTCCTGGAGACTGAGCTGCCCATAGCCGTAGGCCGCTTCGATGAGGCGCTGGTACGCGTCCATGTGGCGCAGCGCCCGCAGGCCGACCTCCGCGCCGCCGCGCACCTGGCCGGCGGCGATGGCGTAGGCGTTCTCGTACTGCGCGAACATCTCTTCGGGAGTGACCTGCAACCCGAACTGCGCGCCCTGGGCGTTGAGCATGTCGGCGCGGTTCTGCGCCGCCCGCATGAGCAGTTGCTCGGCCGTCGCGCCGGGGTTGATGAGCCCCGCCCGCTGAGCCTCCTGCGTGAGCAGCATCCAGTGGACCGGATCGATCCGGCGCACCGTGTCGGAGAGCGGGCCGGGGTAGCGCATCTGAGC
>CAYTSW010000210.1:0-3989 GCA_964440605.1 uncultured Phycisphaeraceae bacterium | reverse complement strand
CGCCTCAACAACTCCGTCTTCCGCGACGGGCCCAACCAGTACTGGAACACCGTCGATCCGCTTTCCATCGAACGCTTCGAGGTCGTCAAGGGACCCAGCTCGGTGCTCTACGGCTCGGACGCGATCGGCGGGACCGTGTCGGCCTTCACCGAGTCGCCCAACACCTACGGCGAGGGCGTGAACGCCGGCGGGAGCGTCTTCTATCGCTACTCGAGCGCCGAAAACGCGCACATCGGGCGCGGCGAACTCGGCCTCAGCTCCGGCGAAGCCTTCGGCGTGCGCGCGGGCCTTTCCATCAAGGACTTCGGCGACCTCAAAGCCGGCGACCCCACGGGCACCCAAGACGAAACCGGCTACGAGGAGTACAACGTCGACGTCAAGACGGAGTACTGGTTCGACGACCAGACGCGCCTCGTCATCGCGCACCAGACGGTGCGTCAGAACAACGTCCCAAGAACGCACCGGACTGTCTTCGCCGAGTCCTTCGAGGGAACCACCATCGGCTCGGATCTGCGGCGTGACCTCGATCAGGAACGAAATCTGACGTACATCCAACTGCGGGGTGACGGCATCGACGGGCCGGTCGAATCGTTCGCGCTCAACCTATCGTGGCAGCGTCAGGATGAGGTGCGCGACCGGATCCGCGGCAGCGGCGCGCGCCAGCTTCAGGGATTCGAGGTCAACACCATCGGGCTCTGGGGACGCTTCACCTCCGACACGCCGATCGGGCGGCTCACGTACGGCGGGGAGTGGTACCGCGACTACGTCAACTCCTTCTCATCCACCAACGACATCCAGGGGCCGGTCGCCGACGACGCGACGTACGACCTCGTCGGCGTGTACATCCAGAACGAGATGGACATCACGGACACGACGACGCTGACCGCGGGCGGGCGCTTCAACTACGCGCGCGCCGACGCGAACAGCGTGGAAGACCCGGTGACGGGCCGGCGCATCTCCATCGACGACGACTTCAGCTCCTTCGTCTTCAGCGGCCGGCTGACGCAGGAACTCGTCCCGGACCACCTGAACCTCTTCGGCGGCGTGTCGCAAGGCTTCCGGGCGCCCAACCTCTCAGACCTCACGCGCCTCGACACGGCGCGCACCAACGAGATCGAGACGCCCTCGCCGGGCCTCGACGCCGAGGAGTTCATCACGTACGAGGTGGGCCTCAAGACGCGCGGCTCGTGGTGGGCGGCGCAAGCGGCGTACTTCTACACCGACATCCAGGACCTGATCATCCGCACCCCGACGGGCAACATGATCGCCGGCGACAACGAGGTGACCAAGCGCAACAGCGACGGCGGGTTTACCCAGGGCGTCGAGTTGAGCGCGAGCGTGCGCCCGCACCCGCGCTGGACGGTCTTCGGGATGTTTACGTGGTTCGACTCCGAGGTCGAAACCTTCCCGACTTCCGACGCCGACCCCGTCGACGAGCCGCTGAGCCGCGAGCTCCCGATGAACGGGCAGCTCGGTGTGCGGTACGACGATCCGCGCGAGCGGTTCTTCGTCGAGGGGACGCTGACGATCTTCGACGAGGCCGACGATCTCTCCTCGCGCGACGCCGCCGACACCAGCCGCATCCCGCCCGGCGGGACACCCGGCTGGGAGGTCTTCTCGCTGCGCGGCGGCTGGCGCATCAACAACCAGGCACGGCTCTCGGTCGCGCTCGAGAACATCTTCGACGAGGACTACCGTGTACACGGCTCGGGGCAGAACGCGCCCGGGCGGAGCCTGAATGTCAGCGTCGAGATCACCTTTTAAAGACCCGCCCACGCGCGATCTCCGCCTCCGACCGCGGCTCGCTTGGTGTCTCGTCTGCTCGATCGGGGCGCACGCCACGGCGGCGGCGCTGCTCGTGGGTGCGCACCCGTCCTCCTCTGACACGACGCCGCCGGGCGTCAGCGTCCGGCCCGGCGAACAGTCGCTGAGCCTGACGATGGTCCACCCCGCGCCGATCGCGCACGAACCATCGGCCGCCCGGCACGCCCCGAACCCTCGGCCAGACGAGAATCCGCCGCACGAGCCCGAGCCGTTCCCCGCGGGCTCCGCTTCCGAGCCGAATGCGGAGCCCGATCACGATTCGATGGCGTCACGAGAACCGATCGAGCCCGCCGAACCGCTCTCGTTCTCCGTGCGCGACGCGGGGCGCCATGTACACGTGTGGGCGGTCGAGCCGGTCCTCCGCGCGCTCGACGACGCGCGCGATGGTGCGCGTACAGCAGCGCGGGCGATGCGCAACGCCGTCGACGTGTCATCGTCGGACGCCCCCGAGGCAAGACCCATGCAGGCGAGGCTCGAGGCGCACTCCGCCGACGAGCCCGCGGCCGAGCCGACCCGGTCCGAAACGCGCTCGATCCGGACGAGGTCCGCCGAATCGCGGGACAATACAACTCAAGCCATCGACCCGCCCAGCACGCCGTCGTCAGCGTCGACGGGAGCGGTGAGCGCCGCATCGGTCGAGGGCGAGCTCTCGCCCCGCTACCCGGCACGATCGCAGCGAATGGGCGAGTCCGGGCTGGTGGTGCTGCGCGTGCGCGTGCTGGCGAGCGGGAAGGCGGGGGCCGTCGAAGTGCTGCGCGACGCGGGGCATCGGCGCTTGGTCGACGCTGCGATCGAGGCGGTCCGCGAAGCGACGTTCACGCCCGCCACCCGCGACGGCGCGGCGGCGGATGCCTGGCTCGAAGTGCCCGTTCGGTTTGTGCTTGAGTAGCGGCGCATGACGCAAAAACAGCCGGCCCGCTTTCGCAGGCCGGATCAAAGCTCGCCAATCAGAACCTGTTCGATTTGGTACACCGATTCGAACAGGCTCGGCAGCAGCGTTTCTTGGTCAACACCGGCTGCTCAGGCCAATTGCGAAGATCACTTGTTCGCCTTCGCGGTCCTGTAGGCGTCGTTCACGGTTGCGGAAGAGATGGCGGTGCCCGCAACGGGCGCTGTACCCGTCGACACGATCTCGGCCGATGATGAATAGCTATCGAATTCGCAAGAACCGGTGACGAAATGGTCAAGGTCCGAAACCAAAACTCGTCGAAATCGAGGAATGTGCTTGTGCCTGTGCGCCGCGGGAGTAACCTCAGCAGTGTATAGCGAACAAGGTCCGCAGTCCGAAAAGACGAAAGGTTTCCTATGCTCAGCACCGCACTTGTCCTCTCTGTTGGCTTCGGCATCGCAGCCGCAAGTTCTGCGTCCGTCATGTCGCCTGTTGCCGACTCCAACGCCGACTTCATCGCGGCCACACAGGACGGCATCGGGATCGTTGATGTCGGTGGCCTGCCCTCGGACTCTGCACAGCAGTTCCACACCGACTCGACCGGTTCAGGCAACTGGAGTTATGGCTTCGGGAATTCCGGCGATGGTGCCGCGTTCGGGGGAGGCTTTCCTCTCCTTGACGATTGGATAGGTACCTACTGGGGCGACACCGGCACGCCCGCCATCGTCAGCGCCGATGGACAAGCCCCCTACGCCAGCAGCGCGGCGGCAAACAGCTTGACCTACAGGCGATGGACCAGCAACGGCGCAAACGATGGTGAGATGCTCACCGCTCGGCTCAGCGTGACCCTGACTAGCGACGCGAGCGATGGCGTCACCGTCGTGTTTAATGTCCTTGGCGCTGGATTCATCCAGAGTGTCATCACGCCCGACATGGTTGATGTCGAACAGGTCTTCGAGCTTGACTTCATCGACACCGCCGACAAGTGGGTGCTCGCGGGCATCGATCCCGTGGGGATCAACGGCCCGAGCGGCAGCGACTTCTTCAACGATTTCGTCAGCATCCGCTTGACCATCGTCCCGACACCAGCGACCGCTGTGCTTCCCGCAGCTGGCCTTTTCTTCTTTACCAGACGGCGTGCGCGATAACCACATCCCGATTTCTCAAGCCCGACAGCGCCGCTCGCCGTTCCGCAAGCGCCACGCGGTGACAGGGGCGCCCGAGTCCGACCCTCGCCCAGTTAACAAACAGGCCCGCGTCCTTTGGACACGGGCCT
>CAYTSW010000209.1:0-3995 GCA_964440605.1 uncultured Phycisphaeraceae bacterium | reverse complement strand
TGAGGTCGGAGATGATGTCACCGTTCATGTTGGTGGTGACGATGACGTCGAAGTCTTCGGGGATGCGCACGAGCTGGTGCGCACAGTTGTCGATGATGATGTGGGCCGACTCGATGTCTGGATACTCGGGGGCGATCTCCTCGAAGACGCGCTTGAGCAGGCCCTCGGTGAGCTTCATGATGTTGGCCTTGGTCGCGCAGTGGACCTTCTTGCGGCCCTCGGCGCGGGCGATCTCGAAGGCGAGACGCACGATCTTCTCGCAACCCTTGTGGCTGATGAGCTTGAGGCACTGGGCGACGCTGGGCGTCTGCATGTGCTCGATGCCGGCGTAGAGGTCTTCGACGTTCTCGCGGACGACGACGAGGTCGATGCCGCGGCCCGTGAAGGGCGTCTGGATCCCGGGGAGTTCCTTGCAGGGCCGGGTGTTGCCGAAGAGCTCGAAGAGCTTTCGGAGGGTGACGTTGGCGGACTTCTCGCCGTAGCCCACGGGCGTTTCGAGCGGCCCCTTGAGGGCGACCTTGTTGCGGGCGAGGGAGTCGATGGTGTCCTGCGGGACGCCCGACTTGACGCCGGCCTTGAAGACCTTGGCGCCGGCTTCGGCGGGCTCCCAGTTGATGGTGACGCCGGCGGCTTCGATGACCTTCTGGGTCGCCGAGACGACGTCGGGCCCGATGCCGTCGCCGGCGATGCACGTCACGGTATGAGTGTTGGTAGCCATGGCTCGGATGGTAGCGGATCGGCTGTGCGCGTTGGCTCAGCCGCCCGCGTAGCGGCGCTCGACGATCGCCATGAGGCGGTCGAGACAACGCGGGTGGTCGGAGAGGAAGTGCAGGCCCGGGGCGGCGTTGATCTCCAGCAGGTGAGGCTGCTCCTTCTCGTCGAGCAGCAGGTCGACGCCGGCGATGGTCAGGCCGAGGACGTCGGCGGCGCGGGCGGCGAGGTCGACGAGCGCAGCGTCGATCGACTCGGTGCGGTCGGTCGCGGTGGCTCCCTGGGCGAGATTGGCGGCGTCAGCGCGGACCGGCTTGCCGTCGGCGCCGGTGGTCGTCGCGGGGGTGCGTTCGTAGGCGGCGATGAGCTGACGGTCGGCGACGATGATGCGGAGTTCGCGGGCGTCGATCCAGGGTTGGGCGACGACGAGGCGGTCGTGCTCGCGGGCGCGGGCAAAGGCGGCGGAGAGCCCGTCGTGACTGGTCAGACGTGTGAGGCCCAGCCCGCCGCGGCCGCCGTTGGGCTTGATGGCGACGGGCGGCTGCAGACCCGCCGGCAGCGGCGCTTCGGGGTCGCGGACCACGTGTGTTGGGACAACGGGTATGCCGGCGTGGGCGAGGAAGTGGGCGGCGAACGTCTTGTCGGTGGCGACGCGAGCGGCGGACGCGACGTTCAGTCCGAGGTCGGAGCCGATCACGAAGCGCGAGCCGGCGGGCGTCTCGAGACGGACGGCGAAGCCGGACGTCGGCTCGAGGTGGTGCGGCCAGCCGTTGCGCTCGGCGAGGGCGATGGCAGCGCGCACCGCTGGGGTGACGTGCGGCGGTTCGGCTTGTGGGCCGTTACGCGACATGTTGGTGACCCTCCAACCAGGAGGCGGGGTCGAGGTTGTAGTAGTTGGCAACGGTGTCGTAGAGCTCGGGGTGCTGGTCGCGGAGTGCGTGGGGCTGTTCGAAGAAGGTTTCGGTGACGACGGCGAAGAACTCGGCGGGGTTGGTGCCGCCGTAGGCGTTGAGGAGCGTCGGTCGGCCGGAGCGGACGTCGTCGAGGAGTCTCTTGTACTCGTCGCCCATGATGCGGGCCCAGCAGGTGTAGGAGCGTGGTCGGTCGAGGCGCGGGGCGCCGTTGACGTGTCCGGTTTCGCCGTCGAGTTTGTGCGCGAACTCGTGGAGGACGACGTTGTGCCCGTCGCCGGGCTGGGCGGCTCCGTGGGTGACGTCGCGCCAGGAGAGGACGACGGAGCCTCGGAGCCACGCCTCGCCGGCGCGGATCTGGTCGGAGGTGGTGACGACGTTGCCGGGCAGGCGGACGTTGCCCGGCGCGAGGTAGCGGTCGGGGAAGACGAAGATGGTGTGGAAGCCGGGGAAGAAGGCGGGCTTGTCGCGCCCGAGCAGCAGGAGGCAGGCCTGGGCGGCGATCGTGACCTTCACCTCTTCGGTGATCTCGAGGCCCTCGCGGCCGATGAACTGCTTCTCGCGGACGAAGACCTGGATCATCCAGCGGAGATTGTCGACGTACCGATCGGGCAGGTACGCGAGCAGCGGGATGCGGGCGCGGAGGATGGTGCGCCAGTGCTTGGGGAAGGGCTCCGAGCGCAGGCGGCGGCGCTTCCAGGCTGTCCAGGGCATGACCACGCGAGATTGTTGGCGCGGTGCGGGGCGGCGAGCGTGTTGGCGGTCAGTCGCCAGTCAGTTGGCGGCGGTGAGCTCGAGACCCATGGCCTTGGCGACGGCGGTGCCGAGGTCGGAGGGGGTGTCGGCGATGGTGAAGCCGCACTCCTGCATGGCCTTGATCTTGGATTCGGCGTCGCCCTCGCCTCCGGAGATGATGGCGCCGGCGTGGCCCATGCGTTTGCCCGGCGGCGCGGTGCGACCGGCGATGAAGCCGGCCAGCGGCTTGGTCACGTTGGCCTTGGCCCACTCGGCGGCGCGTTCCTCGTCGGTCCCGCCGATCTCGCCGATCATGAGGATGGCATCGGTGTCGGGGTCGTTTTGGAAGAGCGAGAGGCAGTCGATGAAGCCCAGGCCCCGGACGGGGTCGCCGCCGATGCCGATGCAGGTGGACTGAGCGAGGCCGAGGCTGGAGGTCTGGAAGACGGCTTCGTAGGTGAGCGTGCCCGAGCGGCTGACGATGCCGACGCACTTGCCGGTGCTCGACTCGGAGACGTGGGTGTGGATGTAGCCGGGCATGATGCCGATTTTGCAGCCGGCGTTGGTGTAGGGGTCGTCGCCGGACGCGCCCGAGCCCGTCTTCGGGCCTGGGGTGATGACGCCGGGACAGTTGGGACCGATGAGGACCTGACGGTTGCGGCCTTCGACGACGCGGCGGTCGTTGACGTGATCCAGATAGGCCCGGACCTTGACCATGTCCTGCACCGGCACGCCCTCGGTGACGGCGACGATGACCTCGAGATCGGCGTCGATGGCCTCGTAGATCGCGTCGGCGGCGAACGGGGGCGGGACGAAGATCATCGTCGCGGTCGCGGCGGTGTCGAGGACGGCTTCGTGGACGGTGTTGTAGATGGGCAGGCCGCTGTCATCGGTCTGGCCGCCCTTCCCGGGTGTGACGCCGCCGGCCATCTTGGTGCCGTAGTGGAAGCAGCCGCGGGTGTGGATGGCGCCGAAGGCGCCGGTGATGCCCTGGCAGATGACCTTGGTGTTGGCGTCGACGAGGACGGGCATGGTGGCGCCTTTCGATCTGCTGCGTGGTGCGAGCCGAACCGACACCGGACAGGCGTGTCGCTATGCCGCTCCGAAGGGGTTGTGAGGGTGGGGAGCATAGCGGTTGGGTGGTGCGTCGTGGCGCTTGTCGGGCGACGGGTTGATAGGCTGGGGGCGGTGGACGGTGTGACACGATGGCTGTGACGGAAGGACGAAGCCGATGCGCGCGTTCGTGACGGGTCAGGTCGGGATGGACAAGAAGGACTACCTCCAGTCGGTCGCCGACTTCGCGGGGGAGCAGGGCGAGACGCTGCGCCTGTTCAACATCGGGGACCTGATGTACCGCGAGGGGCCGGATATCCGCCCCGGGCGCATCCTCGACCTGCCCTGGTCGCGGCTGAACTCGCTGCGCCGGGCGGCGTTCAAGGACATCATCGCCGAAGCGCGAAACGACCCGAACAACATCATCATCAACACCCATGCGACGTTCCGCTGGCGGCACGGGCTGTTCGCCGCCTTCGACTTCGACCAGGTGCAGGAGATCGACCCGGACATTTTCATCTGCCTGGTTGACAACATCGAGGTGGTGCACCACAACCTGCACCGCGACCACGACATCGACGCGAC
>CAYTSW010000208.1:0-4023 GCA_964440605.1 uncultured Phycisphaeraceae bacterium | reverse complement strand
CCGCCAATGGGTCAACCCCGGAGAAGGGTTCGTCGAGCAGAATGAGCCGCGGCTCGGTCACCAGGGCGCGGGCGATCTCGAGCTTGCGCCGCTCCCCGCCGGAACACGTGCGCGCCTGCTGCCTTGCCCGATGCGTGAGCCCGAAACGCTCGAGGAGCTCGGCGCAGCGGGCGCGGCGTTTGTCGCGCGGCAGGTCCAGCGTTTCGAGGATCGCCATAAGGTTCTTCTCGACGCTCAGCCGCTGAAAGATGCTCGGCTCCTGCGAGAGGTACCCCATGCCCAGCCTCGCCCGCCGGTACATGGGCAGCTTGGAGACGTCGCGCTCGTTGAAGGTGACGCTCCCACCGTCGGCGTCGATCATGCCGATGGTCATGCGGAAGCTGGTCGTCTTGCCCGCGCCGTTGCGTCCGAGCAGGCCGACGATCTCCGAGCCGTCGACGTCGAACGACACGCCGTTGACGACCGCTCGCCCGGAGTAGCTCTTGCGCAGTTCCCGCACCGACAGCAGCGCCATGCGACGATTCTATCGGCCCCGGGCCCCCGCGCACCAGCCCGGCCCACCTGCACGACTCACCGGCTCAACCCGCGAGCCCCCCACCATCGGCGAGATCTCAGCGTCGGTACCCGTTCGCATCGGCGGGCGGGATGAACCGCAGCGTCGCGGGATAGCGGAAGTACTCGCCCCGATGGGCCGCGATCATCGCCTTGATGGAGAACACCAGACGCACGATGAGCAGCACGAGCAAGAACGCCGCGCCGACCGGCAGCGCGATGATCGCCCCGAGCCCGAACGTGAGGACCGTCACCAGCACGCTTACGCCGATGAACACCGCGGCGTACAACGCCTGCGAGAGCTGGAAGTTTACGGCTTCGCGCCCGTGGTCGTCGAGGAAGTGGCACTGATCCTTCTTCACCAGCCACAGCACCGCACCGGCCACCAGAGAGATCAGCAGCGTGATCTCACCGATCAGGAACAACAGCGACGAGGCGTGCGTCGCGACGGCGTAAAGCCGCTCGTCATCGGTGGCGCCATCGTCCCGCGGCGCTTCCGCGTGCGGGTGGGGGCCCGGTCGCCAGTTCGGGCCCGGCGGGTCCTCGTGCATGTAGGAGCGTTCGTCGTTCACTTGACAGACTGGCATGATGGCCCTCCGGGGTCTCTTTGGGAAGCCCCCGACATGTATTTCGCCGACGGGCTCAGCGCCCAATGCCGCGTAGCATCCCGTGTGACCCGGAACCCGTCATCCTCTGCCTCACCCCCGTCGCGCCGCCCGCGTCTGGCGGTGAGCATGGGCGACCCGCTGGGCATCGGCCCCGAGGTGCTCGTCCGGGCGCTCGCCGACAAGTCGCGCCGCGGCCGCGCTCAGGTGCGGATCCACGGCTTCGCCTCGGCGATGGACCGGGCGGCAGAGATCGTCGGCGTCGAGCCCTTCTGGTGGCGCGTCCCCGCGGGCGAGGCGGCTCAGCACGCCTCCCAGGCGCACGACGTGCTCGTGCTCGACTACGCCAACAGCGCCGGCCTCGCCGATACGCCGGCCTCGAGACCGCGCGCCGGCGACACGCCCGGCCCCACCCGCGCCTCCGGCGCCGCGTCCTTCCGCTTCGTGGAAGACGCCATCGCCCAGGCCAAGCGTACGGACGACGACCCGCTCCACGCCGACGCCATCGTCACCGCGCCCATCAGCAAGGCCGCCTGGGCCATGGCCGGCAAGAGCAAGTACCCGGGCCACACGGAGTTGCTCGCCACCCGCTTCAACGCGCGCCGCACGCGGATGATGTTCGTCGCCGACGAACTCCGCGTCATCCTGGTCACCGCCCACCTCCCCCTGATGGACCTGCGCAACGTGCTGACCATCGGGAAAGTCCACGAGACCATCGACCTCGGCGCTGAGGCCTGTCGCGATCTCGGCATCGAGCAGCCGCGCATCGCGGTGTGCGGCCTCAACCCGCACGCCGGCGAGGGGGGGCTGATGGGCGATGAGGAAGCACGCCTCATCGAGCCGGCCATCCGCATCGCGCAGCAACAAGGCGTTGACGCCAGCGGGCCGTACCCGGCCGATACGATCTTCAACGCCGCGCAGGCGGGCAAGTTCGACCTCGTCGTCGCGATGTATCACGACCAGGGGCTCATCCCGGTCAAGCTGCTGGCTTTCGACCGCGCCGTCAACGCCACGGTGGGCCTGCCCGCCGTCCGTACGAGCCCGGATCACGGCACGGCCTACGACATCGCCTGGCGGGGCAAGGCCAATCCCGGGTCGATGGCGGCCGCCTTCGACCTCGCCACCGACTGGGCGCGTCACTCCATGGGCGCGAAGCAGACCCAGTGATCGGGCAGCAGTTCGGGGCTCATGCTCGCGATGGAAGCCACGGCGATGCCCTGCTCGGTCATGACGTCGTTGTAGTTCATCCAGTGGATCGTCAGCGCCCCGAGGATGCCGATGCAGAGCCAGCCGCACTGCTCGGCTCGCTCATGCCTCCGGATGATCCACAGGCAGTAGGCGTGGAGCATCAGCGTGAGCATCTTGAAGATGATCAGGTGGCTGGGCCCGCCGTGGTGTGCGATCATGCGCGCCAGCGGATTCTTCTCGATCATCCCCACGCCGCTCATGTACGTCAGCGTGCAGGCGAGGTCGGCCAAGCCCATGAGGGCGCAGGCGAGGATGATCAGCGCGATCCGCCGGGACCGCGCGGGGGCCAGACGCATCCGCTCGATCAACGCCAGCGGCCAAGGCCCGGCCGCCGTGGCGCTGAGCGGCCCCGGCAGCGTCGGCGGCCTCGCGGGCAGCCGGACCGACACCACCCGGCTCGGACGCTCCAGCGCCTTCTGTGCGGGCATGACGGTCATTCTGCTCACCTCTCTTGCAACCCCGCCCGCGGCTCGGTCTCAGATGACCAACCGCGACGGATTCGACGGGTATCGGAGAGGAAGAACGCGGACGTGAGCCGCGCTTGTCGATCGATCCTCGCAGCACCGCCCAACTCGCAGCACCCACCTATTCCCCACCGTCGCACCCGCCAAACCGCCCAACACTCCCACCAATCCCCCATCTCGCCTCTCATCCTTCCAGACGGGGCCCCGGAGCCGAGCCGATGACCAAGAGCAGCAACCGACGCACTATCCTAACATATACCAAACAGAAGTCAAGCGGCGGTTTGAGTGTCGTCGCTCGCGCGAACCGGCTTCTTGTCGTTGCCGTGCTCGCGCTGTTCTCCGCCTCCGCCTATGCCCAGAGCGAGACGCCGGTCTACCTCGAAGACTCCCCCCGCGCCGCCGAAGCGCTTTCGCGCGTCCGTTCCCTCGCCGCGGGCGGTCTGTACGACGAAGCCTCGCGGGTCATCCAGAACATCCTCGCGGACCAAGCCGGCCGCGTGCTCCGGGCCGATCCCGAGGACGACGCGCCGGAGGCGGTGTACGTCTCGGTGCGCACGCGGGCGCTGCAACTTCTGCGTGAGACGCCGCCGCTGCTGTCGCGTTACCGCGAGCTGCACGAGCCACGCGCCGCGGCGCTGCTCGCGACGGGTGACGTCGCGACGGTCGAGCGCACGCTCGTGCTCACGCCATCGGGCTACGAGGCGGCCCTGCGTACCGCCGAGCGGCGCTACGAGCAGGCCCGCTTCGTCGCGGCTTGGGACACCCTCGCTCAGCTCGAAGGACATCCCGATGCGCGCGGGGCCAGGCTCGACGATCTGCTTACGCTCGCCGAGTCGGTCGCGGCGTATCTCAAAGCGACCACCGACGCGTCGGCTCCCTGGCTGAACGTTGAGCGGCTGCTCGCGACGTGGCGGACCCAGGCGAACGCCCAGCCCGTTGCCGCCGCAGAACCCGGCGAGGCGCCGCGCACGCCCGACTTCACGCCCGCCCGGGCGATTCTCGACGGGTTCCCGCGGGCTCGCCTGGACTCGGTCCTGCCCTCACCTATCGCCTCGCGCGAGTTCGGAGAGCGTCTGCTCTGGGTGCAAAGCGAGAGCACGCCGAGCGGCGCGCGGCGCGGCGCGCGCCGCGAGCGCCCGCGTGGGGCGCGTGTC
>CAYTSW010000207.1:0-4038 GCA_964440605.1 uncultured Phycisphaeraceae bacterium | reverse complement strand
CGTCGACCCCCACGCCGAGGACGACCAGCACGAAGCGCTCGGCGGCGTCTTCCCCGTGCCCGCGGCCCTCGTCGGCAAGGTCGGGCGCCTGGTCGGGACCGACGGCAAGCAGAAGATGTCCAAGAGCCTCAACAACGCCATCTTCCTCAGCGACACCGCCAAGCAGGTGAAGAAGAAGATCGGCGCGATGTACCCCGGCCAGAGCCGCGACCCCGACCAGCCGGGCGACCCCGAAATCAATCCCGTCTTCGAGTACGCCGACGTCTTCATCCAGGACGAGGCCTTCGTCGCCGACCTGCGCGAGCGCTATCGCAAGGGCGACAACCTGGGCGACGGGCACGTCAAGGCCCACGTCATCGAGGCGATCAACGAGCTGCTCGAGCCCATCCGCCAGCGCCGGGCCGAGCTCGAAAAGCCCGGCGGCGACGACATCGTCATCGACGTCATCAAGGCCGGCACCGCCCGCGCCAACCGCGTCGCCGAGGAGACGCTGGCTCGGGCGAAGGAGGCGATGGACCTGGGCTTCGGGCGGCGGCGGCTGGAGTGGGCGGAGTAGGGCGCGCCGAAGCGCCGTGATCCGCGGGCGGGGCAAACGCGTACGCTCATGGGTCCCCCGCTCCGCGCATGCATCACGACGCCGCCGAACCCGAAGCCCCACCCGTGAACGCGCACGCTCCTCCCGAGCGCGCCACCCCCGAGTGGTTTCACGAAGGCCCCTTCGGCACCCTCGGGCCGCACGCCCTCCTCGCCGACCCCGGCCGCGCCGCCTACACCACGACCGACCTCGTCGCCGGCGTCGTCGCCGTCGTCTTCCTCGAGTTCGTCCTGGGCTGGCTGCTGACCACCGCCATCATCAGCGCCGTCTGGTTCTGGGCCGTGCTCGTCGGGGCGCTGCTGATCATGGTCTCGGCGGCGGGGCTGGTGCTGCGCACGCGCGCCAAGTCGTCGCGCGAGCGGCGGAAGATCGCCCGCGCCTCCCTTCGGGTCGCCCGCGAGCAGGCGAGCCTGGGCGATCACCCCGAGGCGACCGACGCCGAGCTCGCCTGGTCGCAACTCGTCGATCGCCGATGCTCGCGCCACGACATCTCCGAACTGACCGCGCCGCACCTGGCGCGTCTGGAGACGGCTCTGGGAGTCGACATGCCGCGCATCTGGATCGTCGCCGCCGAGGACGATCCGCTGCACCTGCGCCGCAACACCCGCGCCTGGCGCTCGAGCGAGCGCGGGCCGGTGCGCTTCCGCTGCGCCATCACCTCGCAGGCCAACAGCCGCGCCGACCGCCGGCGCAACGTCTTCATCGTCGTGCTGATCCTGCTCTGCGCCGTCGGGCTCTTCTTCCTCTCGGCGGGCGTCGCCCGCTGGGCGCTCATCGGCGCCATCGCCGGGCTCATCTTCGCCAACCAGGCCCGACGCGTCCGCCGCGGCTGGCTGCTCACCTGCACACCGACCGGCGCCTGGCTCGAGTCCGAACGCAAGCACCGCGGCCAACCCAGACGCATCGAGTTCCCCTTCCAGGACGCGTGGCTCGTCGCCTTCCGCCCGCTCACCCCCGGCTTCCTCACGCACCAACCCGCGCGTCGCTGGACGTGGCGCCTCTACCTGCACCGCGATGCCTGGCCCGAAGACGAGTGGGGCGCGCTCGATCACATCGAAGTCGAGGGCCTCGACCCCGAGTACACCCCCTGGGCCCTCGGCCTGCCCGCGCCCGCGCCGCACGGCGCCATGGCCACGCGCCGCACCCCGGTCGGCCTGCCCAGCCCGGCCCGACCGAGCGGCGAAACCGCATGAGACCCGACGCCTGACGGACTGCGCCCACGCGGGTATAGTGCGGGCCCAAAACCGGTCGGCAACCCGGTCGCGGGCCTGTAGCTCAGCTGGTTAGAGCGCACCCCTGATAAGGGTGAGGTCACAGGTTCGAATCCTGTCAGGCCCACTCCCCCCTCTTCCTCAACTTCCGTTCCTCCGGCCCGCACTTTGAACCACCCGCGGGCGTGTGACGACGGCCCGCGTCACCCCTCTCATTCAACTCGGCCTCCGCCCCGTATCCTCAGCACCATGGCCTCATCCACGGTGGAGGACTACATCAAGGCGGTCTACGCCCTCCAGCGCGACAGCCCCACGCGCGAGGCGACCGTCGCGCGGCTCGCCGCCACCCTCGGCGTCACCAAGGGCTCGGTCACAGCCATGGTCCGCAAGCTCCGCGAAGCGAAGCTCGTCGACGCCAAGCGCTACGGCGGGATCACGCTCACCGACACCGGGCAGAAGCTCGCCATCGACATCGTCCGACGACACCGCCTCATCGAGGCCTTCCTTGTCGAGACACTCGGCTTCGACTGGTCGGAAGTCCACGAAGAAGCCGAGCGGCTCGAGCACGCCCTCTCGGCCAAGGTGCTCGAACGCCTCGATGCGTTTCTCGACTACCCGGCGATCGACCCGCACGGCGACCCCATCCCCGACGCGACGGGCCAACTCGACGAGGGCGCGCGCACACCCTTGGGAGCGCTCAACGCCGGTCAGCGCGCCACCGTCGCCCGCGTGAGCGATCAGGACCCCGCCTTCCTCGAGTTCGCGGCGCGTCACGGCCTGCGCCCGGGCGTGCGCATCGTGATCGTCGACGTGAGCCCCGAAGCCGACGCCGTACGCGTGCGCGTCGCGACGAAGCAGGCCGTCAGCCTCTCGCTCCGGGCCGCGCAGAAGATCTTTGTCCGGGCCGACTGAGCCGCGTCGCGCACAGATCACGCGTCACACCCCGTACACTCCGGTTCCGACCGATCGCCCACTCAACAGGAGGCCCCTCATGCTGCGCACGCCGCTCTACAAGTACCACCTCGACCAGGGCGCCAAGATGGTCGATTTCGCCGGGTGGGACATGCCCATCATGTACAAGTGGCGCGAAGACATCGGAGGCGGGGGCGGCATCATTGCCGAGCACCACCAGGTGCGCAAGGCCGGCGGCTTCTTCGACGTCTCCCACATGGGCCGCGTCCGCTTCAAGGGACGCCACGCCCGCCGACTCGTCGAACGCCTCGTCACCCGCCGCGTCAGCGACATGACGCCCTTGGGCGGCGACGACTCGGGCCAGGGCCAGGCCCGCTACGCGCTCGTCCTCAACGATCGCGGCGGCATCAAGGACGACGTGCTCGTCTATCGCGTCGACGAGGACGAGTTCCTCATGGTCGTCAACGCCGCCAACCGCGAGAAGCTCCTGCCCCACTTCGAAGAGGCCAGGGGCGATCTCGTCTGCGAGATCGAGGACCGCACGGAGAAGACCGCGATGATCGCCGTGCAGGGCCCGAAGGTGATGGAGGTCGTTTCGAGCTTCTCCAAGGAGATCCCGACCCTCAAGCGCTACCGCTTCGTCCGCAAGAACTACCTCATCATGAAGCTCCTCGTCAGCCGGACGGGCTACACGGGCGAGGACGGCATCGAGGTCATCCTCCCGGCGAACGTCGTCGAGATGGCGATGAAAATGCTCCTCAAGGGCGTCTCCTCGGGCCAGGAGGCGCTCGTCAAGCCCGCCGGGCTCGGCTGCCGCGACACGCTCCGGCTCGAAGCCGGGATGGCGCTCTACGGCTACGAACTCTCCGAAGACACCAACGCCTTGGCGACCGGGCTGGGCTTCGCGATGAACCTCGACAAGCAGGACGACGAGCGCGGCGAGAAGTGCATCGGTCTCGACGCCCTGCTCAAGACCCAGGCCGAGGGCGGTCCTCGCGAATCGCTCGTCGGACTCTTCATCGAAGGCAAACGCACCGCCCGCCCGGGCATGACCGTCCGCGCGGGCGGCGCTGATGTCGGAGGCGTCACCAGCGCCTGCATGAGCCCCACGCTCGGGCGCGCGATCGCCATGGCGTACGTCAACAAGGAACACGCCGAGGTCGGCACCGAGTTGAAGATCGACCGCGGGTCGGGCGACCCGCTCGCGGCCCGGGTCACCGCTCTGCCCTTCTACAAGGCGACGAAGAAGAAACCGGCCGCGACCGCCTGAGCCGAGATCGGAAGAGCACACGTCTGAACTCCAGTCACGTGAAACGATCT
>CAYTSW010000206.1:274-4075 GCA_964440605.1 uncultured Phycisphaeraceae bacterium | reverse complement strand
GACCACCGAGATCTACACTCTTTCCCTACACGACGCTCTTCCGATCTCCCCAGGGGGCGCCCGGGGGGTCCGCGCCGGCGACCCGGCAGCCGCAGCCGTCGCCGCTCTCCGGGTTGGGCAGGCCGCGGATGAGCGGAGCCTCGGCGCGCCCGACGTTGCCGGACTCGTCGCGGACCTCGACCAGGACGCCGCTGGCCTCGGTGGGCAGCGGCAGGAAGGCCTCGGAGCTCCACGCGGTCCAGACGCCGCCGAGCTGGAAGCGGTACTCGAGGCGCTCGGCCTCGGTGACGAGGTCGGTCGCGGCGACCTCGACGCCGTCCACCGTGCGGTCGAGCTGGACCCGCGGCGGCAGGATGTCGACGACGAGCTCCGCCTCGGCGGGGGTCGGGTCGACGCTCGCGGGGACGCCGACCACGCGGGCCCGCCCTTCGACGCGGTGGCGCGCCTGCAGGAGCAGGACCTCGTCGTCGACGCGGACGCGCGGGCGGGTGGTCCACGGCGACCAGAAGCCGTCGTCGATGCGGTAGCTGTACTCGAGCGCCGCGCCGGCCGGCGCGTCGGCGTCGAAGTGCAGCCACACCGAGTTTCGCCGCTCGCCCCAGGACTCGGGGCGCATCGAGGCCTCGTGCAGCTCGAGATCGCTGACCTCCAAGCGGGTCTCGACCGCCTGGGTGAAGGGCATGGGGCCGGCGAGGGCGAGGTTGGCGAAGATGCCCAGGAAGCGCTCGTCGCCCTCGGTCACCGGGGTGATGCCGCCGTCGGGGACCTCGAGGGCGAAGCCCATGATCTCGGGGAGGTCGAACGGCGACAGGGCGCTCCCGAGCATCCCGGCGACGCTGCCGATGAGGGTCTCGAGGACGTTGGCGAGGGCCTCGGGGCTCTCGGAGAGCAGGTCGCTGTTGGTGACGGTGGAGTTGCTCGCGGTGACCCCGACGATGCTCGGCACGAGCTGGTTGTCCTCGACGGCGAGGTTCACCCCGACGTCGAGGTCGGTGGTGAAGGTCATGAAGCGGACGTAGCGCTCGCTGCTCCACACGTAGAAGTCGATGGCCACCTGGGGCAGGTCGATCTGCAGGAACGGGCTCGTGTCGGAGCCGTCGCCGAGGGTGAAGTCCGGCGCCTGCTGGGGCCGCACCGCGACGGTCAGGGCGGTGTTCTCGAGCGGGTAGGTCAGATCCGGCAGCGACATGATCGCGGCGGAGACCAGCCCGGTGGACAGCTGCTGGCTGAGCCGGGTGCCGGCGCCGATGCAGAGCGCGCCGGAGTCGAACAGGCCCCAGCCCGCGTAGTCCAGGAAGGACTCGGCGATGCCGATGCCGACGTGGGTCTCGGTGGACGTCCCCGGGATCACGTTGCCGCGGAACGCCTCGGTCCTGGCGATGGTGGGCAGCGGCGGCGGCGTGGTCACCGGCACGCAGGGGTTGTGCGCGGGGGTCTCCGTGAAGGTCGGGTCGGTGCCCATGAACCCGCCGTAGAAGAACAGGCTCATCCCCTCGTCGACCGCCTCGCCGTCCCCGGCGCTGGCGAGCAGGAACTGCGAGTAGGCGTGCGTCCCCGGCGAGAACCCGCCGATCAGCGCCCCGCCCAGGTCCCCGCGCCCGTCGGTGCCGAGCAGCGTCGGCACGCATTCCCCTTCGTCACTGTCCTCGAACCGGCACACGCTCGCCGGGTCCTCGTCCGGCACCGCGAACGTCCCCGTCGGGCAACCGAACTCGCCGCGGGTGGTGCAGAGCTGATCTCCCAGGAGGCCGTCGCTGAGGCCGCTGAGCTGGGATTCGATCTGGGGAATGATGAGGTTCTCCTCGATGAGGTTCAGCTCGAGGAGGCTACAAATTCCGGTCAGCTCGATGTCTTCCTCCTCGATCCCCTCGCCGTCAGCGAGCTGAACATCGGTGACCTCGAGCCTCGTGTAGCCCGCGCGCGCGGCCCTCACGGGATCGTCTTCGGCGATACCTACGAGGCGGATGGTTGCCTCGGCTCCAAGGCTCACGCGGTCGCCTCGACGTGAATCGACATCAATGCCGCAACGAACGATGCCCAACGTTCGAGCGGGAATCTCCGCGCGAACGCCAGCCGAGTCTCTCGAGTCGACGATGAGCCGTAGTGTCGCGCGGATTTCGTTCGGGTCGACGGGGTTGAGCTCGACCGAGTCAATCTCGGCGCGCATGGCGCAGCCCCCGCCACGGCAAACCGTGACGTTTACGCCGAGGTTGATCCGCTGCTCATCGATGGGGACATCGAGGCCGCCGGGTAACGCCGTAGCGACGATATCCTGGATGTTCTGCTCGACGAAGGTGATCCCGCTCGAGGTCAGCCGGACCTGTGCGGCGTTGTCGATCCGCTGGTCCAGCGGGTATGCACCCGGGATCGGCTGAATGCCGCATCCGGCGCACCCAGCGCAGCCTCCGCCTCCGCTGCACGCGAACAAGGTAAGCGAGAAGAGGAACAGCGTCGAAACGCGATAAAAATCCAACGAAAGCCAGCGTCCCACAGGGGCCTCCAACGTCGAGCGGCGAAGGCGAACCGCTCGGCTGGTGGCCAGAGTACCCCCCGCGTCGCCGAGGTTTCAACGGGATGTCCGGTCGTGGCTCAGGGTTCGCAGCCGAGCCGGTACGCGTGGAGGCCGGGGAATTCATCCCGTCCGCCGACGACCACACCGGTGCTCCGGTGCATCGAGAGCGCCTCACCGCGGAGGAGGCAGCGTCCCAAGCGAGCGAGCGTGTCTCATCCCGGTCCTCTCCTCGGGGCTCGGCCCACGCGCGGCTCACTCTTTCGACGCGCGCTCCAGCTCGTCGTCGGTGGCGAAGTGCGCGAGCCGCGCGAACTCGAGGTAGCGCTCCTCGACGTCCGCCCTGCTCACCGCGACGAGCTTGCGCGTCGAGACGCCCTCGACGCAGTACGACGCCACGGCCGAGCCGTAGACGACCGCGCGGCGAAGCGTTTCCTGCGAGAGGCGGTCATGCCGGGCGATGTAGCCGAGCATGCCGCCGGCGAAGCTGTCGCCGGCGCCCGTCGGGTCCTGGACGTAGTCGACGGGGTAGGCCGGCGCGCTGAACACGTCGGTCCCTTCGAACAGCAGCGCGCCGTACTCGCCGCGCTTGATGACGACGATGCGCGGGCCCATCGACAAGAGCTTGCGCGCGGTCTTGATGATGTTGTGCTCCTCGGCGAGCTGCCGCGACTCCTCCTCGTTGATCACGAGGACGTCGACGCGCCCCATCATGTCGCGCAGCTCCTTGGGCGTGGTGTCGATCCACAGGTTCATCGTGTCGGCGATGACCAGCTTCGGCTCGCGGATCTGCTCCAGCACCTCGATCTGAAGGCTCGGGTGGATGTTGCCGAGCATCACGTAGGGCGTGTCGCGGAACGCGTCGGGCAGCTTGGGGTGGAAGTCGGCGAAGACGTTGAGCTCGGTCTTGATGGTCTCGCGGCTCGTCAGGTCTTCGCTGTACTCGCCCTCCCAGTGGAAGGTCTTGCCCTCGACGACCTCGAGGCCGCTGCAGTCGACGCCCTTGTCCTTCAGCAGCTTCACCTCGGAGTCGGGGAAGTCCGTCCCGACGATGCCCACGAGGCGCGGCGGCACGAAGAAGGCGCCCGCGAGGGAGGCGAAGACCGCCGAGCCTCCCAGCACGTAGGGGTGAGTTCCGAGGTTGTTGTGGATGGTGTCCCGGGCGACCGAGCCCACCACGAGCATGGACGACATGTGCTTTCGACTCCTCTGAGGTTCTCTCTCGAATGACGGCGCGCGCGAGGGAGGCGAAGACCGCCGAGCCTCCCAGCACGTAGGGGTGAGTTCCGAGG
>CAYTSW010000206.1:0-174 GCA_964440605.1 uncultured Phycisphaeraceae bacterium | reverse complement strand
TTGTTGTGGATGGTGTCCCGGGCGACCGAGCCCACCACGAGGCTGTACCGGGGCGAGGTCCGCGTGCAGGGCCCGGGGTGCGTCGACGGGGTCACGCTCCGGGCCGGTCAGCGTCTCCGGGCGAACCCAGATCGGAAGAGCACACGTCTGAACTCCAGTCACGTGAAACGATCT
>CAYTSW010000205.1:0-4076 GCA_964440605.1 uncultured Phycisphaeraceae bacterium | reverse complement strand
GGCGGTGTAGGCGTCGGGGGCGAGGCGGCCGGCGACCGCGGGGCCGAGGAGGATGCCCGCCGCGATGCCGCCCAGGAGCGCCGCGCCGCGCGGGCCGCCCGGTGTGCCGGCGAAGCGGAAGAGCAGGGCGAAGATGGCCCCGCCCAGCGTGCAGACAAGGATGAACCAGAGGATCTCCATGGCGCTCCGTTGGTTGAGTCGCGGTCGTCGGGGGCGGGCCAGACGTTAGCATGTGCACGATGTGGTCTCTCTCCGCCGCGCTGCACGACGTCGATCCGTGGGTCATCCGCTTCACGCAGAGCTTCGGCGTGCGCTGGTACGGGCTGGCGTACGTGCTCGGCTTTGCCGGGGCGTGGTTCGTGCTGCTGAGGCTCGCGAAGGCTGGTCGGTTCCGCGCGAATCCTGAGCGCGTGGGGGACGTGATTCTGGCAGCGGTCCTCGGCACGCTCGTCGGCGGACGGCTGGGGTACGTGCTCTTCTACCGGCCCGACCTGCTGACCGACTTCTCGGGCGACTTCCCCTTCTGGGGCGCGATCAACATCGCCCAGGGCGGCATGGCGAGCCACGGCGGGATGATCGGGCTCGTGCTGGCCGCCTGGTGGGTCGCGCTGCGTGAGAAGACGTCGCTGCTCCACGTCGCCGACATGCTCGCGCTGGTCGCGCCCATCGGCGTCTTCTTCGGGCGCTTGGCGAACTTCGTCAATGGGGAGTTGCTGGGCAAAGTCGTCGCCCAGCCGGGCGAAGACGCGCCGGCGTGGGCGGTGCGGTACCCGCAGGAACTGCTCGAGCGCGCGACGCCCGAGCAGATCGAGGCGGCGGCGGGGCTGGTCTCGCGGTTTCAGCTTTGGCCGCCGCAAAGCGCCTTCGCCGACCCGGACGACCTGCTCCGACTGGGGCTCGAGCGGCTGATCGTCGAGGTGCAGGCGGGTAACGCCGATGTGCAGCAGGCGATCGAGCCCATCCTGCACGCGCGGCATCCGTCGCAGCTCTATCAGGCCGCGGTCGAGGGGCTGCTGCTCGGTGGCGTGCTCTGGTTCGTGTTCTCGCGCAAGCCGCGTGATGGCGTGATCACGGCGGTCTTCCTGATGGTGTACGGCGTCGGACGCATCGCGACGGAGTTCGTGCGGCTGCCCGATACGCACCTCGGGCGGACGCTCGGGCTCAGCCGCGGGCAGTGGCTGAGCGCGGCGATGGTGGTGATCGGGGCGGTGTTGTTGGTGTGGGTGATGCGGAAGCGGAAGAGCACTGACCCGCGGAGCCGGGTCGGGGGCGCCGGTGAAGCGGACTCGTCCGAGCCTGAACAACAAGCACGTTCAGCCTGAAGCTGAACGTGCTCGCTCGGAGGAGATGTTCCGTTGTGCCGGCGGGGCCGCGCGCGTCGTCAGACCTGCTTTTCGATGGCGGCCTGGAGGTCGCCCTCGTTGGTCATGCCGACGAAGCGGTCCTGCACCTCGCCGTTCTTGATGATCAGCACGGTGGGGATGGCGGTGATCTTGAAGTCGACGGAGGTCTGCTGGTTGTTGTCGATGTTGACTTTGCCGACCTTGACCTTGCCGTCGAAGGAGTCGGCGAGTTTGTCGATGGTCGGGGCGAGGAGGCGGCAGGGCTGGCACCACTCGGCCCAGAAATCGACGAGGACGGGCTGATCGGCCTCGAGCACCTCGCTCTTGAAGTTGTCGTCGGTGAACTCAAGGACCTTATCGCTCGCCATGGGGGCCTCCTGTTGCGTGTCGAGCCGCTGACCTTTGCGGGGCGGACCCGCGCCGTGCGTGAGTGTACTCGGCGCCGGCGCCAGCGGCGACCCGGCCGCGGTGCGAACCGCGCTCGCTGGGAGCGTTATTCCGGCTCCGCGAGAGCGCGGGCGACCCGCAGCGCCTGCAGGTGCCGTGCCGGATCGTGCACGCGGAACAGCCGCACGCGGGCGGCGTCGTGCCGAAGCGTCACCGCGACCGACGCGGCATCCCGATCGGCCGGCTGCTCCACTCCCGCGAGTTTGCCCAGGAAGCTCTTGCGGCTGGCGCCGCTGAGGAGCGGGAAGCCGAGCGTCCGCAACTCGGGCGTGCCACGGATCAGCGCGAGGTTCTGCTCGACGGTCTTGCCGAAGCCGAGGCCGGGATCGAGGACGATGGCGTCACGCGGGACGCCAGCCTGCTGTGCGCGACGCGCCGCGTTGTCCAAGGCTTCGCGCACCTCCGCCACCACCCCGCGCTCGTACACGGGGCGGTCGTTCGCGTCGTATTGCGTGGAGTAGCGGTCCTTGTCGGGCGCGCGCAGGCGGTGCATGAGGATCACGCCGCACCCGCGCTGGGCGACCAGCGGCAGCATGGCGTCGTCTTCGGTGCCGCCTGAGACGTCGTTGACGGCGTGGGCGCCGGCGTCGAGCGCCGCGGCCACGACGTCGGCGCGCGTGGTGTCGATGGAGATGGGCAGATCGACGCCGGCCCCGATGATCGCACGGATGGCAGGGGCGGTGCGTCGGATCTGTTCGTCGCTCGGCACGCGATGCGCGCCGGGGCGGGTCGATTCGCCGCCGATGTCGAGCATTGCGGCGCCCGCCCGCTGTGCATCGCGGGCGCGTCGGACAACGCGGTCGAGCGAGTCGAGCTCGCCGCCGTCGGAAAAGGAGTCGGGCGTGACGTTGAGGATGGCGATGACGCGAGGCTGGTCGAGCGTGAGGAGGCGCCCGCCCGCGAGCCGCCAATGCGGCGTTGGTGTGGGTGGGGTCACGCCTGGCGTGCGTCTGCGTCGTCGAGGTCGTCGGTGTTGGGTCGATCGCCGAGGGCGAGCAGGCGAGGGTTGTGCTGGTTGAGGGCGCCGCAGTCGGGGCAGACCACGCCGTGGACGCCCGCGGGTTCGCTCGCGAGGTCGGTGCCGCAGGTCCAGCAGGTGGTGCGTTCGAAGTGGCGTCCGAGCTTGTTGACGGTCATGGTGACGGCGGCGACCGCGACGCCGACGAGAGGCAGGGTGAGCCAGCCGGGACCGAGGGAGATCGCGCCCATGAGGACGAGCGGGACGCCGACGACCACCGCCGCAGCCCGCAGCCGCAACCAGCCCAGCCACGTCAAGCCGTCTCTTCGTTCGCCCTTGCTCTGCTTCGTGTGCTGATCCGGCACCGTCGTGACCCCAAATGAAGGTGGCGTTGTGCCGCGTCCACACCGACCGCGGTGATCCCGACTTTAGCTCAGATCGACGAGCAGGAGCGGACTCGCAGAGCGCACGCCGGGAAAAACTGCCTCGCGGATCGACGTGCGGAGCACCCGAACACGATGCGTACGTATGAGCGAGGTGGTTCTCTTATTCCCCGTCGTCGTTGCGTTGGGAGGGTCCGTCGGAGCCGAGGGCATCGCGATAGGCGTCGATCACTTCCTTGATGTAGTCGGGGTTGGGCAGGTCGTTCATCTCGATTTCGGTGCCCGACTGGCCAGCGCTGGCGATGCCGATGGCGCCGACGTTGAAGACGCGTTCGATGAAGGACTGTTTGACGTTGATATTGCGCACGTGGTCGTGCAGCACCTCGTCGCTGGAGCGGCTCAGCAGGCCGCGGCGCTCGACGGTCCGCTTGTTGGTGATCAGCAGGCTCTTGGCGACGGAGTGGCTGACATACCAGACGCCGATGATGAGGATGGAGGCGGCCAGGAGGCCCACGAGCGTGGCCCAGGCCCAGGTCTGGCCCAGGTTGACGCCGCCGAAGTACATGCCAGCAAGCACCACGAAAGGCAGCAAAAGGAGCCCGGCGGTGGAGAAGGGCTTGGCGCGGAAGAGCGCCGGGCGGACGGCGAGCACCTTCTGCTCGTCGCCGTAGTCGGGCGGCAGTCCCATGCGCTGGGCGCGGTCCATGGGGCGATCGGTGACGGGGGCGTCGGTGCCTGTGTCGTTCATCGGGGGTCCTTCGTCTGCGGTCGGCCGGCGTGCTCTGGGAGAGCGGGGCGCGGTCCGTCTCGTGTACACCATACATTTGGATCCCCCCACGCGGCGCTTCAGGTGCGACGCGTCCTGCCCTGCTGCTCGTCAGACACGCCGGCGCGCGGTCCCCGCACGAAGCCCGAAAGTGAGCCGGACGATCGCCCTCTTCGACC
>CAYTSW010000204.1:0-4127 GCA_964440605.1 uncultured Phycisphaeraceae bacterium | reverse complement strand
TACAAGGACACCGACTACGCGGTCTTCTTCGGCGGGCAGTCGGTCCAGAAGCCCAAGAAGTACTCCGGTCCGGACAAGGACATGGCCGAGGACAACGCCAAGGTCATGGCCCGACTCCAGTACATCCTCACGGCGTCGCGCATCGCCCATTGCCTCAAGGTCATGGTCCGCAACATGATCGGGGACATGGTCGAGCGCGAGGACATGGAGGCACGCCTGCGCGACTGGATCTCGGACTACGTGCTCGAGGACGAGAAGGCCAGCGACGAGATGAAGTTGCGCTACCCCTTGGCCGAGGCGAAGATCGACGTCGTAACCGACGGGCCGGGCGAGTACCGCGCCGTCGCCCACCTGCGCCCGTGGCTCTACCTCGAGAAGCTCCAGACATCGATCCGCATGGTCGCCAAGCTCCCCGAGCCGAAGGGCGGATGAGCGGGCCCGACTGACCGCCCAGCGCTATGACCAGTCGCCTTGAGCATGCGCACGATTCCCACCCCGCGCTATCGGAGGCCGGGGGGGCCGCCGTGCTCAAGCGTCCGTCGCCCACGACCCCGCAAGCGCCTCGAACTCCAACACCCGAACGAGGACAGCCACTCGGCGACCGCGACAGGGCCCGTCTGCGCGTCGCTTCGTTCATCAACGAGATCGACCGGAGGCTGAGCGCACAGATCGACGCGATCATCCACAGCCAGCGCTTCCGCGCGCTGGAAGCGTCGTGGAGGGGCCTCCACACAATGGTCCAGCAGGCCGGCCCGGCTCACAACGTGCGCTTCCTACTGCTGCCGATCACGTGGAGACAACTCAGCCGCGACCTCGACGACGCCTCCGACTTCGACCAGTCCACCCTGTTCCGGCTCGTGTACGACGAGCACTTGGACATGCCCGGGGGGGACCCGATCGGCCTGCTCGTGTGCGACTTCGACCTCGAGCCGCGCAACGAAGTCATGAGCACCGCCGAGCGCGCGATGCAGGTCGCGGCGGCGAGTTTCGCGCCGATGCTCCTCGGGGTCCATCCGTCGCTGCTCGGCCTCGAGTGCTTCACGGATCTCCGCCCGTGGACCGACCCGTCCGACGTCGTGCGGTCACCGAGCCATACGCGATACCGCTCGCTCCGTGCGCAGGCCGATGCGCGTTTTCTGAGCCTGTCCATGCCGCGCGTGCGTCTGCGCGAGCCGTACCGCGACCACCTCGACGCGAACACCGCCTTCGCCTACGCGGAAGCCGACCACGAGGGCGGGCTGTGGGGACGAGCGCTATGGGCGCACGCGTGCGTAATCGTTCGCTCGTTCCGCGACACACGGTTCTTCTCGGACATCCGAGGTGCCCCGCTCGCGGCGACGGGCGGCGGACGCGTGGAAGAACTCGCGCCCGGCGTGCTCGGGCCCGAGCCCGGCGCGTTGTGGCCCGTCCCCCCCGCTGACGTCATGATCGGTGATCGGCTCGAGCGCGAACTCGCGAGCGCCGGCCTCTGCGCCGCCTGCGCGCTGACCGACGGCTCGCTGGCGTTCTTCAGCGACGCCACCGTCCAGCGGGCGGCGCGGTACTCCACCGAAGCCGCCACCGCGAGCGCCGAGCTCGCCAGCCGGCTGCGCCACGTCCTCGGCGCCTCCCGGCTGGCCCACGCGATGCGCATCATGGCACGCGATCGCGTCGGCGGATATGCCGAGGCGGACGAGCTCGCGACGGAACTGCGATCGTGGGTCTCCCGATTCGTCGCCGAGGAAGACCACCCGCGTCCTGATGTACGAGCCCAGCGCCCCTACCGCGAGGCCTCCGTCACCGTCGCGCCGGGCAGCGGGCCGGGAGACTTCCGGAGTGTGTTCCGCCTGCGCCCGCACGCGGAGATCGACGGCGTGGTCGGCTGGATCGAGCTCACCACCAACGTCGGAGCCGGCACGTGAGCGCCTTCAGCCACCACCAGCGCACGCAGGCCGAGTCGGCCCGCGACGACGACCGCAGCCTGTTCGATCGGCTCGAAGGCGTCGCTCCGTCTTCAAGCATGCTGCAACTGCTCGAACGCGACCTGGCCGACCTGCTCAACACCCGGCTCACGCAACTCGACCCCGACGCCGTCCCGGGCTCGGTCGCGGCGTCGGTGCTGTGCTACGGCGTGCGCGATGCGTCGTGCCTCCACTCCCAGTCCACCGACGCCGACGAGCACGAATCACTCCGGCGGGCCATCCAGCGAGCGATCCGTCACTTCGAGCCACGCCTGACCAACCCTCGGGTCGCGGTCGTCGAACAGAGCGACGAGCGTCGCACCGTCGTTTTTCGCATCTCGGCGGTCCTTGTCAGCCGCAGGAGCCGCCTCGAACTCGACGCGAGCGTCGAGCCGGCGAGCACGCGTTTCCGCGTGAGCCGCCCGATCGGAAGGACAC
The DNA here is from genome assembly GCA_964440605.1 of uncultured Phycisphaeraceae bacterium. Taxonomy (GTDB): domain Bacteria; phylum Planctomycetota; class Phycisphaerae; order Phycisphaerales; family UBA1924; genus CAYTSW01. The sequence continues at coordinate 1,749 of CAYTSW010000204.1, read as the reverse complement.
GATGAGCCGCGTCTCGGCGCACAATCCCGTCACGCTGGGCGAGCGGCTGCTCGATCTCTATGCCGACGAGCTCGATGTGCTCGATGCGCTGACCAAAGAGGGAGCACGCGACTACAAGGATCTCCACGAGGCCCTGGGAGGTGGCGGGGACATCGCACGGCAAGACCCGCACGTCAACAGACTGATCACCGCCGTCGCTTTCATGAACGCACGCACCCGGCTCAAGCTCGAAGAGGACCTGCCCTACCTCTGCGAGGCCGTCTTCGAGCTCATGTACCCCCACTACCGACGACCGGTCCCCGCCTGCGCCGTCGCCCACTTCGAGTACGACCTCACGAGCGGCGTCAGCCCCGAGCCCAAGCGTGTCGAAGCCGGCACCACCCTGACCTCGGACAACAAACAGGGCGTCACCTGCGCCTTGCGCACCTCCTTCGATGTCGACGTCTGGCCGATCCGGGTGCGCGACCTGAGCTTTTTCGACGTCGGCACCCTGCCGCCGGGCACCGCGCTGCCCGGAGCACGCTGGGTGATCCGTATCTCGCTCGAAACGCTGGGTCCGGCCGTTCGCTTCTCTGATCTTCCAATGGATCGGCTGCGTTTGTACGTGCACGGATCGGGCGACGATACCGCCGACTCCCATCGCAACGCGAACGCCCTCGTCGAGCTCATCGGGCACCGGGCCGTCGGGGTGACCACGGCGGACGCGTCACACGCCGTGCGTCCCATGGGGATCGCTCGGGGTGAGCGTCGCGTCCTCACACCCGTGCTCCCGACTGAGCGTGACTGGATCCTGCCTCGCGACCCCCGCGCCGTGCCCGGCTATCAGTTGCTGACGGAGTACTTCGCCTACCCCGAGCGCGTTCGCTTCATCGACCTGGACCTCGAGCCGTTCGCCGGGATGCTCAAGTCGGGCGTCGGGCAAGGGCTCGACGTGTACATCCAGATTCCCGAGATCGAGGAGAGCCGCGCCGCGCGGCTCGGGCGCGACATCGGGCCCGGTGCGCTCAGACTCGGCTGCACGCCCGCGGTCAACCTCATCCGTGTGCCCGACGCCGACCCGATCTCGATCGATCACAGCAGATTGCGGTACCCGCTGACGCCCGACCGTCGTCGCCCGGACCACTACGAGGTCTATTCGGTCAACCGGGTGCTCGCGGGCGCCAGCGCCGAGACGCGCACCCAGGTCCCACCCCTGCTCTCGCTCGATCACGCCGGAGAGGACCGCGGCATCTACTGGCACCTCTCGCGCGATCGAACCATGACGCGCCGCGGCGACCGCCGCCACACCACCGAGATCGCTCTGGTGACGCTCGACCTGAACAACGCTGCACGCGACCGCTGGACGCTTTGGCCCGACGTGACGTGCACGAACGGCGATCACTGTTCTTCGCTGCACGTGCCCTCCGCTGGGCTCGTCGTGACCGCCGAGCCCGCCGGGGCGACCACCGCCCGCCTGATCACTCCTCCCAGCCGAACGAGGCGTTGGGACTCCACGCGCGGCGCGGTGTGGCGGCTTCTGAGCCATCTGAATCTGAATCACCTCACGATGGGTGCGCAAACCGATGCCGCCGCGTCGCTGCGCGAAGCCCTCAAGCTCTACCAGCGCGAGGACGCCGAAGCCACCGACGCCCGCATCAGCGCCATCGCCTCGCTCAGCCACGCACCCACGACCATGCGTGTTCACGGGGCGATCGGGCGCGGGCTCGACGCCCGCCTCGAGCTCGACGCCGACCGCGTGCCGAGCGAAGG
>CAYTSW010000203.1:0-4154 GCA_964440605.1 uncultured Phycisphaeraceae bacterium | reverse complement strand
GGAGATGAGCGTGCCCAGCTCGATGCCGTGGGGGTGGGGCTTGATCTCCTCGGGCTGGTCGGGCAGCTCATGCACGCTGCGCTCCCACACCTGCTTCTCGCCTTCGGGGAGCGAAGCGGTGGGCGGGCTGATGTAGGTGAAGCTGGCGTGCGGGTTGGCGATGGCGGTGAGCTGGACGTACTGATCGACCGAGCGGTCGCCCTTGAAGTACTTGCCCACGAGCTCGACCTCGACGCGTGTGCCCGACCCGGAAGTAAAGAGCCCGTCGAGGTCGTCGCGCTGGTTGTCTTCGACGATGTCGGCCTTGTTCTTGGAGGTGTCCATCTTGAGGATCACCTCGTGGGCAGCTTTGCGCCTGGACGTCTTGGAGACGATGCGCACGGGCTTGCCGGTGGTGATCAGGCCGTACATGCCGGCGGCGGAGATGCCGATGCCCTGCTGGCCCCGGCTCATTTTGAGGCGGTGGAACTTGGAGCCGTAGAGCAGCTTGCCGAAGATGTGCTCGATCTGCTTGCGGACGATGCCGGGGCCGTTGTCCTGGACGATGACGCGGAAGCGGTCCTCGGCGATGTCCTTGAGATGGACGAGTTCGACGTGGATGTCGGGGAGGATCTCGGCCTCCTCGCAGGCGTCGAGGGCGTTGTCGACCGCCTCCTTGACGGTGGTGAGCATCGCCTTGCGGGGGTTGTCGAAACCCAAGAGGTGGCGGTTCTTGGCGAAGAACTCGGAGACGGAGATATCGCGCTGACTCGCGGCCATCGTCTCGGCGGTGGCACGGGCGGACTTCTTCTTTTTGGGGCGTTTTGACGGGGCTTTGGCCATCCGTGGCGGTCCTCGACTGATGCTCGCGCGGCGCGTCGTGCGCCGCTCCGGAGTGTACCGACTGAACGGGCGTGGAATGAAAGCGACCGGTCCTGGGGGGACCGGTCGTGGCGTGCGTTGGATGCTGATTACCCCCGGCCTTCCGCCGGGGTTTAGCCCGTGGTCAACGTGATGAGGTTCAGGAGTGCTCGGGCGTCGTGTGTGTCGACGAGGCCGTCACCCGTGAGATCGAGGGTCGCCTCGGGCTCGCCGAGGCGTTCGAGCAGGAAGCGAAGGTCGTTGAGGTCGACCGTGCCCGAGCGATCGAGATCGCCCTCAACCGAGGCGCCGGGTTCGAGATCGGGACCACGCAGCAGGGGCTGAGCCGCCTCGGACTCAAGGATGGCGAGCACCGTTGCGGCGTCTTCGACCGGGTCGAGCACACGCAGCGCCAGTGCGGCGGCGGCGACGTCGAGCGTGGAGGGCGCGCCGTCAACGGCGGTGATCGCCTCGTGATCGAAGACGCTCGACGCTGGGGCGACGTGCGTGACGCCGCGGCTGGCGAGGTCGGCGAAGATGTCAAGCAGCGCAAGGCTGCGGACGGCGGGCTCGATGGTCGTCGCGGTGACGAGCACGCCGGCGGCGTCAAGGTCTCGCAGGGCCTGGGCAAGGCCCCGAGTCGTCACGACGCTGGACAGACCCATCGCACGCACGGGCTGGACGCCCGCGCCGACGTCGGTCAGCGCGATCAACGCCTCGGAAGCCGCTCCCGGGGTCGCGGAGAGGACGCCCAGCGAAGCGCTGCTCGGGCCGTCGCTCGAGGTCTGCGTCGCGACGCTCTCGATGATGTGCGACCACGCCGGCTCGGCGTAGACAACGTCGAGCCGCGCGGCGAGCGCTTCGGCCGCGAGCAGGAGCTGCTCGCCCGTGAGCACGTTGGGCGTCACGCGGTAGAGGTGGTCGATGCCCGCGACGTCAGCCTCGGCGACCACGGCCTCGGGCAGCGCACGCTCGATCGCGCTGGCGACCCAGTCGCCGTCCGTCTCCGGGCGGAAGCGGACGAGCAGTTCGGGGCCCGGCACCGCGACGCCCTGTCGCTCGCCGAGCATCACCGGCGCGACGTACAGGCCCATCGCGGTGAGGCGATCGACGAAGGCGCTGCGGGCGGCGCGGCTGGTGAGCGACGCGGGCAGCTCGGCGATCGTCCACGAGCCGTTGGCCGTCGCGAAGCTCTCGATCGTCGCGGCCTTGATGCCGAAGTCGGGCAGCATGGCGGCGACGTCGGTCGATGACGCGGCGTCGAGGATCGCGATGCGCTGGGCGTCCATCGCGAGCGGAAGGACCTCGGAGCCGATGTTGAGCGGGTAGGCCAGCGCCTTGCGCACGGGGTCGCGGCGCTCGCGGTCGGGCTTGTCGGCTTCGCTGTTCGCGTCGGGCTTGGGGGCATCGAGGCTGTCGACGGCGTCGAACGCGGTCGCCCCGCCGACGCCGGCGACGGTCAGGCTGTCCAGCGTCGGCGTGTCGGAGGTGTTGTCGGTGAACAGGACGAGGCAGGGGCTGGTGAGCGAGCGGAGGTCGGTGCCTCGGGCGGCGAGGGCGAGGGAGATGTCGTCCATGGTGATCGCGCCGTCGCGGTTCACGTCGGAGCGGACGTGGAAGAGGTTGTCGGGGTCGATGGGGTCGACGCCGACGAGCGAGCCGATGCCGCCGACGTCGGTGTTGTTGACACGCAGGTCGCCCGTGGCGTCGCCGGTGAGGACGGCGATGTCGAGGCGCTGCGCGTCGCCCACGAGCAGGTTGGCCGAGAGGTCGCTGACGCCGACGAGCTGGACGCAGTAGCGTCCGCCTTCGGGCAACGGCGGGTCGAAGGCCACTTCGCAGACGGTGTCGCCCGCGCGGAGGGTGACGGTTTCAACGGTGCCCGAGAGGTCGATGTCGTCGCCGGCCTCGTCCACGCCATCGACGACGACGGTCGCGGCGTTGAGGCTGGCGGGATCCATCGGCTCGGAGAAGGTGTAGACGATTCGTTCGAGCCCGCCGCGGGGCTCGGAGTTGGGCACGCCGGGGGTGATGGCGATGGGCAGGTCGGAGAGCTCGTCATGGCTGCGCACGGAGGCGACCATCATGACCTCGGGGGCCTCGTTGTCGGGCGAGAAGGTGACGGTGTAGGTGTCGCTGCCGCCCTCGTCGAAGATGTGGATGAAGCGTTCGACGGGGTTGCCGGCGACGAGGCGGTTGACGCGGTTGGTCTGCCAGGCGTTTTCCGGCACGAGCAGCGGCGTGCCGTCGAAGCGCGCAACGCTCGCAAGGGTGAGGGCGCCGTTGGTAGGGTCGTCGATGCGGATGTAGTGCCAGCCGGGGTCGGTCTCGGTATTGGTGATCGTCGCGGTGAGGGTTTCGGAGTCGAAGGTGAAGGGCGGGTCGATGTTGGAGTCGACGGGCTCGACGCGGCCGTCGGAGAGGTGGACGCGGTCGGGCAGGTCGCGCGGGTCGGGGAAGTCATTGGTGAGGAAGTCGGGCAGGTCGTCGGGGGTCTGGTAGACGTCGAGGACGGTGTGGTTGAGGCCGAAGATGTCGACCGACTCGATGACGCTGAGGCGCGGGTCGTTGAGGGGGGACTCGTGCTCGAAGGTCGCGGAGTATTCGACGAACTCGCCCTGCAGCGAGCTGATGAGCTGCCAGCGGGCGACGTTGGTTTCATCGGGGCCGAGGTCGCCGAAGTCGACGGTGAGCGAGGGTGAGATGGGCTGGCCGCCGACGATGGTGCCGATGATCTCGAAGTCGATCAGCAGGCCGCGCTCGTTCTCGACGATGCGGGGCTGACTGGAGGTGATGGTGAGATCGCGTGCGGTGCCCGCGCCGGTGTTCTCGACGAACAGGCCGAGGTCGAAGGGGATGGAGGGCTCGAGCTCCGGCGTGAAGGGGTCGTCGGCGAAGACGACGGTCTCGAGGAAGTACTTGAGGCGCAGGGAAGGGTCGGGCAGAACGGTGATGCGCACGGGCACCAGCGGCACAGAGGCGAGCTGGCCGTTGTTGGAGTACTGGAGGGTGCCGCCCACGAAGTAATCCACCGGGCCGGTGGGTGCGGCTTCGTTGTTGGGCAGGATGATCCACTGCGACGTGCCCGAGGCCATGGGGGGCAGAGTGCCGGCGCCCATGATGCCGGTGAGCTCGCCCGAGAGTTCGGGCGGGAAGATGCCGAAGCGGTCGTTGGCCATGTCGCCGCTCTCGTCCGTGATGCGGATGTCGAGGCCGACGGCTTCGAGCGGGTCGGCCGAGACGTTTTCGAGTTCGAGCGTGGCCTCGAAGGCGGTGCGGGTGACGGTGAGGCTCTGGTCGAGCTCGATGGCGAC
>CAYTSW010000202.1:0-4182 GCA_964440605.1 uncultured Phycisphaeraceae bacterium | reverse complement strand
GAAGTCGAAGACGCGGTGCAGGGCGATCGTGAGCTCCACCACGCCCAAGTTCGGCGCGAGGTGCCCGCCCGTCTGCGAGACCTGATCGAAGATGGCCTCGCGGATCTCGCGCGCCACCTCCGGCAGTTCGTCGAGCGGCAAGGCGCGGAGGTCGGCGGGCGATGAGATGCGTTCGAGCAAGGCCATGTGTGCTCCAGTACCCGCGATGCGTTCGAGGCAGACCGCGAAGAAGTTTCATTCGCTCGTGAAACCAGTATACGCGTGGGCGCTGCCCCCACGCCCGGGTGGACGCCCTGAATCAGCGGGTGCGCCGCGCGAGATAGGTGGCGATCTCGACCAGCGCGTGGCCCTCGGGCAGCGCTCGCGCCGCCTCCACCGCCGCGCTCTCCAACTCCGACACGAACGCCCGAGAACGCTCCGGGCCGAGGACGCCCGGGTACGTGAGCTTGCCGGCGTCCTCGTCCTTGCTCGTCCGCTTCCCGAGGTGCTCGGTGGTCTGCTCCACGTCGAGCAGATCGTCCACGACCTGGAACATGAGGCCGACGGCGTTGCCGAACGTCGTCACGCGCTCGAGCACCTCATCGGCGACCGCGCCGCGCGTGCCGGCGATCGCGCCCATTCTGCAGGACGCGCGGATCAGCGCTCCGGTCTTGTTGTCGTGCACGGCGCGGAGCTTCTGCTCGTCGCTCTGCCCCTCGTCGAAACCGCCGAGCGTGTCGAGCACCTGCCCGCCGATCATCGCCGTGGTGCCCCGGGACAGTTCAAGGGCGAGACGCCCGGCGACGGAAGGGTCTTCGTAACGCTCGGCGAGAACCTGGAACGCCGCGGACATAAGCCCGTCGCCCGCGAGAATCGCCATCGCTTCGCCGAACTGTTTGTGGACCGTCGGGCGGCCGCGTCGCAGATCGTCATCGTCGAGCGCCGGCAGGTCGTCATGCATCAGGCTGAACGCGTGGATCATCTCGACCGCCGCCCCGGCGGGGGCGGCAGCGTCCACCGAACCGCCGACGGCTCGCGAGCAGTGCAGGGCGAGAAGGGGCCTCAGACGCTTCCCGCCGCCCAGCAGGCCGTACGCCATCGTGTCGCGCAGCGATCGAGGCAGATCGAGCCCGCCGACGATCGACTCGAGCAGTTCCTCCACCCGCGCCACCGGCTCGTGCAACGACGCCCGCAGACCATCATGTGAGGCCATCTCGACGATCGACTCCGGTTTCGTGCGTGTCGTGGTCAACCCGCCTCTCCTCGTGCTCCGGGCGACCACCATGGCCGACCGCCCGACGAGTCTATCGGGCTGCCTCCCGCGTTGCAGCCCCGCCGCGTCTCCGCCGCCGCTCCCCCCACTGTCCCTGCAAGGTCGCTCGCCATGCGTCGAGCGCGCCGACCGGCCGCCCGCTCTACCATCCTCGCTCATGGAAGAACTGATCACCGGCGCGAAGGAACTGATGGACGCGGGCGGGCCGATCATGTGGCCATTGCTCGCACTCTCCGTCGTTGCGCTCACGCTGTCGATCGAACGGGGGTTCTACTGGCTGCGCACCCACCGACCCGGACGCTCGCGCTGGCTCGACGCGTTGATCGACGCTCTGCGTTCGGGCGACGCGGCGTCGGCCAGGAAACTCTCGGCGGGCGACAACTCGCTCTACGCGCGCGTCACCGACAACCTGCTGCGGCGCGGGGCGACCGCTGCCCCACACCTCGCCGCCGACGCCCGGCGCGAAACCGAGCGGTTCGCCGCCACGCTGAGCACAATCATCACCGCGGCCCCGCTGCTGGGCATCCTCGGGACGGTGCTGGGCATCATCCAGTCGTTCGACCTGCTGGGCGGGGCGCGCAACATCGGGGACCTGTCGACCGTTGCCGCCGGCATCGCCGAGGCGTTGATCACGACCGCCGCGGGGCTGACGGTCGCGCTCATTACGCTGTTCCCGTACGCCGCGAGCCGGGCCCACGCGCGTCGCGCCGCGTTCAATCTCGAAGCGGTTCTCACCGCGCACACCGACGCAAACAAGTAACAAACGCCGGGAGCGCGCCCGGTGCTCGTGGCGGGTTGTGTGGGAGCTGTGCGGAGCGGGCCTTACGCCTGCGCCGGCTCCTGCTCCCGCAACATGTCATAGATCGAATCCCCGGACTCCGCCTCGTACATGCGCGTGCGGAACTCCTCGACCGTCAGCAGCCGGCTGATGCGTGCGAGAGCCTGGATGTGGTCGCTCGTCCGATCGAGCGGGCTCGCCAGGAGCACGACGAGACGCACGGGCTTGTTGTCGATCGACTGGAAGTCGAGCGGCTCGGCCGGTTTGCCGATGGCCATCGCCAGGTCGCTCACGCCTTCGCTCTTGCCGTGCGGGATCGCCAGCGCGTGACCGATCCCGGTCGTGCGCGTCGTCTCGCGCGTCCAGACCGCCTGCTTGAGCGCCGCAGGGTCGTTCACCTTGCCTGCGGTCGCCAGAAGATCGACCAGTTCCTCGATGGCGCCGCGTTTATCGCGCGCGTCGAGAGGCACTTTCACACAGTCGGGGCTGAGGATGTCCAGCAGGTTCATCGTGTGCTCATTCTAGCCAGACAGGAGCCCGGCGTGTCCTCGGAAACGCTTCGCAATACTACACCTCCCGACCTGACGGCGCGGCGGGCGAGCGGGATTCCGCGACAGCACGCCTATCGCCTCAGCAACACGGCGTACGAGCCGTCCGAGTATCGCTCGGGCGCTTCGCCCGGTCCCCCTTCCGGAAGGCGACGCGCTTCACGCGAGACCTCGAAGTCGTGCCACTTCTCCGCCCACGCCGCCTGCTCCCCGTTCTCGCGCGCGTCGAGGCTGCACGTCGAATAGAGAATCGCGCCCCGCCCGCTGGTCGGCAGGAGCCGAACCGCGTCGGCGATGATCTGACGCTGCGCCCCCAGGAGCTGATCCATCCGCCGGTCGTCGAAGCGGTACTTCGCCTCCACGCGGCGCGCCAGCACACCCGAGTTGGAGCACGGCACATCCAGCATCACCAGGTCCGCCCGCCCGGCGTACTCCCTCAGTTTCTCAAACGGCACCACGCGCACCCGTGCCGAACCCTTGAAGACCCGCTCGAGCACCCGGAGGCGCGGCAGGTCGATGTCCGTCGCGACGACTTGGGCATCCGGGAACGCCTCGGACAACTGGCGCGTCTTCGTCCCCTGACCGGCGCACACGTCGACGATCAGCTTCGGCTTCAGATCGAGCACCGAGCCGACCGCCAGCGACGACGCCGGGTCCTGCACCCAGAGATCATGGCGCGACTTGAGCAGCTCGAGCAGTTCGTCGTGCGACCCGGTGAAGACGTGGTGCCCCGGCGCCGTGTGCGCGCGGGCGCGGCCCTCGGGCAGCGGCTGGTGCGCCTGGGCGGTGTTCAGAATGATCGGCGGTCGCGCGATGCCGTGCAACGCCGCCTGACGCACCTCCCGGAGCGACATGCTCTTGGCCCACGACCGGAGCAGCTCCATCGGGTGGCTCGTCGCCACCGAGAGCCGCTCGAGCGGGTCGCGCGGCATGACCTTCTCGCCGAGCACCAGCGAGCGCCCATCCTCGAGCGGAACCTCGTCGGGCTGATCGGTCCAGCGCTCGCGGAACGCGCGCTCCTCCACCGGGCCGCCGCGACCGTCATCGCCAACCGACACCACCGTCGGCCGCAGGACGATGCCCTCGGGCTCGTCCAGCGCGGCGTCCTCAAGCGCGTCCTCGCGGGCCTGTCGCTCCGCCTCGGCGACCGCCTCGGCACCCGCCGTCACCAACTCGCACAGCCGGCGCAACACCGCGTTGACCATCGACCCCGCACGTCGGCCGCCGTTGCGGCCGACCCACTCGACCGACTCGTGCACCGCGGCACGCATCGGCACGCGCTCGAAGAACAGGATCTGCGCCCCGCCCACAAGCAGCCCCGCCTGGGCCGCGGGCAGCATCCCCTCCCAGCCCTTGTGCAGCCCTCGACCGACCAGATGCTCGATGGTCAGCCACCGCCTCAGCACCGTGTCGTAGATGCGGTGGGCGAGCGCGGCGTCGAGCGGGCCGAGCTCGGAGTCGTCCAGCGCATCAAGGCTGAGGTCCGGGTAGCGGCGCACTTGGCGCACCATCGCGGCGCACACCACCGCTCGAGACGGCGATACGCCGGGCACGAAGTCGCTCGGCGTATCGCCGTCTCGAGCGGTGGTGTGCGCCGCGATGGA
>CAYTSW010000201.1:0-4206 GCA_964440605.1 uncultured Phycisphaeraceae bacterium | reverse complement strand
CTTCGACATCGGTTTTCAGATCGATCTCGACGCCGCCACACCGCTCGTGCGTGAGGCGACGCGTCAACACGTCGTCCGCGCCCGCCGACCGGCCCCGATCTGGTTCGACTACACACCCGCACCAGTGCGCCTGATCGTGGATGGCGGTTCGGTGGATGTCGGGGGCATGCGGACCGAGGCGGGGGTCGAGATGCTCATCTACGACTTCGGCGCGGCCCACCTCATGTACACCTTTCCGCTCCCCGCGACGCTCGACGAGTTGCCGGCACTCGCCGCGGCCCTCCAGGACAATCAAGCCCTGCTCAAGGACGCTACGGAGCGCCTCGAGCGCATCGCCGGGCTCATCCGCGAGGCGATCGAACGTCCGGCGATCGCCGACGCCGTGGAAGACTTCACGGCCTTCGCGATCACCCACTGGAACGAGAACGGCCCCGAAGAACTCATCGCACGTCACCGCGCCGTCATCGCGCGCGCCATCGAAGCCGAGACGGGCGAGCTGTGTGACCAGCAGACGGCGCGGTCGACGTCCGGCGTGATCGCCTACACGCCCCGCGACGCCGCGATCGTCGACTGGAACGGCGCGGTCCTCTTCGACGAAGAGCCGGACGACGTGCTCGCGGTCCTCCAGCACGCCAACGTCGAGCTTCTTGAGCTGCGCGTGCTCGACCGCGAACTCGACGACCTCATCGACCACGCGGACGAAACGCTGCAGCGCCTTGTCACGCGCCGCCTCTGGCCCTCGTTCGAGCAGCGGCGCATGCTCAAGCGCTTCGCCTCGGTGCAGACCGACGCCGCGGTCATGTTTGAGGGCGTCAACAACGCGATCAAGCTGCTGGGCAACCAGTACCTCGCGCGCGTCTATAAGCTCGCCGCCGAGCGGCTGGACCTGAGGGCCTGGCAGAGCAGCGTGCAGCGCAAGATCGAGGCGGCGGACATCGTCTACGGGAAGATGAGCGACGCGTCATCCATCCGGCGCCTCGAGACCCTCGAGTGGGTCATCATCATCCTCATCGCGATCTCGATCCTCCTGCCTTTTACGGGGGTGTATGGCTGATTCTCCGACGCGCCCGTGAGTAAGGGTTCATTCTCGACACATAGAGTGCAAGGAATGATCCGTCACTCGCACAAGGAGCACCGCTATGGCTTCTTCACCCCCAGAAACCACCTCGCATTCCGCCGAGAACGCCGCCGAGTACGCCGAACCCAAGCCGGCCGTCGCACTCGGGCAGGACACGAATCGCGCCAGCATCGTCATCGTCGCCAACCGCCTGCCCGTGCGGCGCGTCACCGACGCCGACGGTGAGCACTGGAAGACGTCTCCGGGTGGCCTGGTGTCGGCCATGATGCCCATCCTCCAGGCGCAGAGCGAACAGGGCGCCCGGGGGGCTTGGGTCGGGTGGACCGGCGACACGGGTAGCCATCACGATCCGTTCGAGCACGATGGCGTGCAGAACATCCCCGTCCACATCGACAGCCAGCTCTTCCACGGCTTCTACGAAGGCATGTCCAACCGGTCACTCTGGCCGCTCTACCACGACGTGGTCCGCCCGCCCATCTACCAGCGCCACTGGTTCCGCGACTACGAGGCGGCCAATCGTCTGTTTGCCGCCGCCGCCGCCGAGGTCGCCGAGGAAGGCGCGATGGTCTGGGTGCAGGACTACCACCTGCACCTCGTGCCGCGCATGCTCCGTGAGCGTCGGCCCGATCTCAAGATCGGCTTCTTCCTGCACATCCCCTTCCCGGGCCGTGGCCTCTTCGCCCAGCTCCCGTGGCGCACGCAACTGATCCAGGGGACGCTCGGCGCCGACGTCGTAGGCTTTCAGTCCATCTACGCCGCCCGCAACTTCGTCGATCTCGCCACGCGCTACGGCGACGCAGAGGCCCTCCCGCCCAACGAAAAGGGCGAGGCCAATCGCGTGAAGTTCGACGGCCGCGAGGTCACCGTCGACGCCTACCCGATCTCCATCGAGACCAAGAAGTACGACGCGATCGCGCGCAGCGAGAACGTGCGCGGGCGAGCGGAGGAATACCGTCGACGCCTGCCGGGCCGCAAGATCATGCTCGGCGTCGACCGCATGGACTACACCAAGGGAATCGACACACGCCTGCGCGCGTTCCAGGACCTGCTCCGCTCGGGCCGCGTCCACGCGGACGAGGTGGTGATGATCCAGTCTGCGGTGCCGACCCGCGAGGGTGTGGACGAATACGCCGAGCTGCGGTCCGACGTCGAAGAGCTCGTCGGCCAGATCAACGGGGAGTTCGGCGAGGTCGGCCGCGTCGCGGTGCAATACCTGCGCCAGAACCTCGACATCGAGGATCTGGTTGCCTTGTACGCCGCCGCCGACGTCATGCTCGTCACTCCTCTGCGCGACGGGATGAATCTGGTCGCCAAGGAGTACGTGGCGTCGCACCCCGACGAGCGGGGCGTCCTGATACTCTCCGAGTTCACGGGCGCTTCCAACGAGCTGACGGACGCGCTCATCGTCAACCCTCACGACCTCGACGGGCTGGTCAATGCCATGGAACGCGCGATCCGGATGGAGCCCGAAGAGGTTAAACGCCGCCAGCGCGCCCTGCGCCGCGTCGTCTTCGAGCACGACGTCCACGCGTGGGCCGCGTCCTTTATGGAGCGACTCTCCGCATGACCACCGCGACCGCTGAGGATCCGCAGCAGCAACGCTCGCTCGAAGCCCAACTCGACCACCTCGCCAAGTCGCCGAAACTGCTGGTCACCTGCGACTACGACGGCACGCTCGCCCCCATCGTCGACGATCCCTCGCGGGCGCATCCGCTGCGTGAGTGCATCGTCGCGATGCGCATGCTCGCGGAGCAGCCCGAGACCGAGGTCGCCGTCGTCTCCGGGCGCGCGCTGGGCGACCTCGTCAAGCTCACACGCCTCCCGGAGACGGTCCACCACGTCGGCTCCCACGGCTCGGAGTTCGACGTCGGGTTCATCGACTCGCTGACCCCGAAACAGGCCGAGCTGCGCCAGACCATCCTGCACGAACTGCGCGGCATCTCCGAAGCGCACGAGGGCACTTCGCTCGAGAGCAAGCCCGCCTCGGTCGCGCTGCACTACCGCGGCGCGAGCGAAGACGTCGCGAAGCGGGTCGTCAAGGCCATCGAGGCCGGGCCGGGCGCTCGCGAGGGCGTGCAGGTCAAGCGCGGCAAGATGGTCTTCGAGCTCGCGGTCGTGAAGACCGACAAGGGCACCGCGCTCCAGACGATCCGCCAACGCGTCGGCGCCACCGCCGTGCTGTTCATCGGTGACGACGTCACCGATGAAGACGCGTTCAAGACGCTTCGCGGGCCCGACATCGGGATCAAGGTGGGCGAGGGCGAGACCGCCGCTCGTTTCCGTGTTGACGATCCGCACGACGTGGCCCGCCTGCTGGCTCGCATCGCCGAGCAGCGCACCGCGTGGCGATGCGGGGGGCAGGCTGTCCCCATCGATCACCACGCCATGCTCTCGGACCTGCGCACGATCGCGCTGGTGACGCCCGGCGCGCGCATCATCTGGCTCTGCGCCCCGCGCATCGACTCGCCCTCGCTCTTCGCGGAGCTGCTCGGCGGGCCGACCGCCGGCTACTTCGCGATCGCGCCCGACTCGGTCACCCAGAAACCGCACCAGAAGTACGACGATGACTCGCTCGTCCTCGACACGCACTTCGAGAACTTCCGTGTGCGCGACTTCTTCGACTGCGGGGGCGGGCGGGCCTTCCAGCGTTCCGGCCGCTCCGACCTCGTCCGGCTCGTCGAGGGCTCGGGCGAGGCCCGCGTCGAGTTCGCGCCGCGCCTCGACTTCGGACGCAACCCCACCAAGCTGGAAGTGCGCGACAACGGCATCGAGGTGCTGGACTCGCCCGAGCCGATTGTGCTCTACGCGCCCGACATCGACTGGGAGATCACCGCCAACGGCCTGCACGACACGGCAACGGCGACCGTGAACCTCAAGAAGGGCGAGCCGGTCGTGCTCTCGTTGCGCATCGGGTCGGGGTCGCTCCGTCCGCCCGTGATCCGCGCCAAGGACCGGGCCAGCGAGACGCGCCGGTTCTGGTCGCAGTGGGCGGACCAGCTCACGCTCCCGCGGCTCGCGCGCGACCAGGTGAAGCGTTCGGCGCTGGTGCTGCGGGGATTGATCCACGGGCCCTCCGGCGCCATGGCGGCGGCGGGCACGACGTCGCTGCCCGAGACCATCGGCGGCGT
>CAYTSW010000200.1:0-4218 GCA_964440605.1 uncultured Phycisphaeraceae bacterium | reverse complement strand
GCGAGCGGTCGGGACGCTGTTGTTCTGCGTGGCGTGCAGCCAGCAGGTATCGCCGCCGCCGCCGTTCCCGATCGGGCGATGCACGTCGCCCCTTACAAAAAAACCACAACCCCGGGCGGTGCGCGGGGTTGTGGTCGTTAGAGAACTCGTTCACTCGGCGGTGTTACGGGGAAGGTACGTCTTCACTAACATTCACGAAATCTACGCCCGTCGCGTTCACGCAAGGGGTTCGCAGCCGCAACTCACCATGGCTGTCGCCCATGCTGAAGTTGGTGCCCGCGAAGGTCTTGAAGCCGAGAATGGTGTCGAGATCTTCATCGAGGTCGATGTCGATCCCGACAATCAACGCGACGGGTACGGCCCCTGGGTTGCCTAGCGTTCCGAATACAACTTCGCTGTTGGCCCAGTCTACGGTTGTCGGATCGACAAAGTCGTTGGCGTCCGGCTCGCCCTCCTTGTTCAGCACCGCCACATAGATCGTGTAGTTGGTGTCGAGCACGATCGGGTTTTCGACGGTGTTCGGATAGATGTCGATCGCCAGCTGCAGTTCGAGCGGCGTGGGTTGCGCCCCATGCACATTATTTGTCTTGTCGCACTCGCCAACGACGCCGGTAATCTGACCGGGGAACGCGCCGCTATCGTCAGCGGCCACCGACACGACGTCGCCCGGGAACACGGTGGTTCCCGCGGGCAGCGTGAGCACAACATCCTCGAACTCTCCCGTCGCCAGGGTCTTGGTCGTCTGCGTCGTGCCGATTAGCGTCGACGCCGCGTCGAACGGGTCGCCGAGGTAGAAAGAGATGTTGACGCCCGCCGCGGCACTCTGCAGGCCGCCGTTGCCGATGCGGGCGGTGACGGCGGTGACCTCGCCACCGCCGCCTCCACACGCGCCGCTGCGGATGAAGGAGGCGGTGAGGTCGCGCCCGGCCCCTGACTGCTCGCCATCGGCAACCTGCTGGCGGAAGTTGTTGTAGATCACGCCGTCGCTGTTGGCCAGCCAGTTGATGTCGGGCGGGGACGCGACGCTCCCGTCCTCGTTGATGTGCGTGATGGAGTAGGTGTGCTGGTTCCAGACACGCCGGGCGGGACGCCAATCGTTGTTGGGGCTGCCGAACACAAAGATGCCACGAGATGGCGAGGTCCATGCGTTCGCGACCTTGACGATCTCCGCCTGTCCATCGTTATCGACGTCGGCGACAACGGGCATGTCGGATGATGTGAGCGAACTGAGGGGAAACGTGGCGATAGCTGTGGTGTCGTCGAAGCCGTCGCCGTCGGTGTCCGCGCCAGTGCCGCCCCCGTCGAGCACAAAGAAGTTGCGCTCGTCGCCGTACACAACCTCTGCGGCACCATCGCCGTTGAAGTCGAAGACCGTGGAGCCAGTGATGCCCGAACCGTCTTGCACCTCGAACGTCCAGGAGACCGATCCGTCATCGTTGAAGACGACGTAGCGCGAGCGGTTCACGGTGCCGATCTGGGGCCGGCCGTCCCCATTGAAGTCGGCGACAGTCGGCGGCCCACCGATGATCCCTGTCGTGATGTTCGACCCCGAGCATCCGACGCACGGACCCCCCGGGATCGTAGTCGGCCCCCAGATGGCGATGCCGTCGTCGTCGATGAGCGACACCGTATTCCCGGTGACGAGCACGACCTCTGGTCTGGCATCGTCGTCGAAGTTCGCGACGGCCGCCTTGCCGTCCGCCAGCGGTGTGCCGTCGTCGAGCTTCGCCGTCCACAGAATGGTGTTGCCGCTCTGCACGTCGTCGTAGACGGTGTTGCCCGCGACAATCTCGAGACGGCCGTCGAGGTCGACGTCGGCCGCAACCGACATCCTGCCTCCGTACCCGGTATCGCCAAAGCCACCAGCTCCAAGGGTGAGCACAGTGCCGTCGTTGTACACGATCTGGCGACCGTAGAGGATCTCGTTGCCCGGCTCATCGAGATCGAAGTCGGCGATCGCGCTCGGCCCGCCGCCCCAGCCGCCAGTGATGAACTCAAGGGTCTCGATCGGCTCGCTGATCCACCGCAGCGAGCCGTCGGCATTGAAACAGATGAGGTTTCCGGAACCGTCCGCGATTCCGATGATCTCGGGTAGCGAACCGTTTGCGTCGATATCGCCCGCGATAAGCAATCCGTGTGGGCGGAGGCTCTGCGCAGGGTTGGCGGTGGTGTCAACCTTCCACAACACCGAGCCGTCATTGGTATTCAACGCAGTGAGCGCCCCAGAAGATTGGCCTTGCGTAATGTCGTATCCCGAGAACACGATCTCCGGGCGCCCGTCGCCGGTCAGGTCGACGACGAGCGGCGTGCAAGTGACCTTGCTCTTTGGCAAGACCCCTTGGCCTCCAATGCCGCCGGGCGGCCAGCTCCACTCCAGCTCGATGGCCAGCGGGGGCGCATTCTCGCCAGTAATCTGGCAGTCGGCGGCCGAGGTGCCCGTGTTGTCCCCCTCGTTCGCCTCCTCGATCTGCTGCTCGCTGTCGACGACGGCGTAGATCGCGTTGCCGCGGAACAGCAGCGGCTGGTCGGCGAGCGTGAAGGTGATGACGACCCCGGCGCCCGCGGACAGCAAAGCCGCGTCGATCGTGTCGGTGCCGAGCGGGAAATCGATCCCCGCGTCGTAGACGCCGGGCGTGTTGGCGGGATCGATGGTGTTATCCTCGAAGATGATGATCTCGGGGTTGGCACCGGGAGCGCCCGGCCCGAGGTTCTCGACGGTCACGACGACGTCGCCGCTCGCGGTGAGCTCTTGCCACTGGCCGGTGAGCGCGGAGGCGTCGACATCGCTGACGGTGAGGTTGGGCAAGTCAGCTACGCCTCGTACCCTGCCGCCGGGTTTGATCATCGCGCGGCGATCGGCCGCGAACCTCAAGATGGGATCGAAGCCGACGTTAGTATCGCGACCGGATCCGGCCTTAACGACGGGGTCCGACGAAGCCGAGGGGGCGATGCGTGGCGCGGCGACTACGCTCGCAGCCAATACGGCGACGCCACCCAGGGTGGCCGTCGCGCAGAGTTTCATGGTTGTTCGAGACATGGTGTGCTCCAGGGGGTTATTGCATAAGTGTGTCGGGAGTATCAGGGGTACGGGGGGCACTCAGGCCGCGCGTCGGCGGCGGAGGCAGGCCAGCCCGCTCAGGGCGAGCAGGGCGGAGGCACCGGGGCTGGGAATCACGCTCACGGCGTCGACGCCGAGAATGGACTCGAAAGAGCCGCTCGCGTCGGCAACGGCGAAAAGCAGCGTGTACTCGCCGTCGGCGGGCAGCGTGTAGTCCACGTTGGTCCAGGGGATGTCTCTGCTGCCGATGTTTTCGTTGTTGGGCAAGTCCGAGTTGGGCAGGTTGTACTGAAACAACACACCATCAGGCACGATCCGGCCATCTTGGTCGGCCAGAGCGCCAACGGCACCGTCAAACCGCGGATCACCGCCTTCGAGGTTTTCGTTGAACGGGCTGACATCGAAGAAGTAGGAGAACTCCAGGATGTCACCCGCGCGGGCGTTGAAGGTCTGCGAGAGAGAGGCCAAGCTGTTGCCGTCGGTATCGGTGCTCCAGAGCGAGGCGAAGAACTCCCCCTCCAACGGCTCCCAGATCTGGAAGTCATCGTCCATTGGCAGACCGTCGCGAAAGAGTTCGCTGGACTTCTGGAAGACACTCGGCGGGTTGGGACCGCTGTCATTATCAGCGATCCATGAGTCGAGTGGCTGAGCACCAGAGCCAGCGGTTTCAAAGCCGCCATTGGTGAGCGGCATGGCGTGCACGCCGGCGGACCCCGCGAGAGCGAGCATCGTCGCGGCGGCCGAGGTGGTGATCCGAATCTGTTTCATGAGAATATTCTCCTTGGGTGTGGACATTGCAAGAACAACTGGCGAACGGCGCATACGTAAACCGGCCGGGAAGCGTGGGCCAGAACGATCCTCACGAGACGGCGCATCTGCCAACTGGTCCCGCACGAGACCGAGCCGCGATCCGCTGGCAACGGCGCAAGATCGCCAGGATCGGCTCACGCACCGACAACCAGACCGGAACAGTCATCTTCCACTGCGCCACCGTGCGCCCCGCTCACACCTCGCACCACACGCGAGAAGTTCGAGCACCTTGCACATTCACATTCCATACGCGCACGACCGGAAGTCGTTCGCGCACTCTGCTGGCGTGACGGCTCGGAAGGCGTCGCCCGCTGCGTGCGTCAGGCCGTCGACCGTCCCCGCCGCGACGC
>CAYTSW010000199.1:0-4245 GCA_964440605.1 uncultured Phycisphaeraceae bacterium | reverse complement strand
CGACCGGGAAGCGACCCTTCCCTCAGCGGTGCCGACAACCCCTTCGGCACGCGGCCGACCGAGACGACCAACGCGGGCGTGCCGACGCTGGACGACCTGTTCGAGGGTGGCGGCTCGCCGCGCTTCGCCCAGAACGCCGACGCCGCTTCCGCGAGCGTCGCGACCTTGCCTGACGATGCGGTGGACTGGCTGATGCGCGGTGAGCTGACGATCGTCGTCGAGCGGGGCGCCGCGGGCAACCGACGCCTCGATCGATCGCTGGCCTTGATGTACGACCCCTCGCTCACCGCCGACTGGGCCGTCACGGGCCGCCCCGGCGACGCCTCCCTCGAGGCCCGTGGATTCGACATGGCGGATCCCGAGCCGGGCGCACCGATCGAGCGGCCCGCACCGCCCGAGGACAGCCCATCGCCCGAGCCGGCCTACACGCTGTCGCTGATTCTGCCGGCGAACGCATCGTCATCGCCCGATCAGCTTGAGCCCGACGACGAGGCCGCCGTGCGTGCGGCTCTGGCGGGGATGCTGGGCGAGTTGTCGGAGCTGACGAACGCCCGCGTCCGGGTGGAGCGCCGCGCCGACGCCGCACCGCCTCCCGGGGAGGCCCTGACCATCACGGATCTCGTCTGGTGGCGCTCGCCGCCCAATGCTTGGACGACCCGCTCCATCGCCCGCCTCCCGCTGGTGATCGAGCCCAAGGACGAGTAGCCGGCTCGCCTCGTCGCCCGCTCGCCCACCTTGTACCGCTCGGCGGCAAGCGGTATCGTCCGCCCCGTGTCGAAAGAGTTAGCGGCTGCAAAGCTGCGCCCACATTCGGGATGTCATCGCCTGCGCGTCGCTCGATGCCTCGCGGTCATCGCGTCCGCCGCGGGTGCGCCGATCGCGCTGGCCCAGCAGGGTCCCGCCTCGGCCGCCCCCGCCCCGCCGGTCGCGCTCACCGAGGACAGCCCGTACGAGGGCCGGCCCATCGCGGAGATCGTCTTCGAGGGGCTGCGGGACACGCCCCGTCAGTTCGTGGAGAACAACATCCGCTCGGCGGTGGGGCGCCCGCTGTCGTGGGAAATCGTCCGAGAGGACCTTCAGACGCTCAACCGCACCGGGCGCTTCGACGGGGTGGAGGCTCGGCTGACAATCAATCCCGACGCCTCGGTCAACCTCATCTACGCCCTCGATGAGGCGACGCGGATCACCGCGGTCGACGTCGTCGGCAACCGCGCGATCGACGACGAGCAGATCCGCCGCGTTGTCGCCGAGCAGGTGGCGCTCATCGAAGGCACGGCTCTCGACGAGTACCGCATCAACCAGGCGCGCCAGGCGATCGCCGACCTCTACCGGGCCGAGGGCTTCTACCAGGCCGAAGTCACGCTCGACGAAGAGGAGCGGGAGATCGACAACACGATTCTCTTCCGCGTGCGCGAGGGGCCGCGCACGCAGGTGACGGGCATCCGCTTCCGCGGGAACGAGGCCTTCGAGAGCAAGCTGCTGCGCCCGCGGATCACATCAAAGACCAAGTTTCTCTTTGTCGAGGCGCCGCTGAATCAGGACACGCTGGAGGCCGACGTCGCGGCCCTTGTGCGCTACTACCGCGACCAGGGCTACCTCGACGTGCGCGCCGATCGGGAGATCACCTTCAGCCCCAACGGGCGCGAGGCGATCGTCACGTTCCTCATCGAGGAGGGCCCGCAGTACACGCTCCGCACCGTGAGCGCGCTCAACTCCGCCGGCGAGGACGTCCCGCTGGAGGTCTTCACGATCGAGCAGATCCGCGGGCTGATCAATCTCAAGCCGGGCGACGCGTACGCCTCGAGCGACGTGCGCGACGCGGTGAACGCGGTGCGCGACGCGTATCGCCAGATGGGCTACGTCGACGCGCGCGTCGCCCGCAGCGACTTCCGGGCTATCGACAGCCCCCGCGTGGACATGCAGCTCGTCATCACCGAGGGCGAACGCTGGAGGACGGGGCTCGTGCGCGTCTCGGGCAACACGCTGACCCAGGCCAAGGTCGTGCGCCGACGGGTGGAGCTGCGCCCGCCGCGCTGGCTCGACGGCAAGGCGGTGGAGATCTCCGAGCAGCGCCTAGCCCAGTCGCGCCTGTTCGAGCTCAACCCGGCGCTGGGCGACCCGCCCTCGATCACCATCCAGCCGCCCGACCCCGCCAACCCCGGCCACCGGGACGTGCTCGTCGAGGTGCAGGAGACCAACACCGGCTCCCTCAGCTTCGGTGCCGCCGTGGATTCCGACGCGGGCGTCATCGGCGCCATCCGCCTGAACCAGCGCAACTTCGACGTCGCCGACACGCCCGATTCCTTCGGCGAACTCTTCACGGGGCGCGCCTTCCGCGGCGCGGGCCAGACCTTCGACCTCGCCCTCCAGCCCGGCACCGAGGTCAGCACCTACTCCATCTCGCTCACCGAGCCCAATGTGCTGGAGACCGACTGGAGCTTCACCTCGACCGCCTTCTTCCGCGATCGCGAGTTCCGCGAGTTCGACGAACAACGCTTCGGCGGACGCTTCCGACTCGCCCGACGATTCGGCACGCGCTGGATCGGCGGACTCAGCTTGCGCGCCGAGTCCATCGACCTGGGCGGGATCGACGCCGACTCGCCCGTCGACGTCTTCGAGGTCGCCGATCAGAACATCCTCACCTCCGTCGGCTTCGACCTCACCCGCACCACCGTCGACAACCGCTTCCGCCCCACGCGCGGCACGCGCACCGAACTCGGCGTCGAACGCGTCGGCCTGCTCGGGGGCGACTTCGACTTCACCCGACTCACCGCCGAGCACAACGTCTTTCTCACCATCGACCGCGACGAGTTCGACCGCGCAACCGTGCTGGGCATCAAGCTCCGCGGCGGCTACATCCCCGAAGAGGACGAATCGCCCGTCTACGAACGCTTCTACCTCGGCGGACGCTCCTTCCGAGGCTTCGACTTCCGCGGCATCGGACCCGTCGGGATTCGAAACGACACGGGCCGACCCGGCGACGACCAGGTCGGCGGCGACTTCCTCTTCTTCGCCGGCGTCGACATCGAGAAGCCCATCTTTCAGGACATCGTCGCGGTGGTCGTCTTCCTCGACTCCGGCACCATCAGCGAAGACGTGAGCCTGGACAACTATCGCGTTTCCGTTGGCGCGGGCCTCCGGCTCTACCTGCCACAGTTCGGTCAGGCGCCGCTCGCCTTCGACTTCGGCTTCCCGCTCCGCAGCGAAGACACCGACGAAGAAGAACTCTTCAGCTTCTCGATCGACCTGCCCTTCTGACCCCCGCGACCCCCGAATCGACCCGCCCCCCCCCATCGCGAGCCGGTTTCCGCACTCAGGCGCGCGGACGGCCTTCGTCGATCGCCTTCTTGCGCTCGTTCATCCGGTGGAGCGACGCGAGCAACACGGGGTTGGCGATAAACAGCAGCAGCGCGACAAGGCCGATACCCCAAGCGATCTGGGTCTGACCGACGATCGAGAGAACGGCCGCGACGATCGCCAGCAACACGACACCGAGCAAGACCATCAGCGCGACATGCTTGCCGCGGAACCGCGGGTGCGCGGGCCGTCCTTCTGGCGAGACATCCTTGATCACCTCCTGCTGCTTGACGTGGTCGGGATCATCCGGTTTGTCGGCGGTCGGGTCGAGGTGGGACATGGCTGTGCTCCGTTCGTGGGTCGGACAAAGTGGTGGAAGCGGGAAGAAGGCAAACCCGCATGAAACACTACGGACACGCGCGCGTCGGTACCACCTCGGGAATCCCCCGCGCCGAACGCCCGCATACGAAAACCGCCCCTGACTTCATGCGCACTTCATCGCTCGTTCATGCGCGCGACCACCGTGATCTCGAAGCTACGATCGGGACCCATGCCCCTCGTTGCCGCGACCAATCTCAAACACGCTTTCGGCGACCTCGTCGTTCTCGAAGGTGCCACGCTCGCCGTCGAGGAAGGCGAGCGCGTCGGCGTCGTCGGCCGCAACGGCGCGGGCAAATCCACGCTCCTGCGCGCGATGGGCGGGCTGATGACGCCCGAGACGGGCTCCGTCGATCTGCAACGCGGCGCGCGCGTCGGCTTCCTGCATCAGGACCCCGACCTCGATCTCGATGAAACGCTCCGCTCCTCCGCCGAGGGCGCCTTCGAACGTCTCCACCAGCTCCACCGGCAGCTCGACCAGGTCTTCGACCGGATGGCGACCGCCGACGGCGACGAGCTCGACCGCCTGCTCAAGCGACAGGAACAGTTCGAGCGCCAGATCGAAGCCGA
>CAYTSW010000198.1:0-4272 GCA_964440605.1 uncultured Phycisphaeraceae bacterium | reverse complement strand
GCCCTCGACGATGGCGGTCTTGCCGACGCCGGCCTCGCCGAGGAGGACGGGGTTGTTTTTGGTGCGTCGGCAGAGGACCTGGATGACGCGTTCGATCTCGCGTTCGCGTCCGATGACGGGGTCGAGCGTGCCGTCGCGAGCGAGGGCGGTGAGGTCGCGTCCAAAGGAGTCGAGGGCGGGGGTCTGAGACTTGCGGCCGGCGCGTTGGCCGGCGGGTCCGCCGCTGCCGGCGCCGGGACCGCCGCCGGACATCTCTTCGCCGGCGTCCTGGTTGTCCATGCCGGCGCCGAGGAGGTTGAGGACCTCTTCGCGTACGTCTTCGAGCTTGAGGCCGAGGTTCATGAGGACCTGTGCGGCGACGCCGTCGTGCTCGCGGAGGAGCCCGAGCAGGAGGTGCTCGGTGCCGACATAGTTGTGGTTGAGGTTGCGGGCCTCTTCGATGGCGTACTCGATGACCTTTTTCGCGCGGGGGGTCTGGGGGAGCTTGCCCATCGTGACCATCTCGGGCCCGGAGTGGACGAGCTTCTCCACCTCAAGGCGGACCTTGCGCAGGTCGACATCGAGGTTCTTGAGGACGTTCGCACCGACACCCGAGCCCTCTTTGACGAGCCCGAGGAGGATGTGCTCGGTGCCGATGTATTCGTGGTTGAAGCGCTGGGCCTCCTGGTTGGCCAGCGCCATGACTTTGCGAGCTCGGTCCGTGAATCGTTCAAACATGCGAACGCCTCCCTAACTGGGCGTTGGGCCGGAACCCGACGGGTTCCGGAAAAAGCCACACCTGCGCGATGGCACAGACCGGCCAAGGCCGAATCGGGCGATTATAGGCGGGTCTTGAAGCGCTCCCGACCGGCTGCTGTGGGTTCTCCGCGGTGGAGAAGAGTGCATTTCGTATGCCAAAGCGGACGGATGTTGGAATTGCGGAGTGCGGCGGGTCAGGGCCGGTGCGGGCGGGCGCACGGCCCGCCGCGCGCGTCTGCCCGCCCGCCAGACTGGCAGGTCGTAGGCGCTTTCGCATAGTGATGAAGACGCGCGGCGGGAACGCGGCGCGTCATGCGATCGAAGGGAATGAGGATGGGACCTGGTCGTCTGTGGCGCGTGCTTGGGCTGGCGGCAGCGGTAACGCTGGCCGGTGTCGCGTGGGGGCAGGCCGGAGGCAGCGAAGCCCTGAAGCCCGCGTTGCGGGAGCGGGTGGAGACATCGGCGGCGCCCGTGGGTCTGAATCTGCGCGACGGAGCCCCGGGCGAGCGCGTACGCGGGTTCGTGCGCGGCGTCAGCCGCGACGAGGTGTGGGTGTCGCCCGAGCGGGACGGGGAGGCGCGTGCGCATCGGTGGACGGCGTTCGAGGCGCGGGACGTGTTCGGCGCGTTCGGCCGCGTTCTGGGGCGTGAAGATGCCGGGGCGTGGGCCGAGGTTGGCGTGCTGATGCTGATGATGGGCGATCCGCGGCGGGCCGAGCGAGCGTTCGAGGCGTCGCTCCGGGCGGAGGAAGGCTGGCGGGCGGCGATCAACGCGGCGCGGACCGCGCAGAAAACGGGGCGCGACGTGCGCGTGGCGTTCGACGCGGCGCTGGAGCCCGCGGAAGACGACAACGAAGCGCCGGGCGGCGGGGAAGCCGAGGGTGAGCGCGCTGGACGACAGGGCCACGTCGCGCCTGATCGGCGCGCGGCGGGGGATGCCCCGATGGCGGGCGGGGAGCGGCTGTGGCCCGAGTTGACCGCGGCGGAACGCCAACGCGAAGCGGATCGGCAGCGCCAGTTGTCCTGGCGCCTGCTGAACGACGCCGGCATCCACGACGCGCGGCTGGAGGAAACCGAGCACTTCATGCTCTTTGGCGACCTGAGCCCGGGCAACATGCAGCGGTATGCGCGGGAACTCGACGCGATGTACCGGCAACTGCTGGTGTTGCTGGAGATGCCGCCCGATGCGCACCTGTTTCACGGCAAGTGCCCGATCTTCATCTTCAACAACCGCGAGACGTTCGTCGGCTTCGAGCGCGACGCATTCGGCTTCGACGCGTCGTGGGCGGGGGGCGTGTGTCACCCGCGCGGCGCGGACGTGTTCGTCGTCTTCCACAAGGGGGCCGACGAGAATCGCTTCCGCAGCGTGCTGATCCACGAGACGGTGCACGCATGTATGTACCGCTACAAGGGGCCGTTGCGGATGCCGACGTGGGTGGAGGAAGGGCTGGCGGACTTCGTGGCGGGGCACCTCGTGCGTGGATCGTCCGAGCCGTCGGACCATTGGAACCACGTGCGCACGTTCCTGCGCGACGGCGGCGACGCGCGGGAGGTCATGGCGTTGAGCTACCGCGACGGCAGTTGGCCCACGGACGACGCGTATCCGGTGAGCCACATGCTGGTGCGTCACCTGATCATGCATCACGGGCCGGGCACGCGGCGATGGATCGACGCGGTGAAGCAGGGCGAGGACCGGGGCCGATCGATGCTCAAGCACCTGGGGATGGACGAGGACGCGCTGGCCGCGGAGTTTGCCCGGGTGTTTCTGGGGGAGTCGTACTACACGCCGCTGCGGTAGGAGACACCGGTCGGAGACCGGTGCCACCAACGGCCGCAGTGCCACCTTGGGTTGGGGTGCCAATACTGACGGGTGCGTGATCGGGAACAGGTTGATGGTCGTGGGCGTGCCCGGCTGGTGATCACGGGGCTTGGGGCCGTCTCGCCGATCGGGGTGGGGACGCCGGCGTATGTCGCGGGGCTGCGGGCGAACGCGAGCGGGACACGGCTGCTGAGCGCGACGCATCCGGAGCTGGACTTCTCGCGATGCACCTCCACCGTCGGGGCGGCGTGCGTCGGCTTCGATGCGGATGCGGTGATGTCGCAGGCGGACCAGAAGCGGTTGCCGCGACTGGTGCCGATGGGATTGGCGGCGGCGCAGGAAGCGATGGCGCAGTCGGGGCTGCGGTTCGATGAGGACGAGCGCGCAACGGTGCACGCGGCGCGGGGCGTCGGACTCGCGCTGGGGAGCGGGGCGGGCGGGATCGACTTCACGCTGGCCCAGGCGCGGCGGGCATACGACCCAGCGTGCGCCGACGGGCCTTCACTCTGGACCATCACCAACGCGACGCACGGCAACCTGGCCGGCGAGCTGTCCATCCGCCTCGGCCTGCGCGGGCCTTCGATGTGCTGTTCGGACGGGTGCGCCTCGGCGTCGGACGCGCTCGGGCTGGCGATGGAGCTGTTGCGCAGCGAACGGCCGGGGTCGCCCGAGGCGATGGTGGTGGTGGGCACCGATGCGCACATCCAGTGGGAGACGCTGCACGGCATGGAGATGCTGCGCGTGATCTCGACGCGGGCGTGCACGACGCCAGACGAAGCGGCGGCGGCCAGCAGGCCGTTCGATAAAGAGCGCGACGGTTTCGTGCTAGGCGAAGGGGCGTGGGCGGTGGTGGTAGAGACCGCGGCGCACGCGCGCCGACGGGAGGCGCGCATGATCGCGGAAGCGCTGGGGTACGGCGCGACGTGCGACGCGTACCACCGGGTGCGGCCCGCGCCGGACATGGGCGAGAGCGTGCGTGCGATCCGTGAGGCGGTGGACGACGCCGGGCTGGCGATGGACGACGTGGAGATCGTGCACTACCACGGCACGGGGACGGAGTTGAACGATCGGCTGGAGACGGCCGCGATCCGGGAGGCGTTCGGCGCCCACGCCGAGCGGCTGGTGGGGCACTCGGTGAAGGGCGCCATCGGGCACCCGCAGGGGGCTTGCGGCCTGGCGAGCCTCGTCGCGACCGTCGGCGGGCTGACGAACGCCGACGGAAACGCCGCCGGTCCCTTCTGCGTGCCGACGCGGAACCTGGGCGAGCGGGACGAGGCGTGCGATCTGGACTACACGGCCGAGGGCGCGCGGGACGCCGCGGGGCGGCGCGTGGCGCTGATCAACTGTCTGGCGTTTGGGGCGAAGAACAGTGCGTTGGTGGTGCGGGCGGGGTGGGTCAGCTAACCCCCACCGGCAACCTCGAGAACGCGATCACCGGCGACGGCATCTACAAGATGCTCAAGCGGTACGGCGTCCGCGCAGGCATCCGTCTCGATGGGCTGTGCCTGCACGCGTTGCGGGCGACCGCGGCGACCAACGCCCTCGAGCACGCCGCGGACATCGCCTTCGTCCGGTCCTGGCTCGGCCACGCGAACATCTCCACGACCAAGCTCTACGACCGACGCCGGTCGCGGCCGGAAGACTCCCCCACCTTCAAGGTCAGCTACTAACGAGCCGGTCGCCATCGCCGTTGAAGTCGGCGGTGCGTTCGAGGAT
>CAYTSW010000197.1:0-4337 GCA_964440605.1 uncultured Phycisphaeraceae bacterium | reverse complement strand
GCGGCGGAGCTCCGCCGCGCGGTGACGAGCCCGGGCGGAACGACGGCTGCGGCGTTGGACGTATTCGAGGATGGTGGGTTGCGGGAGCTGGTGGGGCGTGCGATTGAGGCGGCTCGTGATCGGGGGCGGGAGCTGTCCGAGGACGGCTGAAGCGAACGACCCGTCGCAAATCCGGATGACCAGTTGCAACGAAGCCGGGTCGATGGCGTTATGCCCAAGCGCGGGAACGCCCGTCCGGGTTGCCCTGCGCTCGAACGTTGACACAGTGGGTTAGGCTTGCATCTCGCAGCAACCGTGACTTGAGGAACACCTGACATGAACCGTACTTCGATCGTGCGTGATGACGCCCGACATCCCGGAACTGGCTTGATGGCGCTGGCGCGCCGGGCGGCGGTGGCCGCCGCGGTGGGGCTGGCGGTGCTGGTGTGGGGCGTGCCGCAGGCTCAGGCGCAGTTCGGGCGGGGTTGGGGCGATGCGGCGCGGCCTCAAGTGACGTCCAAGCATATCGACCGCATCGCGGAGATGCTGTCGTTCTCGGAGAGCCAGCGGGACTTCGCCTCGGACTTGTTGCAGGCGTACATCGCGGATGTGGACGCGATCCGCGAGGAGCTGGAGCTGATCATGGACGGGGCACGCGAGGAGTGGCGCGAGACGCGTGACCCGCAGGTGTGGCGCGACCTGGGCGAGGCGATGGAGCCCTTTCGGGCCAAGGGCGACGAGCTCAAGGACCGTCTCATGGAGGATCTGCAACTCATCCTCGACGCGGAGCAAGCCGACGAGTGGGAACGGGTGGAGCGCTACCACCGCCGGGCGACGAGCCTGTCGGACGACGGGCTGCTCTCGGGCGAATCGGTGGACATCATCGCGGCGGTGGACCGCATGGAGCTGACAGAGGAGCAGTTGGAGGTTATCCAGCCCCTGCTGCGCCGGTACGAGCTCGATGCCGACCGCGCGATCCGCGAGCGCGACAAGGTCTACGAGGAGGGGATGGAAGGGGCGATGGAGCTCTGGCAGAACCAAGACTTCGACGAGATGCAGAAGCGCTTCGACAAGGCACGCGAAGTGGCGCAGAAACTGCGCGATCTCAACCGCCGATACGCCCGCCAGATCGAAACCGCCCTTGCCGGGGGCGTGGGCGAGCGCTTCGGGGAGGTCTTCAAGGAGGAGAGCTTCCCGCGCGTGTACGGCGAGAATCGGGCCGGCGAGGCGATGGAGAAGGTGCTGAGCCTCGACACGCTGACGCCCGAGCAGGCCGAGCAGGTCATGGCCATCCAGGACGACTTCAACCGCGAACTCGCGACGATCAATGAACGCCTGGCGTCGGCGATCGAAGAGGGCGAGATGAACCGCCAGGTCACCTCTTTCTTCGGTCGGGCCCGGAGCGGGGAGTCGGAGGACATCCGCCGGGCCCGTGACCGGCGCCGCGAGTTGATGACCCAGACGATCGACCGGGTGCGCGAGGTGCTCACCGAGGAGCAGGCCGAGGTACTGCCGAGCCAGCGCCGGATCGACTGGCGCGACCGCGTTCCCGGCGAGCGACGCCGCTGATCCATCGCCCGGTCCGGGCCCTGACCGGCGCATGCCCACGACGAGAACGCGGGCGGCGTGCGACCGATCTGGTCGGCGGCTGTACGCTGTGTTCGGAGCCTGATCCCCTTGACGACGCTTGATCCATCCAGCGTAAGCCGGCCCGCCGACGCGTCGCGCGGGCGCGACCGCTATCCGCTCCTGCGCGAGCGCCCCAGCCCGACCAATGACGCGCTGGCGCTGCTCACGAGCGAGCAAGCCACGCGTCTGCGCGCGGTGCCGCTTCGCGTGGAGGACGGGGCTCTGCACGTGGCCATGCTCGAGCCCGCGGACTACGCGGGGGCGGACGAAGTCTCGGTGGTCGCCGGGATGCCCGTGGTGCGGTACGGCATCGAGGAGAAGTACCTGCGCGACCTGCTGCGCGACCACTACGGCACGACAGCGGCCGACCTCGCGGCACGCCTGGGCGGGGCGATGGACGACGAGGGCGACATGCTCGCCAACCTCCAGGCGATCGACGCGGACGAGCTGCACCGGATGGCCGAGCAGCCCACGCTGATCAACCTGGTGAACCTGATCATCCTCGAGGCGGTGCGGTCGCGGACGAGCGACATCCATATCGAGCCGTTCGAGGATCGGCTGAGCGTGAAGTACCGCGTGGACGGCGTGCTTGTGGAGCAGAAGCCGCCGCCGAAGCATTTGCAGCCGGCGATCACGAGCCGCGTGAAGATCATGGCGGGGATGAACATCGCCGAGCGGTATGTGCCACAGGACGGGCACATCACGCTGCGCTTCGAGGCTCGGAAGGTGGACATCCGCGTGTCGACGGTGCCGACGATCTACGGCGAGTCGGTCGTGATGCGCATCCTGGACAAGCAGTCGGTGAGTCTGGATCTCGAGTCGCTGGGGATGCGCGAGCCGGACCGGGGGTTGATGGACGAGCTGATCGAACTGCCGCACGGCATGGTGCTGGTGACCGGGCCGACGGGTTCGGGCAAGACGACGACGCTGTACGCGGCGCTGACGAAGCTGTATTCGCCCACAAAGAAGATCATCACGATCGAAGACCCCGTGGAGTACGAGCTGTCAGGGGTGAACCAGATCCCGGTGAACCCCAAGCGCGGACTGAGCTTCGCGACGGGGCTGCGGTCGATCCTGCGTCAGGACCCGGACGTGATCATGGTGGGCGAGATCCGCGACCGCGAGACGGCGGACATCGCGGTGCGGTCGGCGCTGACGGGCCACCTGCTCTTCTCGACGCTGCACACGAACGATGCGGTGAGCGCGGTCGGACGCCTGCTCGACATGGGCGTGGAGCCCTTCCTGCTCGGCTCCGTGCTCGAGGGCGTGCTGGCGCAGCGGCTGGGGCGGCGGGTGTGCCAGGAGTGCAAGCGGCCCGTGGAGATCCCCGAGGCGGCGCGGCATCGGCTGACACCCGAGGAGCACGCCATGTTCGAGAACGGGCGGGCCTTCGCGGGCGCGGGGTGCGAGGAGTGCGGGGGCTCGGGGTATCGCGGGCGCGTGGGGTATTACGAGATCCTGGAGATCACGCCGACGCTGCGCAAGGCGATCGGGGAGCGCAACACGGCAGCGGAGCTGCTGGCGCAGGCGCCGCGCTCGCACGTCTCGATGCGCCGCGATGGGATGATGAAGGCGGCGCGGGGCCTGACCACGATCGACGAGGTGCTGCGCGCGACGCAGGACGCCGACGAGCCGACGCACGCTTCGGAGCCTTCCTGAACGACCAACCGACGTTCGCACTTCGAGCCGCACGATGCCGACGTTTCAATACATCCCGCTGGCGGGCGGCACGGCTCCGCGGACGATCGAGGCGAGCGATCGCGGTTCGGCGCTGCGGGCGCTGGCGGCGCGGGGCGAGACGCCGCGGTCGATCGAGCAGGTCAAGCAAGGCGCGAAACGTGCGGGCGGGGGGTCGCTTCGTTTGGGCGGCGGGATGAGCCGGAGCCAACTCGGCTCGTTCATGCGCGAGCTGGCGACGGCGGTGAACGCCGGGCTGCCGGTGGTGCAGGCGCTCAACACGATCCGCTCGTCGGGCCGGAACGAGGCGCAGCGGGCAGCGCTGGAGACGATCATCGAGCAGGTGGAGCAGGGCGACGGGCTGGGCGAGGCGATGGGGCGCGTGGGCAAACCCTTCGACGACATGGTGGTGTCGCTCGTCTCGGCGGGCGAGACCGCCGGGCGGCTGGGCGAGACGCTCGACCAGAGCGCAACGCTGATCGACCGAGAAATGAAGCTCAAGCGGCAGCTCGTCGGTGCGTTGGTGTACCCCGCGATCGTGCTGAGCCTGGTGATCCTCGCGGTGATCGTCGTGGTGACGATCATCGTGCCGCGGGTGCTAGCGACGGTGGAGAGCACGGGCCGCCTGGCGGAGCTGCCCTGGCCGACCATGGTGGTGCAGAACACGGCGTTCTTCTTCGCGCACTACTGGTGGGCGGTGGGCATCGGCGTGGCGCTGCTGGCGCTGGGTTGGAACAACGCCTACCAGACGCCGTCGAGCCGGCTGGCGATCGACCGCTTCGTGCTGCGTGTGCCCGTCGTCGGCCCGCTGATCCGCGACGTGGCGGTAGCGCGCTTCACGCGGACACTGGGGACGCTCGTCGCGGCGGGTCTGCCGGTGCTGCGGGCGCTCTCGATCACGAAGGGCACGCTGGGCAACAAAGCGCTCGAAGAGGCGGTGTCGGGCGTGTCGGAGCGGGTGAGCGAGGGCAAGACGATCGCGGACCCGATGCAGCGCTCGGGCTACTTCCCGCCGCTGCTGGTGCAGTTGGTGGCGATGGGCGAGCGGACGG
>CAYTSW010000196.1:0-4465 GCA_964440605.1 uncultured Phycisphaeraceae bacterium | reverse complement strand
TGCGTTGGCCGACCGATTCGGAGCCGACGAGAAGGTTCATCTGCACCACGCCGCGGTGGGAGCCGCGGATGGGGAGGGGATGTTGCACCTCCATGAATCGGCGGCGGACGACCCGCTCGTGTACTCGACGGGGTCGTCGATGTGCGCTGACAAGGCGAACGTGCGGCGCGAGACCGGCGAGCGCGTTGCGGTCGTAGACCTGGCCCGCTTCGTGCTCGAACTCGACCGGTCGGTCGCGATGCTCAAGCTTGATGTCGAGGGGCTGGAGGCGGAGGTGCTGGAGCGGATGCTGGACACCGGAGCGATCGATCGCGTTCGGCTGACGCTCGCGGAGAGCCACGAAAAGAAGGTGCCGAGCGTGCGCGCGCCGTTGGAGCGTGTGCGCGCGAGGCTCGCCCAACGCGTTGAGCGTGCGGACGGGTTCGGCCGAGTGAGGTTCGACTGGATATGACGAGCACGACGCAACAGGAGCCGGCGGGCGTGGCCGGGGCGACGATCCACGAGGTGGGCCCGTTCCAGATGTGGCTGCTCGACGAGGACACGGGCATCAGCGCGACGCTGCGCGCGCCCGATGGGTATGCCCAGCGGGAGCCGGCGTTCATGTCGATCCTGCGCGAGTCGGCGCGCGGGTGCGTGTTGTGCGTGGACATCGGGGCGAACATCGGCTGGGCGACGCTGGAGATGGCGGCCGCGTCCGAGCCCGACGGGCGGGTGATCGCGGTGGAGCCAGTGCTGCGGAACGTCGATGCGCTGAGGGCGAACGTGGCGCTCAACGGGAGAGGCGAACGCGTGCGTGTGCTGCGAGCCGCGATCGGCGCGGTCGAGGAGGAGCGGACGTTCCACCTCGGCAAGGCTTCCAACCTGGGCGGCCTGGACGAGACGGCCAACACCGGCGCCGGCACCGAACGCGTGCCCGTCCTGCGCCTCGGGAGCCTCCTCGAAGAGGGCGAGCGTCCCGGGCTCTACAAGATGGACGTGGAGGGGCACGAGTGGGCGGTGCTGGCGGGGATGCGCGACGTGCTCGCGACCTCGCCGATCGGGACGCGCGTGCTGATCGAGGTTCACCCGGAACTGTACCGGGCAGATGCCGACGGCGAGAATCCGATGGCGCATGAGCTGCGCGCGCTGGTGGGGCTCGGCTACGCGTTTCGGTATGTGGTGTCGGCTGGCGTGGCCCGGCCGCAGGCGTTCGCCGATCGCGGGTATGAGCCGGTGCGCATCGTGCGCACGTTCGGTTTCGAGCGAGGCGTGTACGAGGGAGTCGATCCTGAGGACGCGGTGCACCTCAGCACCAGCGCGATCGCGGAAGCTGTGCCCGGGATCGAGCTGGTGTCGCCGCGTGTTGTCCGGTCGGTCACGCTCGAACGCGTGAGCGCGTGATGGCGCCGGTCAGGCCGGTTGCGTCGTAGCGGCTTGGGTCGGACGCGTGCCGATCGAGCGATCGGGTTCTGGGAAGAGCACGGCGAGCGTCGGGCCGTACGACTCGATGCGATGGTCGCCTTTGGCGTAAGGCCGCCAGGCGTGCGGCGAGCCGTCTTGTTCTGTCGCGATGCACGCCTCGTCGAGGTCGCGGTGCGCTTCTACGTAGGCGAGGTCATCGGTGCACCACGAGCGCAGGCCGGCACGGTCCAGCGCGTCGCGCTGGGGCGAGCCGAGGCGCATGTCGTGGATCCAGCCGGCGCGTACGTTGGGGAAGCGTTGGAAGGCGTCGAGGATGAGCTGCACCGCCGGTCCTCCTTTGGGCCCGTCCAGCAGGACGCCGACGCGTCGATCGGTCAGTGTTTCGAGCACGCGCGGGAGGGCTCGCAGCGCGTCGGCGTAGACCAGGCGGACGTTGTCGTAGGGCGTGAGCCGGCCTTCGGCGAAGACGGCGTTGGCGTCGCGCAGTCGCTCGAGGCTCACGATCTCGACGCCGTGACGCCTGCCCCACTCGGCGAGCACGAGCGTGCTCTGGCCCTGGAATCGTCCGGACTCCACGATGGTGTCGAGGCCGAGGTCGGCAGCGGTCGCGCAGATTGCGAGCATTTCGGAGTGCAGGATGCCGCGCTCGACGAAGCTGGTCGGGGCCGCGTCACGGAAGGCGCTTCGATGCCTCGCGGCGGCGGACGCGACGATTGCGCGGGCAATCTCTGTGTTCGAGCGCGACAGCGTGTTGCGGAACAGCGCGAGTTGCTCGCGGGACGAGTCTCTCGGCCGAGCGTCGGTGAACGGCGCGCCGTAGAGCAGGATAGGGTGCCAACCCGCCTTGTAGTGCACGACGCGTGTGGCCGCGGTGAGCGGTTCGCACTCGGTCTGGTTGAACGCACTGCAGGGAAGCCCGCGGAACCGCACCGGTCGCCCGCCGATCGTCACGGAGAGTGTCTGGTCGTACCCATCCATGCCGATCAGTTGGCGTAGCGCATGCTGATCGATGGCTCCGCTTTGTGCAATCGCCTCATCGTGCAGTTTGGGGTCGTGGATGATGCGTTCGGCGTCCGACGCCAGCGTATCGAGCACGCGGGCGCCGATCAGGCCGCTGCGCATGAGCATGACCCCGGTGTTGATCGGGTAGCCGGCGAAGCTCGGAGGTCGGCACGTGAAGCCGACGTCGAACGTGCCGTCGATGGCGTCGCGGAGCCGACGCTGAAGGATGGTGTCGACGTCGAGCAGGGCGACGGGTCCGTCGCCGGCGTGGCGAGCGAGGCGTGACCAGTGTCGGAGCTTGCGTGCGATGCGCGCATGGCGACCGCCGCTGAGTGTCTCATCGCTGCGAAGGAAGCGCACGGTGGGGTGAGCGCGCGAGAGCAAATCGATCTCGTGTGCGGCGTCTCGGTCGAACAGGACCGTGACGAGAGCATCGGGATCGGCTTGGCGGATCGCCCAGAGGTGGGGGCCCAGGAACGGGGCGTGTCCGGCGCCGAGGAGAGCGACGGCGTAGGTGAAGGGGCGATTCGTCATGCGAGGGTGCCGGTGATGCCGAGTGATAAGGGTGCGGCACACGCCGCTTGTGAGTATGTCGGCCGATCGCGCCGTCGTGGTCGAGAACGTGCCGATCAGAGCAGCGAGGACGATGGATGGCCCGCGTTTCGGTGGTGATGCACGTGCCCGAGGGTCGGCTCGAGTGGGTGAGCGAGACGCTGCGCGGGCTGGAAGCGCAGACGCTTGCGCCCCAAGAGGTGCTCGCGGTCGCTTCGCAGGAGGAGGCGCGACGCGTGCTCGGGCATGCGTTGAAGGGGACGCCGCTCAACGTGCACACGATCGACGCGTCAGGCCTCGCCACTCCGGCGGCACTGAACGTGGCGCTGGAGTCGGCCCAATCGCCGCTCATCGCTCGTCTGGACGCGTGCGACGCGGTGCACCCCGAGCGACTGGAGCGTCAGGCGGCGTGGCTGCTCGCCGATGCGAACCGCGCGGTCGCGGGGTGCGGCAACGACTGGATCGATGCGGAATCCCGGGCGGTGTACCGCGACTTCGCACCCATCGGCGCCGGACCGACGATGTGGCGACTGCCGCTGTGCGACCCCATCGTCGATGCAACCGCGGTGATGAGGCGTCAGCACGTTCTGGAAGCCGGGGGATACGAGGAGTCCGCCGACGGCGGCTGGGCGCACGCGCTCTGGCTCCGGCTTGCGATGCAGGGATATACGCTCGGCAACCTGGATCAGGCGTTGGTCGGGCGGCGGATGGGGATGGGCCGTCGTGATGCGCGGCCAAGCACCCCCGAACGTGGCGCTTCGCTCGCGAGCGTACTACGCGAGGCATGGGCTTCCTGCGCACATGCGGATGGTCGCGCCGTGGAGCGGATCGTCGCTCGGGCGATCAGCGGACGCATGAGCGGAGCCGAGGCCCGATCGGCGCTCGAGGATCTGCTCGACGAGGGTGGTCTGCGGACGGATGTGGTGCTGGCGTGGCAGTCTGTCAGCTTGGGCGAGGCGTTGGCCGGCGAGGGAGGACTTCCCGGCGCATCGTCGGGCGATCGTCGGTGCGCCCGCACGCTTGGGCAGGCTGTTCGGCGGGCCGGTGTCGATGCTGCGTGGCTGTACGGTTCGGTCGAAGCCGCGGATCGGCTCGCGTTGCTCGTCGATGACCTCGGCTTCGGGGTGCTCGGTGTGGCGTCTCCGGCCGCGCCCGACGTGCGACCCCGCGCTCCTCGTTCATCGATCGGATTGGCGGTCGCCGACATCGAGACTCTCGCGGCGGGGTCGCCCGACGTTCCTGTCTGCGATGTCCGATGGCTGCTCCCGGGTGGGCCGGGGGCGAGCGGTCCGACGTCCGGGCCGACGACGGCGGCCGGCATTGTCCGGGCAGACGTGGCATGCGAGCCGTGTGAACGTGTGGCCATCACGACGGGCAACGCGCGCCGCGGGGATTGACCCGTCGACGGTTGCGGCCTACTGTGTCGGCCCATCTGATTGCGGGGTGGAGCAGTCTGGTAGCTCGTCGGGCTCATAACCCGAAGGTCGTAGGTTCGAATCCTGCCCCCGCT
>CAYTSW010000195.1:0-4465 GCA_964440605.1 uncultured Phycisphaeraceae bacterium | reverse complement strand
AGCTGCTGGCGCGTGAGCCGTTTCCTGAGGAGGAGGTGGAGGGCGCAGAGGGGGTGGTGGGCGGACGCGTGGGGGGGTTCGCGGGGGAAGTGGATCGGTATGCGTAGCGGGCTTGAGCGCGTCACCGACGGGGTCGGGGGAGATGGGCACGCGTGTTCAGCGAGCGTTAAAGTGTGCGGCCCGCCGCGGCGTCCCCCGGGGGACGCGAGCGGCGTGGTGGTGGCGCTCCGGTGCGAGCAGAAGGAGAGCGAGGCCCATGCCTGACTACACGGTCGCGGACATCCGGAACATCCTGCTGGCGGGCCACTCGGGCTCGGGCAAGACGACGCTGCTCGAGGCGATGCTCTTCCACGCCGGGGCGGTCGGGAAGCAGGGCTCGGTCGAGGAGGGCAACACGGTCACGGACTACGAGGAGGAGGAGCGGCACCACAAGCACTCGCTCTACTCGGCGGTGGCGCACTTCAACTACGAGGGCAAGTACTTCGACGTGATCGACTCGCCCGGCGCGCCGGACTTCATCGGGCAGACGTTCACGAGCTTCCCGGCGGTGGAGACGTGCGCGCTGGTGATCAGCGCCGACCGCGGCATCCAGACGACGACGCGCCGCGTGTGGGACAAGACGCGCAAGCGCAAGCTGCCGACGATGATCGTGGTCAATAAGCTCGACGACCATGTGAACGACTGCGAGGAGCTGCTGGAGACGATCCGCGAGGCGTTCGGGGCCGAGTGCCTGCCGGCGAACCTGCCGACGCCCGACGGGTCGGACGTGATCGACCTGTGGGAGAAGTCCGAGGGCCAGGTGGCGTTCAGCTCGGTGAGCGAGGCGCACACGGCGCTGGTCGATCAGGTGGTGGAGGTCGACGAGGAGCTGATGGCGACGTATCTCGAGCAGGGAGAAAACCTCGAGCCGGCGCAGTTGCACGACGCGTTCGAGAAGGCGTTGCGCGAGGCGCACATCGTGCCGGTGTTCTTCGTCAGCGCGCGCACAGGAGCGGGGCTCGACATGCTGATGCATGCGTTTGCGAACCTGAGCCCGAGCCCGATCGAGGGCAACCCGCGGCCGTTCCTTCTGAAGATGGAAGAGGACGGCGATGTGAAGGAGTGGTTCCCCAAGCCCGACCCGGACGCGACGTTCGTCGGGCACGTCTTCAAGGTGACGATCGACCAGTTCGTCGGGAAGCTGGCGATGATGCGTGTGCACCAGGGCACGATCAAGGCGGGCGATCAGGTCTTCCTCAACGACGGCAAGAGGGCGATCCGCGTCGCGCACCTCCACAAGGTGCAGGGCAAGGAGCACACTGAGGTCAAGGAGGCCATCCCGGGCGACATCATCGGGCTGGCGAAGATCGACGAGCTGCACCACGACGGCGTGCTGCACGGTTCGACCAAGTTGAACCACCTGCGCTTCAAGCCCATCAACATGCCCAAGCCGATGTACGGGCTGGCGCTGGAGCCCAAGAATCGGGGCGACGAGGCGAAGATCGGCCAGGCGCTGGCGAAGCTTCAGGAGGAGGACCCGACGTTCTCGGTGGAGCGTGTCGCGGCGACGGGGCAGACGGTGGCGCGGGCGATGGGCGAGCTGCACATGCGCGTGCTGCTCGAGCGCCTGCACAACCGGTTCAAGCTGGATCTGGAGACGAGCCCGCCGCGCGTGGCGTACAGGGAGACGATCCGCGGCAACGCCGAAGGCCATCACCGACACAAGAAGCAGACGGGCGGGGCGGGGCAGTTCGGGGAGGTGCACCTGCGCGTCGCGCCGTTTACGCCCGAGGAGGGGAGCGAGGACGGTCGGCTGCACTTTGTCGACGCGACGGTGGGCGGTGTGATCCCGCGACAGTTCATGCCGGCGATCGAGAAGGGCATCCGCCAGGTGCTCGAGCACGGCGCGGTCGCGGGGTATCCGATGGAGGGCGTGCGCGTCGAGGTGTTCGACGGCAAGCACCACCCGGTGGACTCGAAGGAAGTGGCGTTCATCACGGCGGGCAAGAAGGCGTTCATCGAGGCGGTGAAGAACGCCAAGCCGGTGCTGCTCGAGCCGTTCGTCGACATCGAAGTGACGGCGCCGGCGGATCGGCTGGGCGACATCACGGCGGACTTCTCGTCCAAGCGCGGGCACGTGGAGGACACCGCGGTGCTCCCGGGTGAGATGTGCATGATCCGGGCCAAGGCGCCGCTGGCGGAGATGAACAACTACTCGAGCCAGCTCAAGAGCATCACGGGCGGGCAGGGCTCGTTCGTGATGGACTATTCGCACGACGAACAGACGCCGCCCAACGTGCAGGCGGAGATCATCGCGGCGTACCAGCCGCACGACGAGGACGAGT
Source organism: uncultured Phycisphaeraceae bacterium (assembly GCA_964440605.1). Classification (GTDB taxonomy): domain Bacteria; phylum Planctomycetota; class Phycisphaerae; order Phycisphaerales; family UBA1924; genus CAYTSW01. The sequence continues at coordinate 2,141 of CAYTSW010000195.1, read as the reverse complement.
GAGACCGGCATGACATGGAGCCGAGGCGTGTTGGTGGGATTGCTTGCGGCGGGTGCGCTCGTCGCGCCCGGTGCGCGTGCGCAGGAGTCGTCGGAGTCGCCCGCTGCGGACCGGCCCGCGTCGGGGGAGGGGGCGGAGGCCGAGCCGCGGAGTTGGCGTCGCGTCTTCCCCGAGGGTCTGCTGGGCGAGCGGCTTGGCGACCTGATCGATCTGTTCAGCGGGGACGAGGTGGCGGTGGAGGAGGTCTTTGCGCCGAGCTTCTTCGAGCGCACGGCGCGTGAGCAGTTGCTGATGGCGGCGAACGAGGTAGCGCAGCGGAGCGACGGTCTGGAGTTCGTGCGCGTCTTGCGTGTGCGTGACGACGCGTTGGGCGTGGAGCTGCGCGAGAAGTCGGGCCGGGCGACGTGGACGCTGGGGTTCGAGCTGACAGAGCAGGGGCAGGTGACGGGGCTCCAGCTCGAGCCTCAACGCCCGCGGCCCGAGGGGGCGCGGGTGTTCGACACGTTCGACGAGTTCGCCGCGGCGATCGCAACGTTGCCGGGCGAGACGGGGGCGGCGGTGTATCGCTGGCGCGACGGGGCCATGACTCGGGAAGCGGGGCACGACGCTGATGAACGCCTGAACGTTGCGCAGCTCAGTTCGCAATGGCTGATCAACGCGCTGATCGAGCGTGTGGGCGAGAACGGGCTGACCTGGGACACCGAGCTGACCATCGAGACGCGGGACAAGAGCCTCCCGCCCTCGCAATACCTCGACGCCGAGGCGGGGTCGCCCGTCAAGGCGATCAACGTGCTGCGCGGCATCGCGCTGGGGAACGACGCGGTACTGAGCGACACGCTGCTGCGCGCGCTCGGGCGGGAGGACGTCGAGGCGCACGTGCGCCGGACGATCGGCGCTTTGGACGATCGCAGCGTGCCGTTCTTGAGCGTGCGCGAGCTGCTGACGCTCAAGCTGTTCGCGCCGGACGATCTGCGCGAGCGGTATGTCGAGGCGGATACGCGGGCGCAGCGGGAGTTGCTGGCGGATGAGGTCGCGGCGATCGACGTGCTCGGACAGGACGGCGAGGCGGCGGTGCGCGATTGGCAGGCGGGCATCGCGATCGATACGGTCGGCTGGTTCTTCTCCGTGAACGAGATGGCCCGCGCGATGGCGTACGTGCGCGAAGCCGCCTTCCCCGGCGCCGACGGCGAGGCGTCCGAGCCCGTGCGCGGCGCGATGACGCTCGCCCGGGACGTGCTCGACCCGAACGTCTGGCCCAACACGCTGGTGCGTTACGGCGGCGAGCAGGGCGTCTTCTCCACCGCATGGATGATGGAGCGTTACGACGGCGAGTGGTTCGCGCTGATCGTCATCCAGAACGTCGAGGCGGGCGAGGCCTCCACGCAGGACGTGCTGCGTTGCGTGCAGGGGGCCGTCGACCTGATGGCGATCGAGGAGTGATGATGCGAGTTGTGCTGATCGCGGTGTGCGCGTGCGTTGGATGGTGCGCGGCGTCGCTCTTCGGTTGCCAGTCGGTGCGCGAGGCGGTCCGCGCGTCGGCGCCCGAAGCGCGCGTGACGGGCGCGTCGGTGCGCGAGTTGACGCTCGAGCGGGCGGGGCTGGTCTTCAACGTGGCGCTGCGCAACCGGTATGACTACCCGCTGCCGCTGGTTGACCTGGAGTACGAGCTGTCGAGCGGTGGGACGCGGTTTGCCGAGGGAACAACGCAGCTCCAAGGGGTGATTGCGCCGAACGCCGAGGTGACGGTGGAAGCACCGGTCGTCGTGCTGTTGGGTGAGCTGCTCGACGCGCTGGAGGGTGTGCGTCCCGGCGGCGTGGTGCCGTACGAGGCGCGACTGACGCTGGTCGCCGAGTCGCCCTACCTTGAGCGGGCGGCGTTCCCGGTGGAGCATCGTGGCAGCATGCCGATCCCGGCGGCGCCCGAGGTGCGGTTGGCACGTGTGGATTGGGAGGAGGTGTCGCTGTCGCGGGTGTCGGGTCGTGTGGCGATGGACGTGACGAACACCAATGCGTTTACGCTCGCGAGCCCGACGATCGCCGGTCGTTTGGCGCTGGGCGGTCGCGAGGTGGGGTCGTTGCGGGCCGAGGGGCCTTCGCTTCAGCCGGGTGAGACGGGTTCATTCGAGACGCCGATCTCGTTC
>CAYTSW010000194.1:0-4560 GCA_964440605.1 uncultured Phycisphaeraceae bacterium | reverse complement strand
CAGTGGGCGTAACTGGACTCGAACCAGTGACCTCGTCGATGTCAACGACGCGCGCTAGCCAACTGCGCCATACGCCCGGCACCACGCTTCGCCGGCGCGGGCCTCAACAATAGCCGATTCCCCCCGCACGTCCACTCAATCGCGCTCGCCACCCGCCCCGGCCGACGCTACGGGCCGCAGCACCAGCCGCCCCACCGCCTCCCCGGGCAGCAGCGGCACCGTCCCGCCCTCCACCCACACCGCGTGACCCTCGAGCCACTCCTCGGCCGCCGGGTGCCCGCTCTGCCCGCCCGGCATCGCGAAGAGCCCGTCCTCTTCACGCCCCGGGCTGACCACCATCCGCATGCTCGCGCCGTATGACGGGGTCGCGACTCGCACCACCATCCAGTCGCCCGCCAAGGGTGCCCGTGGCGCCCGCAGACGGTCCATCAGGTTCATCATGGGCAGGTCCGCGAGCACGTGCTTCGCTCCGACCCGGTTCACCTTGCCCCACTCCACACGCTCGCCTCCCGCCCCCTTGTGCCGCTCGCGCAGCTGCAGCACCGACTCCCGCAGCGAGCCTTCGACCAGGTCCTCCCATGAGGCAAACTCGGGGTCGAGCAGGTGCATCGGACGCTCACGCAGCAGGTCCAGCGCCACAGCGTCCGCGTGCGCTCGCGAGCCCGCGCCGTCCACCGCTTCACGAGCCGGCCGCAACGCCCGTCGCGTCACCATCGCCCGCACCTGACGCAGCAAGGCGAAGCCGGCGGACTCTGTGCCCGCCTCGCCGTCCCACGCGTCGATCGCCTCACGCCCCGCACGCACGAGTGGGTCGACCTCCTCGCCGTCCTGCGCGGTCATTGCCAGCACGACCTCGCGCCACGGCTCCAGCCGGATCGCCCGCACGTCGTTCTGAAGGCGTGCCATACCCGCCTCGTTGGCAACCGGCGTTTCGAGCAGCACGTCTCGGATCCGCGCCGCCCGCGCGCCGTGGGCGAAAAACCCGCCCGGCGGAGCGTCCGGCACCAGCCGGTTGTTCGCCGTATACACCGCCCCGTCGAGCGGGTCCACCAGCATCGGACGCTGTGACGCGTCGACCTGGCCCTCCCACCGTCGCTCGCCCGACGCCCAACTCACCGGCACCTCCCCGCCGAAGCCCACCCGCTCGGGCAACCAGCCCGAGAGCGTCCACCCCACGCGCCCGTCGTCGGTCGCCACGACCACGCTCTGGGAGGGCCCCCACCACTCCTGTGCCGCCCGCAGCCCGTCCTCGAGCGTGCCCGCCTCCATGAGGTCGAACAGCGCGAAGCTGATCATCTCCGGCTCAAGCGCCGTCCAGCGCAGCGCCAGCGGCACCGTCCTGCCGTGCTGCCCGGGCCACTGCCACCGCTCGTCCACCACCGGGCCCCAGCGCGTCGCGCGCACGACCGTCTCGACATCCTCGCCCCCTCGCACGACGATCCGCTCGACGCGATCGACGAAGGCCTCGTCGCCACCCGGCACGCGATACCGGCCCTCGTCATCCTCGACGACTTCCACGATCACGTGATCCTGCTGGTCGTACCCCGAGTTCGTCGTCGACCAGGCGATCCGTCCATTGGACCCCATCACGATCCCCGGCACCCCCGGCAAACTCACGCCCACCCAACGCTCGTCACCCCATCGCAGCTCGGCGCGATACCACGTCGGCGGCAGCATGATCCCCAGGTGCGGATCGCTCGCCATGATCGCCCGTCCATCCGCGGTGCGTGATCCGGCGACCGCCCAGTTGTTCGAGCCCGGGAACCCCTCCGCCTCGTCGCGCGCACCCGACATCCGCGCCACGCTCGCTTCCTCCCGGTTCGGTCCGCTGCCCCGGTGCCGCGTCGATTCTTCTTCCTTTCTCACGTCGATCACATCCGGCCCCGGCAACGCAAACGCAGCCGCGGCCTGACCGATCAGCAGCGCATCAAACGACGACCCCTCGCGGTACAGCATCACCTCAACCTCAGGCGCCAGCACTTCGCGCGCCCACGCCCGCTCCAGCTCGCTCCACGCCGTGAAGTTCAGCGTGTCGTGCATCGCCAGCGACACGAGCACGCAATCCTCCACCCGCCACGCCTCGGGCTCAACGCTCAGCAACGCGTACTCCATCGGCGGCGACGCCAGCGACCCCACCCCCGCGTTCACCCCGCGCGTATACGCCTCCAGCATCTCCCGGTGACGCGCCGGCAGCCGCTCGACGACCTCAGCCGCGACACCCTCGAACCCGTACACGCGGTACCGCTTATCCGTCTCAAGCAGGCTCGGCCCCGCGAGTTCGGCCGTCCGCCCCGCCGCGAGGCGGCGCATGCCGTCCATCTGGAAGAAGCGGTCCTGCCCGTGTGCAAAGCCGAGGGCGTACATCGCGTCGGCCTTGCTCGCGGCGATGATCCGCACGGCTCCCAGTTCATCCCGCTCGATGGACGCTTCGGCCGACAGCCCCGGCGCTTCGGCCTCACCGTCGATCCGCACCAGCCCCGCCGCTACCGCAGCGCCCGCCGTGAGACACCCGCACACCAGCCACGCCGAGAAGGTTTTGCTCATCATGCCCCAACAGTAGCGGCGCAGCCATCCCGCCCGTACGAAAGAAATGGCTCCGCCGAGGCCAACACTCCAGCGGGGCCGTCATCACTTCGGTTTTTGGTGCTTCAGTCCGGGTTACTCAGTTCTACGCCGGATCCTGACCGTCCGGACGCTTCAGCGCCCGCACCGCTACTTTCCGAGGCAGTTCGCTCTCGGCCTTGGGCAGCGTCAGACGCAGCACGCCCGATTCCAGCGTCGCATCGACCTTCTCCTGATCGATCTCGAAGGGCAGCGTCAACGCGCGACTGAACTTGGTCAGCGAACGCTCCACGCGCACGGCCTGCGCGCCATCCGGCGTCACCTGCTCGCGCTCACCCGAGATCGTCACCGTGTCCCCGGAGATCGTCACGTCGATCTGGTCCTCGCCGAAACCCGGCGCTTCCAGCTCCACGTGCATCGCACGCTCGTCCTGCCACACGTTCAGCGCCGGCGGCGAGGTGCGGTTCGTGCCCACCGAGTGGATCGGCGTGAACTCACGCGCCAGCGCGTCGAATGTCCGCTCCATCTCACGAGCCATGTCCGAAATCCCATTCCCACGAGTCGTTGTGCGCAGCATCGGTTCTGCTCCTTTCCGGGCCGATCGCTCGCGGCCCAAGCGTCAGTCGCGTGTGCGAAGGAGCATGTACAACCGCCGTGCCAAAGCCTTGCCCGCCGGCTGAGCCCTTCCCCGACAGCGCCGCCCGCGCCGGAGCGTCAACTCGACAACCACCCCACCCACGCCGCCGCCATCTTGACAGCCTCGGCGTTGAGCTGCTTGAAAGGCCGTTACACAGAGGAACAGAGGCAACGGACCACATGGAGAAAAACGGGAAGAAGAGGCGTCCGCGGCGCCACTATGCGGCGCAGCCGCGTAGCGCGTGCGCGGTCCGCGCCTCCGGCGCTCAGTCGCTCCATCGCTTTCCTAGTAATCCTCCTCAGCCTCACGCCCCCCCAGCGCTTCGCCGCTGAGCCACCGCTCGTACAGCTCGCTCGGGAACGCCACGTCCTCGCCCGTTTCGTAGTACCGCAACTCGCCGCCAACGAAGGCGACGACCGTCGGCGAGCCGAGCCAGAAGTACGACGGGATCTCGAAGCGCTCCTCGAGCCCGCTCTTCTCCAGGAGCAGCACCCGCATCGGCTCGCCGCTCGCCTCGAAGTCCTGCTTCTCCGGCACGACCACGAGCAGCTTCTCCTCGCAGGTCTCGCACGTCGGGTCGTAGACGAAGACGTACCACAGAAACTGCCCCGCCTCGTCCGCGCGGACCTCTGCCATGACTTCGGTCCGCCACAACAGGTCAATCGGCGGCGCACCGGAGTTCAATCGCTCGATCGAGACCGCTGCCGGCGGTTGGTCGCCGGCGACGCCATCGGCTTCCGGCTCCGGCGCGTCATCCACTCCATCCTGCGCGGCATCGTCCACGGGAACCCGGCGCGGCTCGTCCGCGCGCTGCGCTTCCTGCGCCTCCAACGCTTGCAGCTTCTTCTCCGCCTCCTCGGCGATCTGACTCCGCGTCGGCTGCGCGAGGTTCCCCATCACGCCCCCCACCGTCGCCGCGGCCAGCACACCCACGCCCGTCAGGATCAACAGCGGTTTGCGCACGCCACCCAGCGCCATCAGCCCCAGTCCGCTGACCACGAAGAACACGTCGATGCCCACCGTGACCCACTGGCTCTCCGGGCTGGGCAGCACCTGCCCGAAGCACCCGCACCCCAGCCCCGTCGTCGCGAAGTAACCGGCGTAGCCGGTAAACCCCGCGAACATCAGCACCACCGGCAGCCAGGTGTACCGCCAACGGTGAAACAGCGCGATGAGCACCACGATCACCAGTTCGGCGCCCGCGATCACGTAGTCCTGAAGGATGGCCTCGGGCAGCCACGCGATCGCGCCGTCGGCGTTGAGCACCTTCTTCGGGTTGGGCCCCAACAGCTTGCCCGCCGCCGCGTACTGGAGCACGCCGCACGCCAGCAGCGCGACGAGGCCCGCCAGCACCCGGTACG
>CAYTSW010000193.1:0-4617 GCA_964440605.1 uncultured Phycisphaeraceae bacterium | reverse complement strand
GCCGCCAAGCTCGACGAGGTCCAGACCGCCCTCCTCGGCGCCACGACCGACTCGGACGACCGCCCCGTGATCGCCGCTATCGCCGCGGGCCCGATGACCTTCGGCCTGCTGGGCGTCTTCACCATCGTTGCGATCGTCGCCGGCCTGCGCGCGTGGAAGCGCGAAGGCATCGGCACGGGCGTGTACGCCGCCGCGGCCCTCGTCGGACTCGGGATCATCCTCGCCGCCCTCACGTTCCTGCTCGGCAACAACCCGCAGCTCATCACCGCGCGCTTCATCTGGGCGCTGGCGGTGACATACCTGCTCATGTGCGCCCTCTTCGAGAGCTTCGTCTACCCGTTCGTCATCATGTTCGCTGTCCCGCTGGCCGTCATCGGCGGTTTCGCCGGGCTCCGGATCGTGCACGACGTCACCGAAGCCGACCCGCTCGTGCCGACGCAGAACCTCGACGTGCTGACGATGCTGGGCTTCGTCATCCTCGTGGGCGTCGTCGTCAACAACGCCATCCTCATCGTCCACCAGTCCCTCAACCTCATGCGGGGCGAGGCGGACACGAAGGCGAGCCACCACGAGCCGATGGCGACCGTCCCCGCCATCGCCGAAGCCGTGCGCACGCGCATCCGCCCCATCTTTATGTCCACCCTCACTTCCGTCGGCGGCATGCTCCCCCTCGTGATCATCCCCGGCGCGGGCTCCGAGCTCTACCGCGGCCTCGGCTCCGTCGTCGTCGGCGGCCTGCTCGTCTCCACCGTCTTCACGCTCCTCCTCGTCCCCCTCACCCTCAGCCTCGTCATGGACATGACGCGCGGCGCCCGCATCGCCTTCGCCCGAGCCGAGGCCACGACGAACACATCAACCGGCGAACGCCGCCCCACCCAGACTCTGCCCCCCAAGCCGGCACGCCCCGAGCCAGTGCCCGCCGGCGCCTAACGCTCTACTGCCTTGACTGCCTTCGGTGGGACGGCCTTACAAGGCCGTCTTGCCTCTTCAGTGCCTCAGAGCCTTCCTCACACCGGCACCCCGACCCACCGAGCCCCCTCCGGCACCGCCACCATCCGGTGCACGCCCACGCCGAGCCCCCGCAGCCGCGCGGCTTCCTCGGCGTCTTGTGCGAAGACGACCGCCCGCACAACCGTTTCGGCGTCGATCGACACGCCGCTGGCCTGCTCGATAAGCACCGCGTGATCCCGCGCCCACGCCCGGGCCGCGAGCACGCGCTCCAGCCCGTTCTCGCCCGCGTGCCCAACCACATGCAGCACACCGCGATCGTCCACGCCAAGTTCAACGAAGGGCTCGGGGACGCACGCGACGTCCAGCGGCGTCAGCCCAGCGACGAGCGCACACAGCCGTGGCTCCACGTCGCGCGACACCGCGATGTCCGCGTCTGGCTCGACCTCAACCTCAGCCGCATCTTCGCCATGATCGTCCGGTTCGAGCACGCGTGCGGGCGGCTCGGGCTCCGTCGCGGCCGGCGAGTCAGCGGGGAAGGCGATCGGTTGGCCGCCCGGTTTCATGCCCACCAGCTCTTCGAGGAGTTCGGCACCGGTGAGCGGCGATCGGGCGTCAACGATCGTGCGCGCACCGGTGGGAGACATGCGCTGCACGCTCACCGCCGGTTCGAGATCGCGTCCGAGGAAGACCGAGGCCGCCTCGCGCAGCTTGTCGCTCGCGGCGAGCGCCTGCTCATCGTCGAGGCCCATCAGCCCGAGGCGGATGCGCGGCACCGACCGCGGCTCGAGATCGCCCCCGCTCCCGTGGACACCACCCGTAAGCGACTTGATCGTCCGGTACGCGTCGACGATCGCCGCGTCGCCGCCGCCAACGAGAAGCGTCAGTGCGTCGACCCGCGGATCGCTCGCGAGTAGTTCGCCTTGCGGGCCTTCGACCTCGATCAGACACACCGCGGCCCGCTCGCCCACCGCACGCAGCGCGTCTTCGATCGATGCCGCGCTCGAGGCCTCGTCATCCCCGAACACGTCGACGCTGACCTGTCCGCCTGCCACCCGCAGCAGCGCCACCGGCTGGCACGAATCATGCGCGAGCGCCGCAGCGTATTGGGAGGCCCACGGGCGCGCCCGCACCGGCAGGTGCCCGAGCAGCAAAAGTTCAACACGGGGCGTCGTCGCGGCTCCCCAATCCCGTTCCATTTGCTGATCGTGCGATGCGGCGCAGCGATCCTCGTCTACGGACGCGGGGCCGAGGAACATCTCGGCAAGGGCGTCGAAGGTGTCCTCGATGCCTGTCGTGCTGGCTGCGTCGGCGGGCAAGGCGTCGGAATCCGGGTCGCGGTCGCGTAGGACCAGGTCGTGTCGTGTGTGGGCGGGGCCATGAGTGATCGGCGGACGAGTCGGCGTGGTCGCTGGGCTCGAGGAGCCGTGGGGCCGAAGGACGAACGGTGAGGTCGGAGGCTCATTCATGGAGCGTTCCTCGGGGCAGCGGTATTTCGGGCCGGAAACTAGCCGATCGCGGTACGTGAGCCGGTGGCTGTCTCATCCGCCTCAGCCACCCTGCGACCGGACAATGCGCAGATCGGCTCGGCTCTTCTCCTGACCGCCCCGATCCGGGCGGCGATCTCGGCCGACCGCGCACCGGGGCGTTCTTCCATCGCGTCCAGCGTAAACGCTGACGCCGCGCTCCGCGACTCTGTCGAGGGCGGAGCCCAGCACAGGCAGCGCTCGATCCATCCCGCCAGCGCGACAATCCCGCGCGAGGCGCCGCTCGCCGGCGCGTGCTCGGTCACGGGCAGACCAAGCGTCGCGGCTTCGCCGACCGCCCGATCGCGGGGGATGCTCACCGGCGCCAATCCGCTTCCAAACCGGTTTCGCAGGACGTCGATCGCCTGTTCAGCGGGGGGGGCCCCCGCATCGTGCATGGTCGCCACGACGCACGTCGCAACCGAGCGGCCTGTTCGGCGCGCCATTGCATCGATCGTCGCGTGTTGACGCAAGGCGCCACGCAGCGCGAAGAACGACGTCTCAACGGGCACCAGGATCGCATCAGCCGCGACAATCGCGTTGAAGGCCAGCACCCCCAGATGAGGCGGGCAGTCGATGATGCAGCGATCGAAGCGATCGCCGATGACCTCAAGCCGTTGCGCCAGACGATGCTCGCGGTCGCGCGCCGCGGCGAGGGGACCAGCTTGGGCTTCGAGCCCGGCGAGCCGGGGAAGGCTGGGGGCCAAGGCGAGATGTCGACGCACCGGCCACAGCACCCGCTCCCACGCCTGCGCCGGGGAGTCATCGCCGGCGAGCAGGTCGGAGACGTCGGCCTCGATGCGGTCCTCGGGAATCGCAAACCCAAGCCCGCAATGACCTTGCGGATCCAGGTCGACGAGCAGCGTCCGCTTGCCGGCCGCGGCCCAGACGCCCGCGAGACCGACGGCGCTGGTCGTCTTGCCCGTCCCGCCCTTCTGATTGATCACCGCCACCGTGCGCATGCCACGCCTCCTTGCGTCGGCACTGCCGACCACTCATTGCGGTGTCTATCGAACAGGGGTGAGCATCCCCTTGAAAACCAACGCGATTGCGGGGATCGCAGTCGGATCACGGCATTGCTGCCTTCGCCTCGCTTGCCGTGCCAGCGCAGCTTCAGGCGCCGACGCGGATGGCGGACCACCCCGCTTCGAGCGCATCGCGTGCAGGAGCTTCGACCACGCGCGCAACCCCCGGCGATTCGGGCACGACGACGCGCAGCACGCCTCGCATCACCTTCTTGTCGTGACCCATACGCTCGATGAGCGCGTCGACAGAGGGCAGCCCGAGGACACGTGATTCCATGCCGAGGCGTTCGACCGCGACGCGCACACGCTCGGCGTGATCGGGCGTCGTGGTGCCGAGTTGAACCCCCGCGCATGCCGATGCAACGAGCCCGAGCGCGACGGCTTCGCCGTGGATCAGCGGCGCGTGCTCGGGGTCGCCGTCTGGCGAGAGGCGGGGGACGGTTTCGATGGCGTGAGCGAAGGTGTGCCCGAGGTTGAGCAGCGCGCGCCCGCCGGCGGAGCTCGCGGCGGTCTCGCATTCGTCGTCGGCGACGAAGGCGGCTTTGACCGCGACGTTGCGCGCGACGAGGTCGGTGGCGCGTTCGACGTCGCCCATGCGGATCTTCAGGAGGTGAGCGTTGGTCCACTCAAAGAGTTCGCCGGGCGTGCGCTCGCCGGGGCCGCTGGGGCTGGATGCGATGAGGCCGTGCTTGAGGCACTCGGCGAGGCCGGCGCGGAGGTGGCGCTCGGGCAGGGTGTTGAGCAGCGCGGTGTCGGCGAGGACAAGGGCGGGCTGCCAGAAGGCGCCGACCAGGTTCTTCTTGAGGCCGGTGCGCAGGCCGAGGTTGACGCCGGTCTTGCCGCCGACGGAGGCGTCGACCATCGCGAGCAACGTAGTGGGGCACTGGACGAACGGGATGCCGCGGCGGTAGATGGCGGCAGCGAACCCGGCGATGTCGCCAACGACGCCGCCGCCCAGCGCGACGAGCGCATCGGTGCGATCGAGCTTCGCTTCGGCCATGACATGCAGGAGGCGGTTGACGGTGTCGATCGTCTTGTTGGCCTCGCTCGCGGCGAGCGGTTCAGTGATCGTGCGCACCTCGGCGGCTGCGAGAGAATCGCGCGCGGTCGCGATCGCG
>CAYTSW010000192.1:0-4655 GCA_964440605.1 uncultured Phycisphaeraceae bacterium | reverse complement strand
GTGCAGGAGGTGCACGACTTGGCGCACGCCGCGGAGATGGACGGCGACGGTCTGTTCAATGACCTGGCAGAGCCGGCGACACGCGTAGCGCCGGCTCTGCGGTCGCTGATCGATGCGCTCCGGCCGACAGTGGGCGCGCCGATCCACGTGACGGGCTCGGGGAGCACGTGCTTCTTGGTCGTGGAAGAGGGCGAGGATGCGCAGGAGCTGGCCGCGTCGGTGCGCCGTCAGGTGGACGACGATGTCGCGGTGTTGCCGGCGTCCTTGGTCTGACGATCGTCGCGGGCGGAGCGGCGTGCGCGGTTGACCATCTGCATCTGGCGGGCGATCTCGCCGTCGTCTTCGATCTCGTTGAGCTCGAAGCGCAGGCGGTGTCGCCAGTTGGCGTGCTCGTCGACGGTGCCGGGCATGTTCTGCCAGTGACGCTCCAGCCAGAGGTCTTCGATGTTGACGAGCATGAGGTCGGCTGGGCCGCGGGCGAGGTGGCGATGCACCGCATCGCGCGCCTGCGCCGCATCGCCCGTCGCGACCTCGCCCTGCTTCGTGAAGAACGTCTCGAGCGCACGGACGATTCTCTCGCGACTCTTCTTCTCCGAGTCGGCGAGCGCCGCATCGAAGATGCCGATCTCCACGCGGTCGCGCACGTCGGCGCCGTCCCAGAACTTGGAAAAGGGAGGCATGTCGTGCGTGTTGGAACTGGCGACGCTGGCGGGCGGGACGTCGGCGATGGGCTTGCGTGCGTCGGGTTTGACTTCGTACTGCGCGACGTAGAGCGGCGAGAGGCCGTGCTTCTTCATCGCGGTGTTGACCTGCTTCGGGACGGTGCCGAGGTTCTCGCCGGCGATCTGGCAGCCGAATCGGTGGGACTCGATGGCGAGGATGGCCAGTTGCTCGTCCATGTGGTAGTGCACATAGGCGCCGGCGGTGGGGTCGATGGAGAGGGGGACCCAGTAGAGGCGGAAGAAGGCCATAACGTGGTCGAGGCGGAGGGTGGAGGCGAAGCGCATGTGTGAGCGGATGGTGTCGATGAAGTAGCGGTAGCCGCTGGCACGCATCTCGTCGGGAAGCATGGGCGGGAAGCCCCAGCTTTGGCCGGCGGTGAAGAAGGGATCGGGCGGTGCGCCGACGTCGATTGACTTGGCGAAGAGCTCGGGATGCTGGAAGACGTCGAAGCCGTCGCCCCGTACGCCGACGGCGAGGTCGAGGTACATCTGCCCGTCGCGGGCGGTCATCTCGTCGACGAAAAGCCGGAGCTGATCGGTGAAGCGCATCTGCGCATAGAGGTGGTAGCGTTCGGCCCTGGGGTCGAAGTCGCGCGTGGTGAAGCGGCCCTGGCGCAGGCGGTCGGACCAGTCGGCCCAGTCGCGGCGCTGGCGTTCCATCACGGCGCGGAAGCGGGCGTAGTTCTTCGCCTGGGGGTTGTCGGCGAGGAACGCCTTGAACGCGTCTGACTTGTCTCCCGCGTTGTCGAAGAAGTGCTCGGCCATCGGCTCGAGGACGCTTCGGCGGAGTGCGTGCTGACGGCGATACTGCACGAGCGCGCCGGCGCGGAGCCGTTCGACTTCGTCCTTCCAGGAGCGAGAGGCGACGACGGACTTCGCCTGCGCGCAGGCGGCGAACTCGGGAGTCTGCGTGGGGTCGAGGAAGAGCTCGTTCCAGAACAGGCGGCTGACGGGGCTGTAGGGAGAGGGGTCAAAGGGCTCGTCGAGGTAGACCGCGAGCAGCGGGAGCGTGGCAACGATGCTGGCGCCGTGGGTGGCCTGCCAGGCGGCGAGGCGGCGGAGTTCGGTGAGGTCGCCGCAGCCGGTGTCACGTTCGCTGCGCAGCGCGTAGAGGGGGCAGAACAGACCCCAAGCGGCGGAGTCGCCGGGATGGGTGTGGCGGTAGGTGTCCCGCGGCGCGCTGAGGAGGAGCGTCTCGCCCTTCTTCCGTCCCGCGTTGAGGCGCACGCGGTGGTAGCCCATAGGCAGCTTGCCCGGGACACTGAGGCGGGTGATGGTTTCGGGCTCACCGTCGGGGCCGCGTTTGGTGGTCTGAGTTGCAGCGTCGGCGTCGAGGGTGTGCTCAAGGGCCGAGCCGTCTTCGAGTTCGATGGTGACGCGGAAGCGGGAGGAGGCTGCTTCTCCCAGTCGCAAGGTGAGCGTCAGCGTGCCGCCCCAAGCGACGGCAACGGGTTCGACGACGCGCGAGCGGAGTTCCTTGGCTCGGGCTCTGGTGGCGCGCTGGACCATTGCGGGCGTTGAGGTGTCCACGTGCATCGCGCCGAGCACGGTGTGGAGGGAATCATCGCTGACGCGGTGATTGGAGCCATCGGCCCCGCGGTAGCTGGGCTGCACGCCGTGAAGCTTGGCCAATCGTGTGAGTGCGGCGCGTGCGCCCGTAGTAGTCGCCACGTCGGGTCCTCGTTCGGGTGTTGTGCGAGTTGCGCGGCTTCGGTGGCGCGCGAATGGGGAGCCTATGGCGTCGCGTCCGCCTGCTCCAGCCAGGGCGGCGTCTCGCCTTCGATGAGGCGGGGCCCGTCCCCGAAGCCGATGTCGCTCCACGCTTCCGGCGGCAGGACCGCCCCGGGGTCGAGGCGCAATCCGGGAAAGCGGCTGAGGGCCGTGTGCTGAGCGAGGATGGTCGGCGGCAGTTCGACGCCGATGGACTCGAGCGCGTGTCGGAGGGCGGAGTTGCTGTTGGTGCCGATGAGTTGGTAGGGCGTGTCGAAGGCGATGTCCTGTTGCAGCCGCCAGGCGTCGCTGACTGGGATGCTGAACTCCCATTCGAGTTCGTCGCGCGGTTCGACGCCCATGGGCGGTCGGAGGTGAACGCCGGGGGTCATGCGCGTGAGGCGCGGTAGATCCGCGGTGTCCGCGTCGGCGTCGTAACCTCGGCGGAGCATGGCGCTGGTGAACTCGACGCGGCCCGAGAGGTGGTCCCAGGGCTCGGGGCATTCGATGTCGACGTACAGGTGGCGGCCGCTGGCCAGCACGACCCAACTGCGCAGTTCGCAGTCGCAGGTGGGTTCGGGGGGGAGCTGTGGCTCCGGAGCCGGCGTTTTCGTCTGGACGGCGGGCTCGGAGGCGTCGGTGTCGGAGTCGCCGCAGGCGATGAGGGCGAGCCCGAGAGCGAGAACAGCACCGGCGGCGAAGAGCGAAGTCGGTCGGGAGTTCATGGTTCGCATTGTAAGTGAGGCCGGGGCGCAGAAGAAACGGCCCGGTCGCTGCTGGCGGCCGGGCCGTTGGCATGGTTTCGTTGAGCGGACGCTGCCGCGAGTGTCCGCGCTGTCGGATGTGTCGAGCGAGGGAGGTTGTTCAGCCTCCGAACTGGGCTTCGAGCGCGTCCTGAAGTCCGGGGAAGTTCTGCTCTTCGCGCTCGTTCTGGATGAGGATCTCGGGCCGGAGGAGGATAAGCAGGGTGCTCTCGGACTTGGCGGTCGCGGTGTTGGTGAAGAAGCGGTTGATGAGTGGGATCTTGCTCAGGACGGGCACGCCGGACTCGACTTCGACTTCTTCGGCCATGCGCTGGCCGCCGAGGAGGATGGTGCCCTTGTCGGGCACGGTGACGCCGGTTTCGATCTGAGTGACCTGGAGGATGGGGAGCTGGATGGTGCCGGTGGCGATGTCGCCGCCCTGCGAGCCACCCGTGCCACCGGCGGCACCGGCGAAGGATTGCGTGGCGCCGGCGATTTCGACGATGGTGGAGAGTTGGAAGATGGCGTTGATGTTCACGTAGCGGCGGTCGGCGGAGACGACGCCGCCGAGCTGCATGAGGAAGCCCTCCTGCACCTGGCCGATGGTGGGGTCGAAGGCGACGGAAGAGGTACCGACGACGGGGGTGAGGTCGGAGACGAAGGCGACCTGCGTCGCGGACTGGATGAACGCGGTGCCGCCGTTCGGGAAGGTGAGCCGGGGTGCGGTCAGCATGACGTTGCGTTGGTCGGCCTGCGTCGCTTCGATGAGGAAGTCGACCTGAACGTCGTCGAGGAAGGTGCCTGCGACGGAGAGGGCGGGGTTGCCGGCGACGATGCCCGAGGCGAAGTCGGAGGCGGCGCCGATGAGCCCCTCGGTGATGCCGAGAGAGTCCTGCTGGCCGGGGATCTGTGAGATGCCGCTTTGAGCCGGTACGGCGGCGAAGACGTTGGGCGTGCCGTCGCCGGCGGGGGGGTTGAGCGTGCCGTCGGGGTTGATGGTGTAGCCCGGGACGCCGACGACGCCGCCGCCGACGGGGATCTGGCTGGGGAGCAAAGGCGTGTTGCCGGAGGGGCCGGTGATGAGCCCGCCGAAGTTGGTGAGCTGCTGGACGGCGTCGTCGTAGGCGTCGTTCTCGGCGTTGAAGTAGACGTCGAGGTCGAAGCCGATCTGCTCGAAGAAGTCGGTGGAGACGGCGAGGATGCGTCCGTCGACGGAGATCTGGACGTTGCGGACCTCACGAAGTTTGTCGAGCAGTCGCTGGACTTCTCGGTGGTTGGCGGCGGTGTTGCGGATGATCAGGTTGCCCTGGAACTCGCGGATCACGCCGGTTTGCTCACCGAGAGGCTCCCAGTTCTCCGGGTCGACGTTTTCCTCGATGAGGCTGACGAGCTGTTCGAGGAGATCGCCGGTATCGGGGTCGAAGTTGAGGTCCTGGTTGCCGCCGCCGCCCTGTCCACCGAAGAGCCCGCCGCCGCCACC
>CAYTSW010000191.1:0-4730 GCA_964440605.1 uncultured Phycisphaeraceae bacterium | reverse complement strand
GTCAAGATCTGGATGATCCGCAAGGACGAGATGGCAGCGCGGGAGTAGCCGCCGCGGCGACCGCGGGGCGACCGACGTCGCGGATCATCTCGTCGAACCCCGCCGGCTAGGTGATCGTCAGGAAGGCGCAGCGCTCGCTCGTGCGGTTCGCGAAGCAGTGCGGGATATTGCGAGGCAGAACGACCGTCTGCCCGGCTTTCCCCTGCACGACGTCCCCGTCGGCGTAGAACGACGGCTCGCCCTCGAGGATGTGGAAGATTTCTTCGTCGCGCGTGTGGACGTGCGGCTTGGGTCCCCCGCCGGGCGGGATGTCGAAGTGAACGAGGCAGAAGCGGTTATTCGTGCGCTCGCCCGGGACCTTTATGGTGTAGGTGTCGCCCGCGAGCCGCCAGCGTTCGCCTTCGTCTGCGCGCACGACGAAGGGCGCTTCCGGGTTCGGCGCGAGGGGGTGCGTGTAGGGCTTGAGTTCGTCGAGGAGGTGTATGCCATAAGTGGGCATCTCTTAGGCGAGGCGTGCCTTGGCGTCGTCACCCGTCGACGCTTTGAAGGCGTGTTCGATCGCGCCGGGGGCGAGCATCGTCAGGATGGTCGAGGGCTCGCCCGCGCCGCTGAGCTGGTGCGGCACGCCGCGCGGGAGGTAGACGAGATCGCCCGGGCCGAGCTCGACCTGGGCGTCGGGTGTGCTGGCGATGACGCGCCCGGATTCGACGTAGAAGACCTCGTTTTCCTGCCTGTGGCAGTGCGCCGGGTTCTTGTAGTCGCCCGGGACCTTGGAGCGCTGCATGGAGAAGCGCCCGCCGGTGTCGTGGCTGGAAACGGGGAAGGTGACCTCGGCGCCGAGCCATTGCTGGGGTGGTGCGGTGGGTTCGATGCGGATGTGGCGGGGCATAGGGCGAGTGTACGTCCGAGCCTCCAGACCGTGAGTGCGTGTTGCGTCAACCTCGCACCGATCACGCGTCCGGGAAGCCCTTGAACCACGGCACCTGCACGCCCTCTCGGTTGAGCACCGCCGCGAGGGCGCCGGCGTGGTGCTGGACGTGCCGCAGCGAGTACTGGTAGAGGTACAGACGCGGGAAGACGAGGCGTTCGACGCCGGAGGGGCTGGCGATGGTCTCTTCTGTTTCGCGTTCGAGTGCTTCGTCGAGCCTCGGGTTGATCTCGCGCGCCCATTCGAGCGCGCGGAGGCGATCGGGAGGCGGGCCCATCTCGTCGGCGGGGATCTCGTCGTAGGGCGGGTCCATGCGGTAGCCCATGCCGCAGGCGTCGTACCAGGTCCAGTCAGGGGGACCGGGCTTGTCGTCGCCCAGCGGCGTGAGGTCGTGGTGGGCGAAGAAGACGGTGTGCATGACGACCTCCCAGAAGGCGTACTTCGCGACGGGGAGGGTCCACGCGTGGTCGGGGCAGAGGTCGATGCAGGCGCAGAGGGTGTCGTTGGCGGCGCCGTGCTGGTCGCGGATGGCGGTGCGGATCAGGTCAAGCATCGTCGGTGTCGGGCGTGGCGGCGACGGGGCGTTTCGGCTCATCGTCATCCTGCTCCGCCACCTTGCCCAGCGCGCCCGGCAGCTCGATGCCCGCCTGCTTCGCGAGTTCGTGGACCGGCGGCAGCGAGCCGATCAACCCGCTGAGGAAGTCGGCGGTCGCGCCGTTCATCCCCGGCTTCCCCTCCACCTGCGAGCCGGCGCGGCCGGAGTCCCACACCGTGATCTTGTCGATCTTGAGGTTGCTGATCGCCTTGACCTGCTCGCGCACGAGCTCGGGCAACTGCTCGATGAGCAGCAGCGTCGGCGCGACGCGCGGGTCCTCGCTCGCGGCGAGCATGAGCTGGCGGTAGCCCTCGGCCTTCGCCTCGAGCACCTGCCGCGTGCCCTCGGCCTCCGCGTTGTAACGCGCCAGCTCGGCGTCGGCCTCGCCCTTGGCCTCGCGCCGACGCTTCTCGGCCTCGGCTTCCGCCGCGATCTCGATGCGCTGCTTGTCGACTTCCTGCGGCGCGAGCACGTCCTTCGCCAGGCGGGCGAGTTCCTCCTCGCGCTCGGCGCGCAGGGCGGCTTCGCGCGCGTTGGCCGCGGCGACTTCGGCCCGGCGCTTGGCCTCCGCCTCGACCTCGCGCAGCTTCGCGGTGGACTCCGCGATCGACTCACGCGAGGTGTTCTCGCCCGTGACCGCCAGAGCCTCGGCGTCGGCGACCTTGACGCGCTGCTCCTGCTCGGCCTTCTTCCGGGCCGCGACGGTCTCGGCCTCCCGCTCGGCCATCGCGATCTCTTTGTTCCGCTTCGCCTCGGCCTCGCCCGTGACGGCGGTGGCCTCGTACCCCGCGACCGCGACGCGCTGGCGCTGCTCCGCGTCCTTCTCGCCCTGCACCGAGGCGGCGCGCTCGTTCGCCACGCTGACCGTCTTCTCGCGGTTGGCGATGGCCTCGCCCGTCGCCCCGTCGCGGACCTGCTGGGCGACCTCAACCTTGGCGCGGTTGATGGCTTCGGCGGCGGCCCGCTGGCCGATGGCCTGGATATAGCCCGACTCATCGGTGATGTCCCGCACGTTCACGTTGATGAGCTCGAGGCCGATCTTGTTGACTTCCTGCGCGACGTTCTCGTTGATCAACCCCATGAACTTCTCGCGGTCCTTGTTGATCTCCTCGATCGACAGGGTCGCGATGACCAGACGGAGCTGGCCCAGAATGATGTCCTGCGCCTGCTCACGCACCTGCTGCACGTTGAGCATCAGCAGACGCTCGGCCGCGTTGTTCATCAGCACCGGATCGGTCGATACGCCGACGGTGAACGTCGAAGGCACGTTCACCCGGATGTTGTTCAGCGACAGCGCGCCCTCCAACGGGATGTCGATGACGATCGGCTCGAGAGAGAGGTAGGCGTGGTCCTGAATGAGCGGGACGACGAAGGCGCCGCCGCCGTGTAGACACTTCGAGGCCTTCGACCCGCCGACCTTGCCGTACACGACGAGGATGCGGTTGGAGGGGCAGCGCTTGTACTGCTTGACGAGAATGACAAGCGCGAAGAAGGCGACGAGGACGAAGGCGCCAATGAGAATGACGACGAAGCCGATCTCGCCGAAATCGAGGGTGTCCTGCGCGAGCACGGGGAGAGCGGGGAGTTCGGCGAGCATGCGTGCGTTTCCTCAGGAGGCGGGAGCCCGGGGGACAGGGGGAGGCGGAAGAAGGACGGGTCAGGTGGGAACGACGGTGAGGGAGTTGTCTCGGTTGACGCGTGTGACACGGATCTGCGCACCCATGCGGATCGCCTCGCCCTCGGTGCGGGCGGCGTAGGCCCGCTGGCGATCCTTGATCGTGATGCGCACGCGCCCGGTCCCCGCGTTCTGCGCGGGGATGGTCGACGTGGTGACGCCCTCGCAGCCGTACGCCTTCTCGATCGTGATGTTGCCCGACGACTCGAAGGAGTACAGCAGCTTCAACAGCCAGATGACGAACCAGGCCAGCGCGACGCCGATGCCCAGCGCGAAGACCACGCTCGGCACGGCATCGAGCCCCATCGGGTACATCGCGACCAGACCGCCCCACCCGAAGCCCATGAAGAAAGCGGTGACCGTGAGGATCGAGACGAACTTGAAGACCGAGGCGGTCTCCGCGTGATCCACGCCCTGCTCGAGCTCGCCGGCGTCGAGCCCGCCCGCCCCGTCGCCCATGCCAGCGCCGAAGTCGTCGCCCCCGCCGTCGGCACCCTCGATGTCAAGGCCGACGATGGTCACCGCCAGGCGCAGCACAAAGAAGAGCGTGCCCGCCAGAGCGGGGACGGTGAAGACAAGGGCGTCAGTAGCAAAGAGCTTGTCAATCATGCGTGGAGGCCCAAAGTCTCCCGAGAGGGTGGAACCCGATCATCTTGACCGATCTCGGCAACAGGGCACGTCCCGATGGACACGCTTTGGGACACGCGACCATGGGACAAGAAACGGGACCTGAGAGACAAGCCAGCTCGCGACAACAGGTCGGCGATCAGGCCCACCGATATCTGCCGCTACACAGTACCGAGTTTGTCGAGATGCGAAAGCCCGCCCTGTTCGTTTCGGCGCATACTCCCTGCAGCGGCCCGCCCGCGGGCGACGGGTCAGCGCAGTCGCATATGGCCTGACGTCCGCTCAAGTGCCCCGCCGGCACCCGCCGGGCGGCGCCAACGCCTTCGACCCCGGTTCCGCAGGCCCCGATTGTCTCCGCAGCGTGTCCCCGGTGGGTTTGGCCCTCTCTCTGCTCGTGACCGCATGGGAGACCCGCGCGTGCTTAGCGGCGCGACCCGACTCGCGCGTCGCAGTCAGTCCGCCCGAACTCCGCGCCGAACGTACCGAAGTCGGCCCCGTCGATCACGCCGTTGCC
The DNA here is from genome assembly GCA_964440605.1 of uncultured Phycisphaeraceae bacterium. Taxonomy (GTDB): domain Bacteria; phylum Planctomycetota; class Phycisphaerae; order Phycisphaerales; family UBA1924; genus CAYTSW01. Next base: position 391 of record CAYTSW010000191.1, on the reverse strand, counting down.
GTCGAAGTCCGCCTCCGGCAGGTAGCTGGCGTCGCCTGAACTCGACCCGAACGCCGCGCCGAACGTACCGAAGTCGGCCCCGTCGATCACGCCGTTGCCGTCGAAGTCCGCGGCACAATCGTTCATTGGCTCAGGAACGGGGATCAGGTTGCCGGGATCATCGACGGTGCCGTCGAGGGTGAGCGTCAGGTAGTAGACCCTGATGCCGTTGATGTTGAGGGTCGAGCCGGCGTCGATGATCAGATCGCGGCAATACACGGCCTCCGGGTTCGTGCCGTTCGCGTTGTCCACATGATCGACCAGGTTGGCGGTGGTAGCGCCCGGCCCGACGCGGAACACATTGAAGGGTGCGATGTTCGGCGGAGGGCTGAGGATGAGGTCGGCGTCGGCG
>CAYTSW010000190.1:0-4733 GCA_964440605.1 uncultured Phycisphaeraceae bacterium | reverse complement strand
GCCATCCACGCAGCGGTGATCGCACGTCAGGCTCAGCGGCATCATCTTCGCGATCCGGATCGAGCCACGGTCCGCGACGACGCCCTCGAAGACGCGGCCCGTCGCGAGGATGCCGACCTCGGGGTAGTTGATGATCGGCGTCGCATACTTGCCCGCGTACGACCCGACGTTGGAGATCGTGAAGGTGCTCCCCTTCAGGCGATCCTGCGGGATCGAGCGGTCGCGCGTCATGCGGGCGAGTTCCGAGACGTGCCGCCCCATTTCAAGCACGCCGAGCTGGTCGGCGTGTGGGATGACGGGCACGGTCAGCCCGTGCTCCGTGTCGGCGGCGATGCCCATGTGCACCGCCGATGAGCGGATGATCTCCTGGTTGTCATCGTCGACGAGGGAGTTGAGGGACGGGAAGTCGCGCAGTGCGCGGCAGACCGCGCTGGCCACGAAGGGCAGGAAGCTGATCTTTTCGCCCGATGCCGCCGACACGCGCTTGCGCACGTCGTCGAGCGCCGAGACGTCGGCGTCGTCCATGACGGTGAAGTGAACCGCGGTGTCCACCGATTGGCGCAGGCGGTTGGCGATCGTCCGGCGGACGCCGCGGAAGGGCACGCGTCCCGACTCGGTCTGCGGCACGAGCGTGGAGGGGCTCTCGCGCTGGATCACCTCCTGCTGACGCGCAACCGTCGTCGCCAGCGAGTCGTCGCGGCGGCGCGTGCGGGGTCGCTCGGGGGTGCGCGTGTGCGGCGCCGGCTGGACGTCGGGCTGCGGTGGGGCCTGCGCAGCGCCGGTGGAGCGTTGGCCGCCGCCGGCTTCCGCGGCCTTGCGCACGTCGCGCTCGGTGACGCGTCCGGCGAGGCCGGTGCCTTGGACGCTGTCGATGTCCACGCCCATGTCGCGCGCAAGCCGCCGCACCGCCGGGGTCGCCAGCGCCTTGCCGTCCTTGCGTGAGACGCCTCCGAGCTCGCCCGACATCGTTCCGACGACGGTGCCGGCGTCTTCGCGATCGCCCTCGCCCGAAGCGCCGGCCTGGCCGTTGCTCCCGGTCGACTGCTTCGGAGCGGGGTGCTTCGCGGGCGCCTGCTGCGCGCCCTGCTGGGGACGGGGCTGGGCCTCTTCGGGGGCGTCATCGGAGCGGCCTTCGGCGGGGGCCGCTTCGCCGGCGCCCTCGTATGTCCAGGCGGGCTGGCCCACCCTGAGGATGTCGCCCGGGTTTCCGATGAGATCCTTGATCACGCCGTCGCGGGGCGAGGGCACCTCGACCAACGCCTTGTCCGTCTCCATCTCCGCGATCACGTCGTGCTCCTCCACGCGATCGCCCGGGCTCACCTTCCACGAGATCAACTCGGCTTCGTGCACCCCTTCGCCAAGGTCTGGAAGGATGAAGACATTCGGGTCGGATGACGTGTGGCCGGCCATAGCTCGCCTCATTCAAGGATCGGGTTTCGTCTGGGTCCGCTCGCGCTCCGCGCGGGGCCGATTGTAGGGCATGCGTCGACTCTCCGGCGGGCGGGAAGCGGGCAGGTTCCGCCTTGCGCGGCGTCGCGGCTCGGGGAGTCCGCGGATGAACGATCAGCCGCCCTCACACGTACACTCAGCACCTCACCCCGTGGCTCCGCAACGAGAACAGGCGATGACCAGCAACGACCCGACGATTCAGCAGCTTCAGCACATCGGCGCCCCCATCGTCGTCGCCACCCACCCGCGCTCGGGCACGCACCTCCTGATGGACACGCTCCGCCGCAACTGCCCCGAGTGCGTGCCCACGATGCTCCCGCTCGAGACGCCCGCCGACAGCTACTTCAGCATCGACCGATTCGACGAGGGCCACCACCGGCCGGTCACCCACAAGCGCGCGTTGCAGATCCTCCGGAAGGCCAAGCGGCCCACCATAAAGACCCATGCGCTGCCCGACTTCGGCCTCATCAAGCCGGAGCACCGCGGCTTCGCGGATGCCGTGCTTGCGAGGTCCGCGTACGTCTGCTGCGTGCGCGACGGTCGGAAGGTGATGGCCTCGTACTACTCCTTCCTCACTGACTTCGCGCCTCAGACCGCCTCGTCCTTCTCGGAGTTCATCCGCCAGACGGACGAACAGGGTCGCAACCGCGTCGCGCAGTGGCGCGATCATGTCCGCGCATGGATCGATGCGCCCGACGTCATCACCGTGCGTTTCGAGGACGTGACCAAGGACACCCGCGCGACCATCGAACGCCTCGCGAGTGCTCTGGGCCTGACGCTCCGTCTGCGCGACCCCGTTCTGCCCAAGCCCGTCAACAGCCGCGTGCAGCAGCGCCTCGATCGCGTGCTGGGTCGGCTGCGCAGCACGAATCACTTTCCCACGCAGCGACGCACGAGGTCCGTTGGCGAGCTCTTCACGCCCGACGACGAGGCCTTCTTCTACCAGGAGGCGGGCGAGCTCATGGCGCACATGGGCTATCCAACGCCCGACCACGCCGGGGCGGCGTGACGGCTCGCGAGCGGAGCCACGGCGTGCAGACGCCCCACGGCGATCGCGCCGGAGTCCTCAACACTCCGCGCCTGCGTTCGTAGGCTGTGAGCGCCGCGTCGTGGAACGGTGTTGATGAGCGGTGCGCATATGGCCTGCTCGGTCATCGACGCCCTTGAAGGCGAATTCACTGCTGGTTCACCGGGTGCTCAGCGCGCCGGGCAATCGTTGTGGTGATTCGCATGCAATGAACCCGAAGGAGCACCGCCATATGGCACTCTTCAGCAATCAGAAGTTCGAGAACCTCGACGACCTGCTCATGGAGCAGGTGCAAGACCTGTACGACGCCGAGCACCGCCTGCTCGAAGCGCTCCCGAAGATGGAAGAAGCCGCGACCAACCCCGAACTTAAGGGCGCCTTTCGCTCGCACCTCAACGAGACGAAGGGGCAGGTGCAACGCCTCGAAGAAGTGTTCCGCCTCTTGGACAGCAAGCCCGAGCGTGAGGCCTGCGACGCGATGAAGGGGCTGATTTCCGAGAGCGAGCAGATGGTCGAGGCTAAGGGCGAGGCTTCCGTGCGTGACGCCGCCCTGATCGCGGCTGCCCAGCGCGTCGAGCACTACGAGATGGCTGGCTACGGCTCGGCCCGCTCGTTCGCTCGCATGCTCAAGAAGGACGCGGTTGCGGACCTGCTCGAGCAGACGCTCAGCGAAGAGAAGCACGCCGACGACACGCTGACCTCGGTCGCCCTCAACACCGTGAACCTCCAGGCCGCCCGCGCCTGATCGATCGATCAATCCCGATCTCCGGTGCGACGCCCCCGCTCCCGCGGCGGGGGCATTGTCGCGCGCGGAGGGTTTCTATACCTTCGTGCGGCCCCTGGAGCCCGCACGTCATGCCACGCGACCTCGCCCTCGATCCTGTGTTGCTCTCGCGGCTCGAGATGCAGCGCATGGCGAATGTGCGGCGTGCGCTGGCGTTCGAACACGAGGCCATCGGCGGCCTGGTCGCGGCGTGGACGGGCCCCGGCTCGTGGAACTCCGAAGCCGACGGCTGGTCGCCGGACACGCCGACCACGCGTGAGCATCTCGCGGGCGTGGTCAGCTTCTACGCCGAGCGCGGCTCGCCCGCGCGTGTGACCATCGCTCCGCATGTGGACGAGCGCCTGCTGCCCGATCTGGCCTCGCTTGGTTTCAGGCTTGTTGACCTCGATCAGCAGTACGTCATCGATCTGCACAACGCCGATCCGCCCCCGGCGCACTACCCCGAGGGCTTCAGCGTGCGCATCCTCGATCCGTCCGACGACGCCGCTGTCGAAACGTGGTCGGGCCTTGTTGCCGGGCTGCACTTCGGGCGTGAAGTCACGCCCGACGAAGCCGAACTCGACCGCCGCGTCGTGCGTCACCCGAACTCGACCTGTCTCGTGCTGGAGCACCACCATGCGCCCGTCGCCATCGCGGGTCTCGAGGTGTACGGGTGGCTCGCCTGTCTCTTCCTCGGCGCCACCGTCCCCGCTTGGCGACGCCGCGGCCTGCAACGCGCGATGATCCACCACCGGCTCCGCCTCGCCCGCGACGCCGGCGCTCGGTACGCAATCGTCGGATCGCCCGTGGGGGGGCCGACCGAACGCAACGCGCTGCGGGCGGGCATGTCGCTGGTGTTTACGAAGCTCACGCTTGAGAGGCCGCTTGAGGGAGCCTGAGCCTCCGCCCGCGTGTGTTCAGGCCGACTCCCCCGGTGTGTGCGCATCGGACCTCGCGGCAGCTGGATGCCTGTCCGACGCCGACGCCGATGCCATCTGCCCTGACGTTCTCAGTACGTCGCGCACTCCATGATGCCCTTGCCGATGCGCTCCGCGTCCGGCAGGTACTTCAACTCGAGCTTGTAGTACGGCATGACGGTGTCGAAGCCCGCGACGCGTTGGACCGGGGCCTGGAGGTGCAGGAAGCAGCGTTCCTGCACGGTGGTCGCGACCTCGGCGCCGAAGCCGCAGGTCTTCGGCGCTTCATGGACGACGACGCAGCGACCGGTCTTCTCCACGCTTGCGCAAACGGTGTCGGCGTCGAAGGGGTAGATCGTGCGCAGGTCGATGAGTTCGACGGACAGGTCATCCGGGAGGGCGTCGAGCGCCTCGTAGCTGGCGATGGTGCTGGCGCCCCAGGTGACGACGGTGAGGTCGGAGCCTTCCTCGACGACCTTGGCCTTGCCGATGGGGACGGTGTACTCGTCCTCGGGGACTTCTTCGCGGAAGGAGCGGTAGATGCGCTTGGGCTCGAAGTAGATGACGGGGTCGGGGT
>CAYTSW010000189.1:0-4739 GCA_964440605.1 uncultured Phycisphaeraceae bacterium | reverse complement strand
ATCCTGACCATCGCTCTCGGCGTCTTCTGCGGCATGGTGATCTACAGCGTCGTGACGTTCGGTCTCGCGCTGTTCTTGAGCGCTTTGGGCATGTCGTTGTCGCGCTGAACACAAACCGTCCGCCCCGCAACGCGGGACGGGCGGCTGGAGGAGGGGGAGTGGCTTGCTCGGCTCAGTCGATCACGAGCCCTCGTCCGCGGGGGCCGGCTCGGGCATCGCGTCCGCGGCGTCCTCGCTCTCGTCCAGCGCACGGTCGAACTCCGCCTGGAGGGCGTCCGACAGGTCGATCATCTCGGGCGATTCGGTCACGCCGTTCTCGTCCGCCAGCGTGCGCGCCGCTTCGACGACTTCCTTGATCTGCTCGTCGGTCACCGCCGAGGGATCGCGCAGGATGAGCAGTTCCACGGTCTCGCCCTCGGGCGTGTCGAAGCTCGCTTCGGCCGCGGCCTCCTGATCGACGACGGGCTGGAAGACGCCATCGAACGCCGCACGGATGATGTCGCCGTCGCGCAGGCCCTGGGCGATGCGCAGGAGCTGGGTCGACCCGTCGGTCTTCTCCTCTTCGGTCAGGCCGGACGTCTGCACGTACCCGTTGTCGAAGGCCTGCGCGGTGCCGATCGGGAAGACCTCGCTGCCCATCACGTTGGCCAGCGTCACAAAGAACTCCTGCGTGGTCACGTCGCCATCCTCGAATCGCGTGGTGAAGTCCTCGATGATCGCGATCATCTCGGGCTTCTCGCTCTCGGGCAGCGTGCTGTCGTTGATGGACTCGCGCGCCGCCGTCGCGATCGCGCCGGCCGTCCAGCCCTTCCAGTTCATCGCGACGAAGATGCCGCCGATGATCAGCAGCAGCAGCACGACGCCAGCGGCGATCAAGCAACCCTGCAGGATGCCGCCGCGGCGGGCCATGGTCGTCTTCGTGCGTGTCTTCTCGAGCAACCGAGTCATACCGTCGTCCTCCTTCTTGGACCTGCGCGTTCGTCGCCCGCCCCGCGGGCCGTAGCGACGCACATCATGACAACTTTCTCAATCCTTGTGTTTCGACGTCATCCCGCGTCCGTTTCATCGCGGCGTGTCCCGCTCGCGACCCCGCGAGACACGCACCCCGATGCCCACGGGTAGCATCGCACCATGACCACCTGGTTCGACGCCCACCTCGACCTCGCCTACCTCGCCGTCACCGGGCGCGACCTCACCCTCCCGCTCGACGACCTCCTGCGCACCGGCGCACACGCCGGGCCCTTCACGCCCCCCACCGTCACCCTCCCCGCCCTGCGCGAGGCCGGCGTCACCGCTGTTCTCGGCACCATCTTTACCGAGCCCCACGCCGACGACCTGGGCGGCTACGACCCGAACGACCCCGACTCCGCGCGCGAAGCCGGCCTCCGACAGCTGCGCGTCTACCAGAACTGGACCCACGACGCCGGCGTCGCGCTCTCGCCATTCCCCGCGCACGACACCCACGACCACGACGCGCACGACCGCGGGCCCAGCGCCCCCTACCGCGCGCGCCACGCCACCCACACCGAAGCCGTCATTCACCTGGGCATCCTCTTCGAGAACGCGGATCCCATCCGCACGCCCGACGAGCTCCCCTGGTGGGCCGAGCGCGGCGTCATCGCAATCGGACTCGCCTGGGCCACGCCCTCGCGCTACGCCGGCGGCAACGCCACCACCCAGGGCCTCACCGACATCGGCCGCGACATGATCAAGGCCATCGACGAACTCGGCCTCGTCCACGACGTCTCCCACCTCTCCCAACGATCGCTCGACGAACTGCTCGAAGCCACCGACCGCCCCGTCATCGCCAGCCACTCCAACTGCCGCTCGCTCCTCGACGGCTACGACCAACGCCACCTCACCGACGATCACATCCGCGAGATCACCAGCCGCGGCGGCGTCATCGGGCTCAATCTCTTCGCCCCCTTCGTCGACCACCGGGTCGACGACGAACAGCGCCCGACACTCGATGCCGCCATCGCGCATTCCGAGCACATCCGCGACATCGCCGGGCACGCGCGGTGCATCGGCCTCGGCTCCGACATGGACGGCGGCTTCCCCGGCAACCGTCTCCCGCAGGGCATCGACCGCCCCGCCGACCTCCACACCCTCGTCCATCAGATGCGCGCCGGCGGCTGGAACGACGAAGACGTCAACCGCTTCGCCTCACGCAACTGGCTCGACTTCTTCGCCACCCACGGCCCCGCCGCCAGGTGACAGGTGCCACCATGCGGTGCAGCCGCGTAGTGCCCTGCGGTGACCCTCACCCCCCGCTCGAACACCCCGAACACCAGCACGACCGCTCACCCGACGCCGAAGCCGCGACAATGGCCCGTTCGCCCGGCGTCAGCTCGCGCTCGGGCGCTGCACGCGAGTACCGATCGAGGCGCGGCACGACCTGCTCGCGAAACGTCGTCTGCCCAAGCGTGTAGTTCGCGGTGCCCTGCGTGAACGCGTAGTCCGTGCGCAGCAGCTTGCGGATACGGTTGATGCGGGTCTCCGGGTGCGGGTGCGTCGACAGGAACTCGGGCGGCTGACCGGCGCCCTCCGACGCCCGCGCCAGGATCTCCATCACCTGCAACTGCCCGGCGGGGTCGTACCCCGCCTTGGTCATGTACCGCAGGCCCAGCGCGTCGGCCTCGAGTTCCTCGTCGCGCCCGTATTTCAGGTTGACGATGCCGGCGCCCGTGACCAGCGCCGGCGCGCCGTACTGAACGAGTTCCTCGTCCGAGAGCTGCGCGACCACCGCCGCGGTGACCGCCAAGCCTTGCAGGCCCATCTGGCGCACGACCTGCTGGTCGCCGTGCTCCGCGGTGACGTGCCCGATCTCATGCCCCAGCACGCCCGCGAGCTGCGCCTCGTTGGTCATCTCCATCATGAGCCCGCGCGAGATGAACACCTGACCGCCCGGCAGCGCGAAGGCGTTGATCACGTCCGAGTCCAGCAGCGTGAACTCCCAGGGCAGGTCGCGATACTCCTTCTCCACGTACTGCGCCAGATCCTGCCCGATCGTGGAGACATAGTCCGTGAGCCAGGCGTCGCTCACCTCGCCGCCGTAACCGCGGATCAACTCCGGCGCCGCCTCGAGCCCGAGCGCAACCTCCTGGTCCTGACTCAGGAAGTCGAACTGCCGCTGACCCGTCGCGGGGTTGACCTTGCAGCCCGTCATCAGGGCGAGCGGAGCAATCAGCGCCGCGAGCACCCACGTCCGCACATCGCGAAGATGAAGCATCAGCCGTCTCCAGCCTTCCTGGTCAGCCCCCCTGGTTGGAACCCGTCGCGAACCCGCATCGCCCGGGATTGCCCCTATGGTGCACCAACCGCTCCCGAAAGTCGAGCCCCGGCGCATACCATCGCGGGTGAGTCACAGAGCCGCGGTCGACGACCGCCCAATGCCATCCCCCGCCGAATCGCCCGCCTGGACCGAGCAGGACCTGCGCGATGACCCCCATCAGCACGAGGCCAAGGCCGACAAGGTCCGGCGTATGTTCGCCGCCATTGCGCCCGCCTACGACCTCAACAACCGGCTGCACTCCTTCGGGCGCGACCAGGCTTGGCGCAAGGCCGCCGTCAGGGCCGCTCGCATCCAGCCCGGGCACCGGGTGCTCGACTGCGCCTGCGGCACGGGCGACCTCACGCGCGCCCTCGCCGACGCCGGCCCCGCGCACGTCATCGGTCTCGACTTCACGCCCGAGATGCTCGACATCGCGCGCACCAAGCGCCTCGGAGCCGCCAGAACCCCCGGCTGCGAGATCATCGAGTACCTCGAAGGCGATGCGATGCACCTGCCCTTCGAAAACCACCGCTTCGACGCGCTGACCATCGCTTTCGGCATCCGCAACGTCACCGACCCCGTGCGCGCGCTCCGTGAGTTCCGGCGCGTCCTCAAGCCCGGAGGCCGCCTCGTCGTGCTCGAGTTCACCGAGCCGAAGAACCCGCTGATCCGCTGGGGCAACAACCTGTACACCAGGGTCATCATGCCCCGCACCGCGACCGCCATCAGCCGCGATCGCTCGGGCGCGTACAAGTATCTCCCCAGGTCCATCGAGCGCTTTCTCGACCGTGAAGCGATGGCCGGCGCCCTGCGCGAAGCCGGCTTTTCCTCCGTCGCGGTCCAACCACTCACCTTCGGGGTGTGCGCCCTCTACTCTGGTGACGCCTGACCTCCACACAGGCTCCCCACTCTTGCGCACCGCCTTTGCGCGAGTCCGAGAAAAGCCCACGCCCGCGCCAAACGCCGCTTTCCTGTCGGACCGGGTGGCTTCGCGCCGAACCTAAGTCCATCGACACGGGCCCACGCCGGAGCGCGCGAGACCCTGCACACAACCGAAGATCAGCCGTCGCCGCGGAGGCGGGCGCCGGCCGCGAACCACACGGAGCACCGCGCACGTGAACACCGACCTCCTCTGCGAACGCCTCTTCGAATGCCTCATCAACGGCGACCGCGACCGGAGCCGCGCCGTCGTCAACAACGCCATCGATCAGGGCATGGCCCCTGAAGCCATCGTCACCGACCTCTTCTGGCCCACCTACGAACTCGTCGCCCGCCTGTACCGCGATGATCAGCTCACACGCATGGCCCACCACATGGCGACCCGACTCCTGCGCACCCTCGTCGATCAGATGGGCGGGCAGTTCTCCTTCCAGCCCGCCATCGGCAAAGCCATCCTCGCCTTCTGCGGCCCCACCGACGCCGACGAACTCGCCGCGCAGATCGCCTGCGACCTCGCGGAACAACG
>CAYTSW010000188.1:0-4755 GCA_964440605.1 uncultured Phycisphaeraceae bacterium | reverse complement strand
GCACACCCTCTGCGGCACGCTCCCGCCGAGCACCACCCTCGACGATCTCGTCCGCGCCGCGGCCGAGCTCGACTGGTCGGCGCAAGCAGATCAGTTGGGGGTGGATGCCGTGGGCGCTTGAACCGCCCGTCCCTGCTTGTTCCCTGTTCTGACGAACGCGTTCCCTGTTCCGCGGCGCAGGGAAATCGTGCGATCGACGCTCACAATCAGCCCTCACGACCCGCTGTCGCGGCTTTGATCTCCGCGCGGCTGTCGAGAGCTCCCTGATTTCGTGAGCCGTCCCTGTTTCGACGCCCGGAACGGGGAATCGGCGCCCGCGAGTGGACCTCGCCCGAATCGCCCGCAGAGACACTCGGCCGAAACACGCCGCGTACCGCCGATCTCAACGAGAACCGGCGATGACGGAGACGCTTGAAATGTGCGGGAACCCAGACAAAGACGCCTCAACCGCGTCGTCCATCGGGACACGCCAGCGCGTACGTTCGGGAAAAGCGGACAGGGCGGGATTCGAACCCGCGGTACGCCTTTCGACGCACGCCGCTTTAGCAAAGCGGTGCCTTCAGCCACTCGGCCACCTGTCCGTCAGGGCCCGCATTCTGGCCACCCACCCCCCTCGGGTCAACCTGCGGCCCGTGCCGCAACGCGTGCGCCGCCGGCGTATCTTTCGCGTCCTTGGCACCCGGCCGGAACGCCAAGGATCGCCAGACCCGGACCAACGGGTGGCCGAACATAACCCGTCTGTGCCGCGAAAGCGCGGTGAGGTCGCGGCAAACCCGTTGCATGCGCCCTCGATAACGGTATCCTTCACGTGTCGGGGAAGAGAGAGAGAGTCAGTGGCCGTCGCACGCGGCCCGCAAATAGGGAGAGGATTCGATCATGTTCCATTCGGCAACATCCTGTGCCGCTGTTCTTGCGCTCACCGCAGGCGCTTCGGCCGCATACATCATCACCCCGCTCGGCGACGACGACGCCAACACGGGTTCCGTCCAGTGGGGCGAGAGCTTCAGCCTCACCATCGACCTCGACGCCACCGAGGGCGAGGTCCACAACTCCGTCATCTTCTCCATGCTCTTCTCCGAGCCCGGGTTGATCCTCACCAACTACGCCTGGTCCGCCCCCTACGGCACGGGCGACCTCTTCGACGACTCCAGCCCCGACGTCGCCGACCTGCCCGCCGTCGTCGACGGCGACACCGTCGCCGGCCCCGGCTTCCCCGAGGGTGCCAACGACCTGTCGTTCTCCAACGTCCTCATCGGCGACACTTTCTCCGAGGGTGACCTGCTCACCCTCGACTTCATGGTCCCCGCCCTCGTCGACGGCGACACCGTCGCCGGCCCCGGCTTCCCCGAGGGCGCCAACGACCTGTCGTTCTCCAACGTCCTCATCGGCGACACTTTCTCCGAGGGTGACCTGCTCACCCTCGACTTCATGGTCCCCGCCAACTTCGGTTTCGAAGGCACGCTCTTCATCGCCGCCAGCCCCGACACGATCGCCAACGGGTTCAACGAGTTCGACTTCGATGGCGGCACGGTCTACCAGCTCCAAGTCTTCATCCCCGGCGCACCGACCGCCGCCCTATTTGCCGCCGTCGGCCTCTTCGCAACGCGCCGTCGGCGCCGCTGAGTCAACGAACGTCACCGGCGATCAGCAGCACCGCCGCTCACTTACGGAGCGGCGTTGTCATGCGCCGCCTCGGGTCGCACCAGCCACACGCACACCAAAGCCACCGGCAGCGTCGCGACCGCGAACGCCCAGAACGCCGGTGTGTATCCCTCCGCCAGCGTCACGCTGATTCCCGTCGCCAGCGGCCCGAGCGAGGTCCCGATGACGCCGATGCGCGTGAGTGAGCTGCGGATCGCCCCGTGGTGCGCGCGCCCATAGAAGCGAGCCACCGCCGTTACGCCCGTCGTCATCACCAGGCTCTGCCCCAAGCCCAGCAGCAGGAACGACGCGTAGCCCATCCACACGCCCTGCGCGGTCGCGAGCACCGCGCTGCTCCCGCCGATCACCAGCATCCCGATCGTCATCAGGCCGCGCGGCAGAAACCGATCCGCCAGCACGCCCGACGGGATCGCCATCAAGCCCATCGCGAGCGACCACCCGCCGAGCGCGAACCCCGCCTGCGTCGGCGTCAGCCCGCGGCCCGTCAGGTGGCCCTGACCTTCGAGCAGCATGCCCGTGCCGATCAGCGGCATGAGGAAGAACGCCGCCGCGAAGAACCAGTACGCCCGCGTGCGCACCGCTTCGCCCAGCGTGAACGACGCCTCGACCACCGGCGCCTTGCGATCCGAAGCCGCGTCGTGCGCAGCCGACGGCGCGTCGTTGTCCATCAGCAATCCGACTTCTTCCGGACGGTTGCGCACGAACAGCAGCGCCGCGGGCGTCACAAGCGCCGCGACCGCGACGCCGAAGACCACGTACGTCCACCGCCACCCGAGCTCAGCGATCATGAACCCCACGAGCGTCGGCAGCGCCGCCCATGCCAGAAACACCGCGGTGTTCTTCGCCCCGCTCACGCGCCCCAGTTTGCGGTGAAACCACATCGCCACCGCGTGCTGACCGACGAGCACCATCGCTCCCTGGCCGAGAAACCGCAGCAGGAAGTACGCGACAAAGATCGTCACCATCCCCTGCACCAGCGCGACCGACGCGCACGCCAGCCCGAACAGCACGCCGAGCGCCGCCAGCACCGCCCGCGGCCCGAACCGATCCGCCAGCCGACCGACGTAGACCAACGGCAGCGCCGCCGCCGCCGTCGCGATCGTGTACGCCGTGTTGTTGATCAGCTCCGCCCGCTCGCCCTCGATCATCCCAACGAGCGACGGCTTGAGCAGCGAGATGATGAACGTCTGCCCCGGCGCCGAGGCGAGGTACGCGAGCGTCGCGACCCCCGCGACGGCGTACCCCGGGAACGCGCGGTGCGCGAGCGTCCCAAGATCCGACTTGCCTTGCGAAGAGTTGGGGGTTGAACGCGGCGGGTTACTCGCTGGTTCCGGCGGGACCATCGCGGAGGATAGCCGCCGCCTCACCCTTCGCAACCGCCTCCTCGGGCGCATCATGAAGGGGTCTCATCCGACGCTCACTTGCTCTGAGCACAAAACGCCTGACCGATCATCGCTCTTTTCGGTCGTTGCGGGCTCCGGATTCATCGTACTCGTGATGCGCGGGCCACGATCGGCTCAGATCGAAGGCGTGGTCCATCGGCCAAGTCGCGCTATGCCGGAACTCGTGGTTCGCCGGCCAAGCGAACGTAGCTCGCTCGTGGAAGGTGCGCTTGTCTTCCGTCACGAGCGGGAGCCAGCGCGCGGGGGCATCGGACCCCGGGTCTATCTCGTCGTCGATAAGATTGAGCAGCTCAGACAGGCTCGCGTATTGCGTGTAAGGCGCTATCGCCACGCGCTGCCCCTCGAGCTCCTCGAAGTTGCCGTGACGGTCGATGCCGCCTCGTAGCATCACATAGGGATAAGCCGCTTCGAGCATCGCCTTGAGGTCGAGGTCCGGCGGCACCTGGTCGAATGGGCCATCGAACGGGGAGTTCTCAACCACCTCGCGGCGGGAGACGCCGATGAGCACGCGCCGCTTCGTAGAGCGCTCGTGCAGAAAGACGAAGCGCGAGACCGGATCGATCGAAACCTCGTGTCCCGCCGGTGTTCGCATCGTTGCAAGATGCGAAACGCCCGGCCAACTCGGCCGGAGCAGGTAGTAAAATGCGCCGTGGTTAGAGTTGAAGATCAGATCTAGTTCTACTGCTGACTCGTCGAGAATCCACGAGACAAAACGTTCGTCGGGCGCGAGCGTGGTGCTCGGGTCACCAGCACGACGGGCGGGAATGGAGAAAGCTCGCCGGAGCGGACCAAACGCCACGTCTACGACCGCTCCCCCACCTTCGACATCACGGCGTCGCACCTCCACGCCCTGGGCCGGCCCGAAAGTTGCCGCCATCGCCCGGCTCGGGTCCTCGCGGTCAAAGTAGCCGATGTGCAAGAGACCTTCGCGAGCCTCGGTAAAGCGAAGATTGCCCGCGACGCGAAGGGTGTGCAGCGAGAAGTCGAAGTAGTAGTACAGCTCGGTCGGGTAAATGACAGCGTTCACGGGGGTCGCCGCGAGCACGAGTTCAAGGATCGCGACGGGAGAGCCGAACAACGCGTCGTCGGGAGATGCCGCCGGCGGTTCAGCGAATGCCGCGCGGCGTGCCTCGATCGCGTGCTGATTGAACGCCACCCTCGCCTGCGTGTGCCACGGATGAGGCCGAACCGTGGCGTCCGCCCTTCGGGTCTCGGGAGCAGACGCTGCGGTACAACCAGGGCTCGTCCCGCCGATCAGCGTGCAAAGCAGAGATACCGCGGCGAGAAGGACCGCTCGAGATGCTGTGCGTAGGTAGACGCGGCCCAAGTGTTCAGACCTCTCAGGGCGCGATCACATCGATGATGTCGATGGCGGTCGTGACAAGCGCATGGTCCTCGGGGAACATCGGGGGAAGGCCGCTGGGCTCGGTAGCGTCGGGTTCGGCCGAAATGCTCCGGTTGTGGTTCGCGGGCCAAGCCAGACGCCCGCCGTCCGGCCATGTAGCGGACATTTGCTGGAAGTGGCTCGGTGGCCAGCCGGATGAAACAGAATACCGATGCTCGGTCGGCGCCCAACCCCGAGAGATGCTGACCTCGTGATTGGGCGGCCAACCGTGATTCGAAATATCCGTGAAATGAACAGGTGTGTGGCCTGATTCGATGGTCGAATGATCATCGGGCGAGCCATTGG
>CAYTSW010000187.1:0-4806 GCA_964440605.1 uncultured Phycisphaeraceae bacterium | reverse complement strand
ACAGACCGTCGCCGTCCATCTCCGCGGCGTGCGCCAAGTCGTGCACCTCCTGCACGCGCAGCCGTCCGGGCGACTCGTCGAAGGCCCGGTACACGCTCCCGGTGTCGCACCCGAAAGGAGGCACGATCAATACAACCTGACCTTCCAGCTTGGGTGTCTCCGTGATCTGATCGCCCACTCCCTCCATCACCGCCGGGTGATCGAGCAGGCAGAACGGCACATCCGCACCGAGCTCGAGCGCAATATCCGCGAGGTCCCGATTCGTCAGCGGGATTTCGAACAGATCCGCTACCGCCAGCAGCATCGCCGCGGCGTCCGCCGACCCGCCTCCAAGCCCGCCGCCCACTGGAATCCGCTTCTCCAGCTTCATCTGCACCGGCAAGGGGCGTCCGACCCGCTCCTGCATCAACAGGTGCGCGCGCACCGCCAAGTCCTTCGTGACCGACCACTCGATCGGCGTCTTTTTCGGCGCCTCGTCGTGCCACACAATCGCGTACCGCGACAGATCCCCATCGTCCAGCCGCGTCAGCGTCAGATCGTCGGCCAGGTCCAACCGGGCCACCCACGACGCGATCGGGTGATACCCGTCCCCCTCGCGAGGCGGACCGACCGACAACGCCAGATTGATTTTCGCAGGCGCCGTGCGCGTCATCACGGGCCGAGAGAGCGGATCGAATGCCATCTTCCAACCCTATCGCACAGGACGAGTCGGAGGCCACTGACCTCGGCCGTTCCGGGCGCTCCTGACGTTTTACGGGTGCCACCGACCTCGGCTTTGCGAGGTCAGTGGTGCCTTCCTGCCTCCCCCTCCGTCACTTCGTCGCTGCTTCCCCCTCACGCCGCCCACGCCACCCCACACTCCCGCACCCCGCGCACGGGATCGAGACCCGGCACCCACGGGGCCAGCAGGGGCTGCCCCCCGTGTGGGCACTGCAACGCGTCCAGCATTGGCCCGGGCGACAGCGTCCCCACCATGTGCGCCGTCGCCATCGTCGGGTGTGCCACGATGTCCGTCCCCACGTGCGTCAGCCCGAGTTCAGCCAGCGCGTGCTCGATCGCCCAGTCGTTCTTCCCGCGGTGCACCAGCGCCACCCGTGCTCCGGCGAGTGTGTCCGCCGACGCCCGCACCGCTGCTCGTGCGTGAGCCAGTCCCGTGAATCGCTCGTACGCGAACGTGTCCATCGCCCGCCGCGGCTGCTCGCACAGCGTCGAGGCCAGTTCCCTCGCCCCCCGCTCGAACCCCGGCAGCGCGCGCTCGCGCACCGCGATCGCCTGATACCGCTTGAGCACGTGCTCCACCGCCTCGTCGCGATCGTCGTTCGGCGCGTAGCGCAGCTCCACCCAGGCCGAGTTCCGCGTGATCCTGCGCATGATCTCGTTCATGTCTCGCCCCGCGCCGGTCTTGCGATGCAGCACGCGAAAGCGCGGATCGAAGCGCACGCGCGTGCCCATCGCGATCAGCCGCGCCGCCAGGTCGTACTCCTCGGCGTAGAAGAAAAAGTCCGGGTCGTACCCGCCCGCGGCTCGATACGACTCCGCCCGCATGGCCACGCCGCACCCGACGAAGACCTCCGGCAATCCCCCCTGCTCCCGCGCGCCGTTCGGCAGCGTCACGTCCGCCGACACCGCCGACACGTCCATCGGCGCATCGGCCAGCGCATGGACGAACCCGGCGCACAGCGGCTCCGAGTCGTCGTCCAGCATCACCAGCCACTCCGCGCTCGTCGCTTCCGCCGCCGTGTTCCGGCCGACGCACGGGTTGTTCACCCGCGTCGTCACGCGTCGAATCGGCAGCCCGCCGCGTGTGCGCGCGGGCGCGTCGACTTCATCGGCCGACGCGATCACCACCTCCGCGCCGCCCGCTTCCGCCAGTGCCGCGTGGTCGAGGCGATCCAACGCCCCGAGCGTCTGCGCGAGTTCCTTCGTCCGATCATGCGTGGGGATCACGAACGCCATTCGAGGCATCACGCCCGCCTTTCTCCCGGTGTCACCGGTCAACTCACCAGCCGTGCGCCGATCCGCGACGGCGTGATCGCCAGGCGCGATTGCGCCAGCCGCTGCACACCCGTGCGCAGATCCGCCGCGGTCACCGCCTCGTTGCCCATCCGGGTCGCGTGGTGCGCCGCGGCGACCGACCCGAGGTACGCCGCAACCGTCGGCCCTGCGCCCGCGACCGTCGCGAGTGTCGCCCCCGCCAGCAGCGCGTCCCCGCACCCGAGCGGATCCACAGGATGCTGCGTCAGCGCGGGGATGTGCTCGCCCGCGACACGCGTGCGCCACGCGTCGGGGGTCTCAGGCCCTTGTACGTCCAGTCGCCGGAACGCGATGACGCCCTCGTGCGCCAGCGTCACCAGGCACACGTGCGAGCCCGTCTGCCGCATGAACGACCAGACGGCGGCGTTGAGCGAGTTGTCGTGCTCGTTCACCGCGCTGCGCAGCTCGCTCTCGGTCGGGCACACCAGGTCCAGACCCTTCATCCGCGCCAGCGACGAACGCCGCCCACTCGTGTCGCCCGCGAGCGTTCCGACAACAGGCCGCAGGATACGGATGAGTTCGTTCGTCACGCCTTGCGTAAAGAAGCCGCACCCGAAGTCCGCGAGGATCGCGCCGTCGAGCTCGCGGGCCATTCCGGCCGCCATGAGGAACAACTCGTTGTGCCGCGACGCGTCCAGCGCGATCGGCCGCACGTTGTCCAGCTTCATCAGCTTCTGCGTTCCCACCAAAAACCGCTGCTTCTCCAAGAGCGGCCCGTCGCACTCCACCGCCCGCACCTCCACGCCCAATCCTTCCAGCCGCTGCCGCAGCGCCTGAGCCTCGGTCGATCGCGGCAGCGCCGTCACCAGCACGGGCTTGGCGCCCATCGCCGCCAGGTGCAACGCGATGATCGCCGCCCCGCCATCGTAATGCGTCTGATCCAAGGGCCGCAGCGACGGCACGGGCGACTCGCCCGCGATCTCCGGGTACTCGCAGTGGATGTACGTATCGAGAATCGTTTCGCCCAGCACCGCGATGCGCTTGCCCCCTGCCCGCGACAGCAGCACGTCGATCGCGCCGGGCGACACCTCGCCCGCGTCGAGCAACTGATTCAGACGCGCGTGGAACGGGTCGTGCTCCGACGCCATCGCGTGCACGAGCGCCGTCGACGAGAAGACCACGTCGCCCGACGAGAAGAGAATCCGCCCGCCGCCGGCCTCCACCGCCCGACGCTCCTCGGCGAACCGCGGGTCATTGTTCTGCTCGTACTCCCGCCCCTTGATGTACACATCGGGCCTGACCGCCTCGAGCAGTCCCACCGCCGTCGGCTCGGGGTTGATGTGCACCCAGTCGACGCAGTCGAGCGCCGCGAGGTTTTCGGCGCGCAGGTCCTGCGGGAACAGCGGTCGCCCGTCCCCCTTGTTCACGTTGGCGTCGTCAGTGATCGAGACCAGCAGCACGTCCCCCTGCCGACGCGCATGCTGCAGATGCCGCACATGCCCCGGATGGACGATGTCGAAGCACCCGTGACACTGCACGACGGTCCGCCCCTCGGCGCGCGCCCGCTCCCGCGCCGCGACCAGCGCGTCGCGTGGAAGAATCTTGCCGTGCGGTGTCCCGGATCCGGCCATGCCTCACCGTTATCGGCGCGACGCCGCCCGATCGGGAGAGAAACAAGGCCAATCTCCCTTTGCGACGCCGGTTCAGGGGAGACTTGGCAGCCATCGTATAATCGAGCGATGCGCGTCCCTCCACGCTCCAATCACGCCTTCACCCTCGTCGAGCTCCTCGTCGTCACCGCCATCATCGCCCTGCTCATCGGCATCCTCCTGCCCGCCCTCGCTCGTGCGCAAGCCGCGAGCCGCGCCGTCGTCTGCCTCGGCAACTGCAAGGGCTTGTGCGCTGCCATGGCGCTCCACGCCAACGACCACGACGGCCGACTCTGCCCCCACGCCCGCTGGAACCGGCGGCTTGAAAGCTCCACCGGCGCCCGCGGCGTCAATCAGGAGTGGTGCTTCGCCGACCCCGTAGCCGGGCCGCCCGAACGCGCCCACGAGTTCGGCATCATGGGCGACTACCTCGACGCCGGCGGACAAGCCCTCATGTGCCCGGACTACCAGACGCCCGAAGACGTCCTCCAGATCACACGCAACATCGGGCTCGCTTATCCCAACCTCGTCCACTACGGCTACAACGGCCTCATGCTCGGGCGCAAAGACCCCAACTTCAACACGCTCGACCAATCCGCCGACGGCTACCGCACCTGGATCGGCTACACCAAGGCCGCTGTGCCGCAGCCCGCCAAGACCGTGCTCTTCGCTGACACCGCTCGTCGCCTCGCCGGCCGCCTTCTCCCGCAAAAGGATGTCCTGCCGCCCGTCGACGAGTTCTTCGCCGACGGCTCACCCCGCGCCTTCGCCTCCCCCACCGCCCACGGCCGCCACTCCACCAAGGCCACCGTCGCCTGGCTCGACGGCCACGCCTCACGCGTCAAGCCGACCATCTATCCCGACCAATCCGAAGCCGATCGGTTCGATCGCCTCGGGTACATCGCCCCCCCGAGCACCGAGCGCGACAACGCTTGGATGCGCGGCTGGTGAGCGTCTAGATTTCTCCCGTCGCCTCACAGGCACCCGTTCCAGAGAGAGATAACGCCATGAACACCGCCACCCGTACAGCGGCCTCGGCCACCGCGCTCGCCGTCTTCGCCTCCGCCGCTCCCGCTCAGACCACGTACGCCATCGACGAGAGCCAGAGCCAGCTCACCATCGTCGGCGGTGACATCACGATCCAGGGCGCGGTCACTTTCCCGATCGCGGAGCTCGAGCCCGG
>CAYTSW010000186.1:0-4825 GCA_964440605.1 uncultured Phycisphaeraceae bacterium | reverse complement strand
CTGCGGCACGGGCGGCGCGCCCAAGACCTTCAACATCTCCACCGCCGCCGCCATCATCGCCGCCGGCGTCGGACGCACGATGCACGACGACGCCCAACGCGTCCGCGTCGCCAAGCACGGCAACCGCTCGCGCACCGGCCGCGGCAGCGCCGAAGTTCTCATCGCCCTGGGCGTCAACGCCGAAGCCACGCCCGGCGTCCAGGCCCGCTGCCTCGAACACGCCGGCGTCTGCTTCAGCTTCGCCATGAAGCACCACCCCGCGATGGTCCACGCCGCCGGCCCACGCCGTTCCCTCGGCTTCCCGACGCTCTTCAACCTGCTCGGTCCGCTCACCAACCCCGCAAGCTCCCCGCGCCAGCTCCTGGGCGTCTGGGACGAGGCCGCCCTACCGGTCGTCGCCGAAACGCTCCAACGCCTTGGCTGCCAACGCGCCCTCGTCGTGCGCGGCAACGATGGCCTCGACGAGATCACCACCACGACCACCACCCGTGCCTTCGACGTCGCCCCCGGCGCCATTACCGAACGCGAGATCAACCCCGCCGAACTCGGTCTCGCTCCCGCGACGCTCGACGACCTCACTGTCGACTCCGTCGAAGCCGGCGCGGCCGTAATCGAAGGCATCATCGCCGGCAATCCCGGCCCCCGCGCCGACGCCGCCATGCTCAACGCCGCGGCCGCCCTCTACATCGCCGAAGCCGCGCCCACGCTCGCCGAAGCGATCGAACTGACGCGCCAAGCAGTGGGGGACGGCGCCGCTCGCGACGCCCTCAACCTCCTCCGCACCATCAGCACACACTGACAGGTTCAGCCTCGTGCAGGGCGCCACTGACCTCGGCTCGGTGAGGTCAGTGCTCAGCGTCCATTCCTACGGGCAATCACCAACGAAAAAACCGGCCCCCAAAGGAGCCGGCTCCATTCGTTTCAACACGATGTCGTCAAGCGATCACTTGCCCCCGCGGGCGTCGCGCTGCTGACCGAACAGGAAGAAAGGCATGCCGCCGCCCGACGAAATATCGTCGGTGTTGTAAATCTCTTCCGCGTCCATGGCCTGCTCGATGCGGTGCGAGACCTGCGACAGATGGGCGAGCGTGTACGGATCAAGACCGTCCGAGCCCGACTCCATCACCTCGTTCACCCGCTCCTCCAGCATCCGCAGGTGATGCTGAGCGAGGTTCGACACCGGCTTGCGAGCCGCGCCATAAAAATCATCGGGCTTGGTGAGGTCGATGAACCGCTCCAGATGCTCGCGCTGGAGGTTGCGACGCAGCGACGAGATCATCGGCTTCCGCGCCGTGTGCTTCTTGCCGACCTTCGAGTCCAGCTCCGACCATACCTCTTCCGTCACCGTCTCCATGAGCTCGGCGAGCGTCAAGGCGTCGTGGTCCGCCGGCTTGCGCATCTCGTTGTCGTACACGCGCTTCACCGTCGTCGGGTTGAAGAGCTGCGTCATCGTGCTCGCCTGGAAGCCCAAGATCGAGTCATGCACGTCCCAGGCGTAGTCCGTCGCCCAGCCCCCGCCGCCGAACCACTTGTCGACCGACAGGTGCTGGAGCAGTTCGGGAGTCAGGCCCCACGCCTCGTCGCGGAAGGAGTTGGCCATCACGAAGTCCAGCGCCTCGCGCTGCGTCTCGGCGTCAACCGGCTGCACCGGCGCCTCGGCGTTCGCGTCGCCCTTCTTCGCGCGGCTCGCGTGCGCACCGCCGATCCAGTTGGTCATCATCGAGTTCGAGCGGAGCTGAAGGCCCAGAGTCATCGCGTACCCCTGGCGCGCTCGCGCCCACGACTCGCCGTCCTTCACGAACTCGTCCAGCAGTCGCTCGCGGTGGAAGAGCGCCAGGTCCATCTGCTGCTTGGCGAAATCCAGCGGGTTGGCCGCGAAGTCGTAGCGACGCGCCAGCGGGTCCGACGTCAGCGTGTCCTCGTCCGTCAGGTACGGGATGTTCTGCTCGGCCATCTTCTTCAGGGCTTCTTCCGGCTTGTCGCCGTACCCGTACTCGATCGCCAGCATGTCGTACGGCCCGACCTTGATCATGCCGTAGTCGCCCTGGAACTTGTCGGGCAGCACGATGTTCGTCGGGTTGTAGTCCATCACCGAAGCGGTGTACGCCTTCTTGCCCTTGACGTCGTCGGAGTTGATCTCGTCGAGGTCGTAGAGCGCCGAGGCCTTGAAGTTGTGCCGCAGACCGATGGCGTGGCCGATCTCGTGCGCCACCAGGTCCTGGAGCAGCACGCCCACGAACTCTTCCGGCACGCCGTCGATCATGTCGCCTTCCGGCTCGTCCGGCACACCGTCCCCGTCGTCGTCACGGTTGATCAGACCCTCGATCGCCATCGAGTGCGCGAAGATCGCCATCTCCATGCCCTTGAAGTCCGCGCAGTTGCAGTTCAGATGCATCTGCGTGAAGCTCCCGGTCCCCGGCTCGGCGACCTCGTGATCGCCCGAGAGTAGGTGGATCGAAGGCTGGAACAGCGGATGGCCCGCGCCGGGCAGCGCCGAACGCT
This sequence comes from uncultured Phycisphaeraceae bacterium, assembly GCA_964440605.1. Classification (GTDB taxonomy): domain Bacteria; phylum Planctomycetota; class Phycisphaerae; order Phycisphaerales; family UBA1924; genus CAYTSW01. The sequence goes on along the minus strand of CAYTSW010000186.1, from coordinate 2,323 downwards.
CCATCACGTGTCGCACCGCCTCCTGGCGCTCGTCCGGAGCCGCGAGCCGCACCTCGGGCGCCCACTCGGGGTTGCGCGCCAGCCAAGCGTACGTCTCGGGCGTGAAGTTCTCGCTGGCGATCCGCGGGAACTGGTCGCGGAACTGGTACTCGAACACGCGCAGCCAGCCGTCGGTCAGCACGATGTCCGCGTCCAGAATCTGCCCCGTCTCCGGGTGCACGCGCGACGGGCCGACCGCCGTCGTGATGTCATTCGACAACCAGCGGACGAAGTTGTACCGGTTGTCCTCCGGGTCCTTGTCCATGTGCGCCCCGGTGCGCGCGTCCTGCTGGTACACCTCGATCGCGCCCGTGATCCCGATCGCCTCGAACGCCTCGTTCCAGTACTCAACACCGTTGCGCACGAAACGCCGATACCGCACGGGCACCGTGTGATCGATGTAATAGACGATCGGCTCCTTGGGCGGCGACAACTGGAGCTTCGGGTCCGCCTTCTCCAGCTTCCAGCGGTTGATGTACCGCGTGTACTTCGTCTCGTTGTTGTACTTCCCGAGGTCGATGTACGCCGTCGTGAAGAACCCGATCCGCTGGTCCGCCTCGCGCGGCTTGTAGCCCGTGCTCGAGGGGATCTCGCTGATCGAGTAGTGGAACGTCCGAAGCGTCCCGCCCTGCACCGGCGCCTCGATCGCGACCTCGATGTTCGTCGGGAACGCCTTGGCCTTCTTGATCGTCGCCAGGCGCGGGTTCAAACCCCGCGCTTGACCCCCGAAGAAGTCGCTCGCGTTGCCAAGCAGCATGCGGTCAAGGTCGATCACCGGCCCGCCGCCCGGACCCATCGTCACGATGGGCACCTCGAGCAGCACGCGGTCGGTGAAGGCGATCTCGGTCGCGGCTCGCGACTCTTGGTCGCCCGACGACCGGTAGCTCAGGTTGGGCTGGATCAACGCGAGCCGATCGTCGTACCGCCGCCAGTAGACGTACGCGTCGCCGCCCTGCAGCCCCGCCCAGCGGTCGCCCGCCGCGACGGTCAGGCCGATGAAGTAACGCTTGCGCTCGAAACCCCGCGGCAACTCGGCCAGCAACTGCTGGTCCTTGTCACGCTTCCACAGCTTGAGCATCGTCGGCGCATCATCAGCCGTCGAATCCACCAACTCGTAATTCTCCGCCACTTTGTCAAACGGCGGAAAGTCGTCCTTCGCCTGCGCCGCGCCGGCCGCGGCCAGAATCGCCGTCGCCGACAAGGCAACGCCCATCTTCATTCGGGTGCTGTGCATGCTTTGATGTCCTCGCTGTCTGATGAGAGGGATGCGAGGGAGACGGCCTCTCTTCCACCGTTTCCCCGCATCGGGGTGGGCATTCCGTTCCGAATCGACAACGCTCCCACCGCGCCGCGCGATTCGCTTTTACGTGTACGGACGTTTGTTCGGTGGGATGCGGCTCACAGACGCACAAGATGATCGGGCCACCCCCTCTTCGTCCGGTTATCGGACATGACATGCCCCCGGCACCCGGACTTCACCCCCCAACCGGGGAAGCGGCGCCCGCCGGCTGTTCCATCGCCAGATACCCCGACACCCCGCCCAGCAGCATCTCCACCGACACCGCCACCAGCAGCATCCCCACCAGCCGCTCCAGCGCCACCAGCCCCCGCTTGCCCACCCGTCGCGCGATCCAGTCCCCCGCCAGCAGCATCCCCGACGCCCCCGCCCAGGCCAGCAGGATGGCCCCGATCCACGAAGGCCACCCGCCCGCATCTGCACTCGAGCGCATCAGAATCACCATCGCGATCGCCGAAGGCCCCACGAACAACGGCATCGCCAGCGGCACGATGAACGGCTCCGTGTCACCCTCCGTCTCCATGCTCAGCCGAACCGTCGGGAAAATCATCGGCACCGCGATCAAGAACAAAATCAACGCCCCGGCCACCTGCAACGCCGGCTGGCTGATGTGCAGCACGCTGAGCATGTACTTCCCCGTAAACAGGAACACGAACAGCGCCACGAGCGCGATGAGCAGCTCCCGCACCAGCACCCGCGTCCGCCGCGCCTCGGGCACCTTTTTCAACACATTGATGTACACCGGGATCAGCCCGAACGGGTCGATGATGAAGAAGAGCAGAATGGCGTTGGAGAGCATGGCAAAGGTTATGCCCGCCCTCGCAACGCCTCAGTCGCAAACAGCGGCGCTGCACCGAACGCCGCCCCAACAGAACTCTGGCTCCATCACCAAGGAGGGCTTGGAGGAAGCGCAGGTTCGAACTACATTAATGCTGTGATCCTGCGCGACCGCGACACCAACGCCGACGCAACCCTCGAAGAGCGGCT
>CAYTSW010000185.1:0-4840 GCA_964440605.1 uncultured Phycisphaeraceae bacterium | reverse complement strand
AGTGATCGTGCGCACCTCGGCGGCTGCGAGAGAATCGCGCGCGGTCGCGATCGCGTCGTCGGGCAGCCGGTCGTCGTGGACGAGGAGCGCCCGGCGTGGGGCGACGACTTCGGCGAGGCGCGGGCCGAGTTCGCTGAGCACGCCTTCGCCGATCGCGACGTCGTACCCGCGCGATGCGTCGCCGCCGGGCGTGATGGGTACGGTTCGTGGATCGCTCATTCCGCGGGAGCTTCCTGATCGCGTTTCTTGCGCGCGTGGGCGGCTTTGCTGACGACGAAGATGAGCACGACGCCGATGGCGATGACGACGGCGATGCCGATGCCCAGCCAGGCGAAGTTGGCCGAGAGGTCGCCGCCCGGGCCGGGCTGGCTCGTGAAGGCGGCGCCGACGAAGACGGGGTAGCTGCGGAGCGTGCCGTCGCGTGAGGCGAGGGCGGCGTCGCGGAGGTAGTAGCCGGCGACGCGCACGTACCAGCCGGGCTGGGGCTCGCGGATGCGTCCCGTGGCGCGGCGGTCGATGTAGACCACGGCGGCGCGCTCGGCACGACCGCCCACCTCGGTATTGATGGGCTCGACGAGCCAGCGTTGGACCGTCGGACGGCCGGCGACCGGCTCCATCTCCTGGAAGCGAGCCTCGAAGACGAAGGGCTCGCCGGGCTGAGCGATGGAGCCGTCGTCGCCCGCGGTAAAGGCGTCGACGGGCGCGGGGTCAGGAGCGAGGCGCGGGTCCGCGGACCAGCGGGGCATGAGCGTGCCCCACCTCCCGGTCTCGCGGAGGAGGACATCGAGCGCGAGGTCGTCACTCGCCGCGGCGTCGTTAGCATCGGCCTGACCACTCAACGCCCAGAAGAGCGATTCGCGCTGTTCGTCATCCAGCGGCGGCACCTGCGCCCACACGGCGGATGACAGCAGGGCCGCGAGCAAACACATGAAAAGGCGGATGGCGTTGGTCATTCCCATTCGATCGTGGCCGGCGGTTTGGAGGAGATGTCGTAGGCGACGCGGTTGACGCCTCGAACCTCGTTGATGATGCGATTGGAGATGGTCGCGAGCAGGTCGTGCGGTAGCCTGGCCCAGTCGGCAGTCATGAAGTCGTCGGTCGTGACGGCCCGGATGGCGACGGTCCACTCGTACGTCCGCCCATCGCCCATGACGCCGACGGACTGCACCGGCAGGAGGACGGCGAAGACCTGGCTGGTCGAGCGGTACCAGCCGGCGGCGGTGATCTCCTCGAGCAGGATCTCGTCGCAGGCGCGCAGGATCTCGAGCTTGTCGGGGCTGACGGCGCCGAGGACGCGGACGGCGAGGCCGGGGCCGGGGAAGGGGTGGCGCCAGACGATTTTGTCGGGCAGGCCCAGGACGGTGCCGAGCGTCCGGACTTCATCCTTGAAGAGGTCGCGCAGGGGCTCGACGAGTTCGAAGCCGAGCTCTTCGGGCAGGCCGCCCACGTTGTGGTGGAGCTTGATGCTGGCGGCCTTGCCGGCGTGGCCGCCGCCGGACTCGATGACGTCAGGGTAGAGGGTGCCCTGGGCGAGGAAGCGGGCGTTGTCGATGTGCTCGGCCTCGTTCTTGAAGACCTCGATGAAGCGGTGGCCGATGCGGCGGCGCTTCTCCTGCGGGTCGGTGACGCCTTCGAGGTCGGCGAGGAAGTCGTCCGAGGCGTCGACGACGCGCAGGTCGACGTCGAAGTGGTCGCGGAAGGTGGTCTCGACCATCTCGCGTTCATTGCGCCGGAGCAGGCCGTTGTCGACGAAGACGCAGGCGAGGCGGTCGCCCAACGCGCGGCTGAGCAGTGCGGCGACGACGGAGGAATCGACGCCTCCCGAGAGGCCGCAGACGACGCGAGCGTCGCCCACTTGCGTGCGAACCTTCTCGACCTGTTCGTCGAGGAAGTCGGCCATCTTCCACTTGCCGTCGCAGCGGGCGATGCGGTAGAGGAAGTTCTCGAGGATGTCGGCGCCGTGGGGGGTGTGGGTGACTTCAGGGTGGAACTGCAGGCCCCACCAGGGTTTATCGCGGTGGCGGACGGCGGCGAGAGCGCAAGTGGGCGTGCGGGCGAGGACGGCGAACTCGTCGTGGACGTCGCGGACCTCGTCGCCGTGGCTCATCCAGACGGTGGTCTCGTTGGGGATGCCGTGGAGGAGGTCGCCGGGGTCACTGATGGCGAGTTGAGCGCGGCCGTACTCGCGGCGCTGCCCGGCTTCGACCTTCATGGCGTGCTCGAAGCAGAGGACCTGCATGCCGTAGCAGATGCCGAGGATGGGGATGCCCAGTTCGAGGAGTTGGGGGTCGAAGCGTGGTGCTTGGTCGGCGTACACGGAGGCTGGACCGCCGGAAAAAATCAGGGCCTTGGGCGCGATGCGCCGAACATCGTCGGGTGAGATATCGGGGGCGACGAGGAAGCTGAGGACGCCGGCGTCGCGGACGCGGCGTGCGATGAGCTGGGCGGTCTGAGAGCCAAAGTCGAGGACGAGGACAACCTCGTCGTGTTCGAGTGCCGCATTGGGGACCTTCGAGGCCATGGCCAAGCGTACCAACCCGTCGCAGCGACGTCCCTACGATGGGCTCATGCTGCGCGGGTTGACATCGCGGTGCGGTTGGCTGGCGGCGATCGGTGTGGTCGGGGCGCTATGTGTTGCCGGAGTGGGGTGGGCGGGGTGTTCGGCACCAGCGCGGCAGGCGACGTTCGATTCGGACGACCCGGCCGAGCGGTCGCTGGCGATCGGGCGGGTGGCGCGTGAGGGTGGTGGCGACCCGCAGCGGCTTCGGGACGTGATCGAGCAGCTCGAGAGCCAGGACCCGGCGACGCGGTTGTTCGCGATTCGGACGCTGGAGAAGTTCTCGGGCGACGCGCTGGGTTATGAGCACGAGGCCCCGCGGGTGGAGCGTGACGAGGCGGTGCAGCGGTGGCTGACGTGGTATGTGGAGCGTGAGAATGCCAATAAGCCGGTGAACCCGATCATCGCGCCCGCGGGGACCCCCAAGCCGCTGCCGGCGGAGGGGCGGTAGACTGGTTCTGGGACAGGAGCGCGCCGTAAGGAGCCGGGAGTATGACGCGCAAGTCACCGACGACGACCACGACGACACAGACGCCCATGGAGCCTGCTGCGGGGCCCGGGTCGGATGCGCACGTGATCATCGAGATGCTCTCGCAGCCACGCTACCTGAGCGGTGCTCGGGACCTGGTGTCGGCGGTGAGCAAGCGGTTCGGGTTTTCCGAGGCTGACTGCGGGCAGATCGCGCTGGCGGTGGATGAAGCGTTGTGCAACGTCATCCGGCACGGCTACGAGCGTCGCGAGGATGGGAAGATCTGGCTGAGCATCTGGCCCCATGAGGGGGGTGACGATTCATCGGCGAGCGAAGCGGGGGGGATCCGGATTGTGATCGAGGACGAGGCGGAACAGGTCGATCCGACCACGATCAAGGGCCGCGATCTGGACGACGTTCGGCCGGGCGGTCTGGGCGTGTACATTATTCAGCAGGTCATGGACCACACCCGCTTCGAACCCCGCCCCGATGCGTCGCGGGGGATGCGGGTCGAGATGATCAAGACGCACGGGTCGACCACCTCGGACGGAGCCTCTTCCTGATGCTCGAAGTCAACGCGCAACGGCGGGACGGTGCGACCGTCCTCGAGCCCCGGGGAGATGTGGACCTGAGCACCTCGAAAGACCTCCAGGTCGCGATCAAGCAGGCGATGAGCGACAAGCCCGAACGGGTGGTCGTGGATCTATCGAGCGTGTCGTACATGGACAGCTCGGGCGTCGCGACGCTGGTGGAGGCGATGCAGATCGCGCGTCGTCAGAAGACGAGCCTGCTGCTGTGCGGGATGCAGGACAAGGTGCGGGCGATCTTCGAGATCGCGCGGCTGGACCGGGTGTTCGTCATCGTCGACTCGCAGCAGGACGCGCTGGCGCGGTAAGCACCGCGCAGCAACGCCGGAGAGGACCCGGGGCCGGCATCGGCATGACGAGCATGAAGAGCGACAACCCGGGCGTGCGATTCTTTGAGGGCTCGGGCCGTCGCATCATCGGCGTGTTCGGTCACATCGGGGAGCTCTGGACGCTGCTGGCCACGAGCGTGACCTGGATGGCGCGGTCCTTCACGTCGCCCAAGGTTCGGCTGGGGCGGTCGGCCATCATCTCGCAGCTCGTGCGTGTGGGGGTGCAGTCGATCCTGATCGTGGCGTTGGTGTCGGGGGCGATCGGGTTCATCCTGGGGTTTCAGATGGCGCCGCCTTTGGCCGAGCTGGGGCAGGTGGAGCGGGTGCCGAACATCATCGCGGTCGCGGTGTTGCGTGAGCTAGGTCCGCTGATGGCGGGGATCGTGCTTGTGGGCTTCGCGGGGGCGGCGATCGCTGCGGAGATCGGGACGATGGTGGTGGGGGAGGAGATCGAAGCGCTCGAGGCGCACGCGTTGAACCCGGTGCGATTCCTCGTGGTGCCGCGGCTGTGCGCGACGGTGATCAGCCTCATATGCCTCGCGGTGGTGTCGAACGTCGTGGCGATCTTTGCCGCGGCCTTCATGAGCAAGACGGTGCTCGGCATCTCGTGGGTGACGTACTACCAGAACACGTTGCAGCAGGTGGGGCCCTTCGACTATCTGACGGGGTTGGTGAAGGCGGCGGTGTTCGGGCTGCTCATTGGTCTCATCGCATGCGGGAACGGACTGAAGGTGACGGGCGGGGCGGCGGGTGTGGGCCGAGCGACGACGCAGACCGTGGTGCAGTCGGTCGTCGCGGTGGTGCTCGCGGATCTGATCTTCACGGTGATCTTCTACTCGCTGGGGTGGGTGTGATCGCCGGCGGATGAGCGGGCGTGAACGGCTGTTGACGGGGTTGG
>CAYTSW010000184.1:0-4850 GCA_964440605.1 uncultured Phycisphaeraceae bacterium | reverse complement strand
CGCGGAGGTACTCGAAGGTGTGGCGCTTGGCGGCGACGGGGTAGGTGTCGGGATCGTCCACGCCGCCGACGAGTTCGATCGCCTCGGCCTTCAGTTCGACGCTCTGGCCCTTGCCCTTGCTCTCGACGAGCGTGCCGCTGGTCTCGATCGCGCAGCCGGTGGTCAGGTGGAGGATGGTCTCCTCGTAGTTGGGCAGGTCGCTAGGGGCGACGATCTGGAGATCAGCGAAGCCCGAGCCATCGTTGAGGTTGATGAACGACAGCCCGGCCTTGGAGTCGCGCCGGGTGCGGACCCAGCCCTTGACGGTGATCTGCTGGCCCGGCTGGCCCTGTAACGCCTCGTTGACGCTCGTCCACGCGACCATCGTCTGCCCCTTGCTTGTGTTTGGTCTATACTCGGGTTGCCGCGGTGTTGACCCCGGGCAGTCGTCCTTCAGTGGGCCGCCATGCTAGCCGCGGGTGCACGCCGGGTCCGGGAATGCGGCTGGGCGTGGGTGAGGGTGCGTCTGTGACGGCTGGTCCGGGCGTACCGACCGATCGACGCTGGCGTCGCGTCGGACGCGTGTTAGGCTCAAGTTGGAAGGAACTGCGCCGCGTGTACGGCGAAGGGTTTTGGCGTAGGCTGCGGGTTTCCAGGAGGATGGTCCGCGGTACTTGGAGGGTTTGGGGTGAGCCGGGGGACGAGGGGGTACCAGGGGAGAATCGTGTCCGGGACCGTTCCGGTGGACGCGTGCAGTTGAGTCGCAGGAATCGAAGATCAGACCGAATTGGAGCCAACGCGATGCTGAAGCAACGCCTCTTGACCGTCGCCGCCGCCGGAATCGCGGCTGCCGGAGTCCTCGCGAGCCCGGCCTACGCGCAGATGACCAGCCGGTTCATCGAACGCCCGATGGCCATCTCGCCCGACGCGCTGACGGCCGATATCGCCGTTGCCCAGGCCGAGTTCGGGACGGTCGAGGCGGTCGCGACCTATGAAGAGCGCCGGCGAAACCGCACCGAGTTCACGGTGTCCATCGCCCGCGTTGCGTCGGGCCCGTATCAGGTCATCGTCGACGGCGTGTTCCGAGGGTTCATCTCCGTGCTCCCCGATCGCAACGGAGAGAGCTTCGGCGAACTGACCTTCAGCACCCGGCCCCGCGGCAACCAGCTCCTGCTCAACTTCGAGCCTCGCAACGCGCTCATCGAGGTCCGCAGCCTCGTCGACACCGTGCTCGTCGATGTGCCCGTCCTCGACGACGAAGGCAACCCGGTGCTCGATCAGTTCGGCGTGCCCCAGTTCCAGCTCCAGCAGGTCCCGCGCCTGTACGCGGCGACGCGGCTCCCGATGGCCGTCTCCGTCGAGGAGAACGACGGCATCCCCAACTTCAACCGCACCCGCGAGCGCGTGCGCATGACCTCTGCCAACGGCATGATCGCCGACGGCATGATCAAGATCAACAGCAACCCCAAGCGCGCCCGCATGTCCGTACGCGTGCGACGCCTCGACCCCGGCCTGTACGACCTGCGTCAGGACGGCGTGACGATCTCCCAGATCGTCTCCGTCGGCCCCGGCCGCGGCATCATCCGCTTCGACAGCGATCCCCGTCGCCCGGGCGATGAGCGCCTCGACTTTGAGCCCACGGGCGGCATGTACCAGCTCGTCCGGACCGACCTGGTCAACGCCGTCGGCGAAGAACAGGAAGCGGTCGTGCTGCAGTCCTTCGTCCCCGCCAATCCCGAGGTCGAGGGCGGCCTCCAGCCCCTCGGCGACATCGCCGTCAGCGACTTTGCGACCTCCGGGTTCGACCGCGACGGCAACGCCGAGGCCACCTTCGAGGCCCGCCGGGCCAACCGCTTCGAAGTGCTCCTGCACGACGTGCCCGCCGGGAGCTACTCGGTCCGCATCTCTGACGTCGAGCCACTCGATGGCGGCGTCGCCGGCATGTTCGGGCCCTTCTCGATCACCCTGCCCGACTTCATCGAAGTCGAGAACGAGGGCGCAGTCGACGCGATGCCCGGTCAGGGCGACGACGATCAGCCCGAGATGCTGCCCCAGGGCGTCGGGCCGGATAACAACGGGGTGCCGTCCTTCGGCCAGCTCATTCAGGACCAGGATCGCAACACCCGCGACATCCCGCCCCTCGTCGTCGACCCGCGCGGCAAGCGGATCACCATCGAGGACTCCGAAGGCCGCGTCTACTTCGACACGATCTTCCCCGGCACTTCGCCCTCGATCTTCGATCAGCTCACCACCGGCGGCTGATCCCAAGCACGCAAACTGTCCGCACGACCGAGGCCGGCGCTCAGCGCCGGCCTTTTTCGTGCGCGTGCCGGAGCTATCGATCGGTTACGCCCGCGCCTTCGGCGCGACGCACGCATCGGAAGAAGCTGGCATACGCCTCCGTCAGGCGTTCGTCGTCGTACGCCCGCGCGCCGGCTTCCGCCGCGCGGGCGCTGGCCTCTTCGTAGTACGCCCGGTCTTTCATCAGCCGCCAGCACAGGGCCGCCCAGGAGGCCACCTCGTGCGTACGCAGCGGCTCGGCGGTCTTTGGGGTGTAGTGATCCGGCAGTCCGAGCACGAAGCCCCCGCCGGCGCAGCACTCGGCCAGTCCGCCGCGGCTCGACACCACGGGTGGGATGCCGTTGACCAACGCCTCGGCCGCGACGCGGCCGGAGGGCTCGGGCCACACCGATGGCACGAGGAGCACGCGTGTCGCCGCGTAAATCGTGCGCGGGCGTGCCACGCCGGGCGAGAGGCGCACCCCGCGCCAGGTGCGCACGTCGATTCCTGCCTGTCGCGCCGCATCGCGCAGGAGCGCGCCCGTGCCGCGGCTCTCGACGATCATCACCGGTAGCTCCGGATCGCGGCGCATCAGCTCGTCGATGAGCCGAACCAGCAGCATCGCCCCCTTGGTGCGCGAGGGGTTGATCGCCGTCAGCATCGTCGGCTCGCGGTGCTCCGCGACCACGTCCAGTCGCGCGATCGGAACGGGCAGCGGAGTGCTCACCAGGCCGATCCGCTCGCGGTAGCACCGGCTGAGAAAGACGCTCGGCGTCACGACGGCGTCGACCCAGGCGAACGCGCGGCGGTCGTAATAGTTGTGGTTGCGGAGCCCGAACACGACCGTCGCGCCGGCCTCATGCGCACGCCGGCGCCGGTCGATCTCGCCCGGGCGACCGCCGAAGGTGAGCAGGACCTCGGGCGGCTCGGCGCGCAGCATGTCGTCGAAGAGCCGATCGAAGGCGTTGCCCGGCTCGTCCGGCCAGTCTCGCGCGGGCACGTCGCCCACGTCGAGCAGCGTCGTCTCGACGCCGGCATCATCGAAGCGGAGCACCTGCGCGACTTCCGAGCCGAACTCCAGTCGCTCGCGGCGCACCGACAGCCCCGCGCTGTTCAAGATCGCAGCCGCGCTGTCTTCGCCGGCGGCGTCGCTCGCGGTCGTCGCCAGCGCCCGGACGCGAAAGCCGCGTCGCGCCAGCATCGCCGCCATGGTGCGCAGCGAGCGTGCCGCACCGCTGCGTGGGTCCTGAGGCATCTGGCTCAGCATGAGCAGCACCGACCGCCGCTCACGCACCACCACATCGCGGGCGGGTGCGAAGAGCCTGTGTGCGTGCGTCGGATCGATCACGCCTTCGTCCCGCGGTGCGACGTCGTCGAAGAAGGCGGCGTAGGCATCAGCGAGGCGGTCGAAGCGGTAGCGCTGGCCCGCCCGCCGCGCCGCGGTGCTGGCAACTTCGTACGACGCGTCGTCCCACAGGCGGAGCAACGCCTCGACCCATGGGGCGGCGACCTCGGGGTCCGCGACGTGGTCGGTCTCCGGGGTGATCTCACGCGGGACTGGAATGACTTCGGCCGCCGCTTCTCCGGCCGTCGCCGACGTGCCGCCGCGATCCGAGCACACGACCGGCACGCCGTTGAGCGCCGCTTCGGCGGCCAGGCGCGAGCCCGGCTCGTTCCAGACGGATGGGATGAGCACTACGCGCGTGCGCGCAAAGATGTCACTCGGCAGCGAGGCCGGTTGTGCGATCGTCAGGTTTGGGTGCTGGTCCAGCGGCAACCCCGCCGACCGGGCGACCTGCATCACCCGTTCGGTGCGCCCGCGTCCGGGGAACACGCGGATCGGGATGTCCGGGCGCTGCCGCCTCAGCTCGTCAAACACGCGCAAGGCGATCATCAGGCCCTTCTCCGGCGTCGCCCCCACGAACGCGATTTCGCGTGGCTGGCGATCCGTGGCCACGCATTCCGACTCGCGCACGGGCATCGCCAACGCCGTGGAGCGCACGCCGATCACCTCGCGGTACACGCGCTCGACGAAGGGGCTGCACGCCCACACCGCGTCGAGGTCATGGAACGCGGCGTCGTTCAGGTAGCCCAGGTTGTGCAGCGCCAGAACCACCGCGATCCCCCGCCGGCGTGCGCGCCAGCGATTGAACAGGTCGTTCCACTGGCCACCGAACGTGAAGAGCACCTCGGGGCGGAAGTGATCGAGTTCAGCTTGCAGCAGCTCGTCGAAGGCGGGGTCGAAGTGTGCACGCCACTGGACGGGATGCGACGCCCCGACGTCGAGCACGCGATGCCCGACGCCGTGCATCCCGAAGTCCTGGACGACGGCTCGCGTCCCGCCCAAGCGCATCTCTTCGCGTCGGACGTCACCAGCGCCGCAGGCGTGCGCCGTCGCTTCGATGGTGCGGGGTAGCGGGGCTTCGGTAGCGGAAGTCTGAAGCATCCGGACGCGAAAGCCTCGGGCCGCGAGCAGTTCACCAATCGTGCGCATGGCCTGCGCCGCGCCGCTCGACGGATCGAACCCAAGCTGCGGGATGACGATCAAGGCGTTGCGAGGCACGCGTCGATCGTAACGGCAACGGCTCTAG
>CAYTSW010000183.1:0-4940 GCA_964440605.1 uncultured Phycisphaeraceae bacterium | reverse complement strand
GGCGATGGACTGCCGGCGCAGATTGCGCAGGGCCTGCTCGCGGCGGCGGAGATCGGTGCCGCGCCCCACACCTTTGCGGTGATTGACTTTACGGCCCGACGCAACGAAGAAAACGCGGGGATGGTGGTCGAGCAGTTGCAGGCGATCGTCCACGTCGAGACGCGGGCGAACCACGCACGGATGCTGCGGACAATCCGTGCAATCGCCGTCGACGCAGCCGGACCGGACGCGGCCGCTGATGAAGAGTCACAAGCCGAGCCCAAGGCACGGCAGCGCACGCTGGAGCTCCCGGGCAGGCGGACGGGCGTCGCCCTCCGCCGCGACGATTGGCCCGCGTGGCGTGAACTCGCCTGGTGCTCGCACAACGACGGCTTCACGATCGCGCTGGGCGAGGGTGCGCTCGAGCGCTGGTTCACGGTCTCGGCGGCCGACGACGCGCCGTGGACGGCACACCGCGACGCGGTCGACAACGACCGCCCGGCCGGCGCGGTGATCCTCGAGTCGTGGATCGACTTTGAAGCGCTGCGCGAGCGATTCCCCGGCGCGTTCCTCGCCGGACGCACGCCGCGGATGCTCGACGCGCTCGATCTCGACGACGCTCGAGCCGCGATGCTTCACGGCCGCTTCATTACCCAAGCCGCCGGTCCCGCGCTGCTTGCGCTCGACCTCACGACCGAGCCACCCAGGCGTGCAGCCGGGGAAGAAGGTCTCCAGCGCGCGCCCTGGACGTTAGACGCATGGCCAAAGGACCTCCCGCGTCCGCCCGCCGAGGCGTCGTACGCGATGATCGCGCGGGTCGACTGGCCGGCGTTTATCGCGTGGGCGCGCGAAGTGCACGACGCGACGATCAATGAGGAGCGCCTCGCGTCGTACCGAGCGGATGTCGAAGCCTGGAACGCCGATCATGCCGACGACCTCGCTTCGTTGCTCGCCTCGCTTGCGCCGTGGCTGATGGTCGCCGACGATCCGACGCCGGTGATGCCTGTGCCGGGCCTGGCCACCTTCATCGCGCCGCTGCGTGAGGGCGCCGAGCCCGGCGCGGCGGCCCGCGCCATGCAGCAGACCATCAGCGACTTCACCGACCGCGTCGAATCGCTCGCCACCAAGGGCCGGGCCCGTTGGCGCTACCGCATCGACGACCGCGGCCTGCTCAAACTTCCCGTCTGGTCGCTGACGACCAATACCGCACGCCCCGGCATCACCGGCGGCTGGGGGCTGCCCGTGCTTGAGACGGGGCGGGCGTGGCTCGACGCGTTCGAGGAGTGACTTTCCTGGGAGGGTGCCACTGACCTCGGCATTGCGAGGTCGGTGTGTCTCGTCGGATCTCCGAGGGCCACCGGGCTCGCGCCCGTTGCTTGATGTGTAGCTTTCGTTCGTTGCTCCGTCGCTTTGCGTTACGCCCTCGTTACACGCATCACTTCCGCGACGGTGGTCTTGCCGGCCTTGGCTTTGGCGAAGCCGTCTTCCCAGAGCATGGTCAGCTCGCCACGCTTGCGGGCACCTTGCGCGATCGTTCCGGCGTTAGCGTGCGTCATGACCGCTTCGCGGGTGTCTTCGGAGACTCGGAGGAGTTCGTAGATGCCGATGCGGCCGAGGTAGCCCGTCTGCAGACACTGGCGGCAGCCGACGCCGTGCACCAGCTTGGCGTCTTCCGAGATCGTGAACTCCGCCGGCAGCTCGCCGGGCTCCGGCTCGTAGCGCTCGGCGCAGTTGGGGCAGACGCGCCGGACCAGGCGCTGCGCGAGCACGCCCTCGATCGAGGACGCGACGAGGTACGGCTCGACGCCCATGTCGAGCAGGCGCGGCATGGCGCCCGAGGCGTCGTTCGTGTGTAGCGTGCTGAAGACGAGGTGGCCCGTGAGCGAGGCCTGCACGGCGGCCTCGGCGGTCTCCTTGTCGCGGATCTCGCCGATCATGATGACGTCCGGGTCGTGGCGGAGGATCGAGCGCAATCCGGCGGCGAAGTCGAGGCCGACCTTGTGATTGACCTGGATTTGGTTCACGCCGTTGACGTGATACTCGACGGGGTCTTCGACGGTGATGGCCTTGATTTCGTCGCCGACGATGCGGTTGAGGCTCGCGTAGAGCGTGGTGCTCTTGCCCGAGCCGGTGGGGCCGGTGACGAGCAGGATGCCGTGCGGGCGGCCGATCATGTCGTCCCATGACTCGAGCACGCCGGCGGGCATGCCCAGATCGTCGAGGCCCATGAGCACGGCGCTCTTGTTGAGGATGCGCAGCACCACGCCCTCGCCGAAGAGCATCGGGATCACGCTGACGCGCAGGTCGTACACCTGGCCCGAGCGGCGGACCGTGATGCGCCCGTCCTGCGGCTTGCGCTTCTCGGCGATGTTCAGGTGCGCCATGATCTTGACGCGGCTGACGATCGCGCCGGCGAACTGGTGGATCGTCGGCGGGACGTTTGCGCGTGCGAGCACGCCGTCGACCCGGTAGCGCACGATCAGGCGGTGCTCGTACGGCTCGATGTGGACGTCGGTCGCGCGGCTGTCGATCGCCTCGAAGAGCAGCTCGTTGACGAGCCGGATAACGCTGGCTTCCTGCGCGCGCTCGGCGTCGTCGTCAGCGGAGGCGGCTTCATCGCCGAGCTCGCCGCCCTCCATTTCGCGGCTCATCTCCTCGAGCGTGTCGCCGCCGACGCCGTAGTGGTTGCGGATGAACTGCCGGAGGTCTTCCTCTTCCGCGAGCACGAGCTCGATGTGGCAGCCCGTGAGCAGGCGCAGCTCGTCGAAGACGGTGAGCTCGAAGGGATCGCTCGTCGCGATGCGCAGGGCTTCGCGGCCGTCGCCGTTGCGACGCTCGATCGGCACGCACCGCTGGCGGAAGACGACCTGCGGCGGGATGGCGCCGAGGGTCTCCTCGTCGACGCGGACCTCCGTCAGGTCGACGATGGGCATGTCGAACTGCTCGCCGATAGCGCGGGTGACGTCCTTGGGCTCAACGAACCCCATCTCGACGAGCACGTGATCGAGCCGGTCGCCCGTGGAGCGTTGCTGCTGCAACGCCGCTTCGAGCTGATCGGGCGAGACGAGCCCGCGTTCCACGAGAAGGGTGCCGATGCCCATGGTGATCATGGTACCCCCGAGGCGCACCCCGGTGCCTCGGTTCGGTTGGGTGCGACTCACCCGGCTCTGCAGGTCAGTGCCAACGGGTCCGCGTACACCGAAGGCCACCGGGCTCGCGCCCGGTGCTCCATCCCATTGAGACCACCTCCCCCTCCGTCCCTGCCGCGCTTTCCCCCGTACAATCCTGCCATGTTCGACCAGATGAAGCAGATGGGGGCCCTCGCCGGGCTGCTCAAGAACAAGGAACGGATGCAGGAGATCGGCGAGGAGGCGCAGGCGCGGATCGCCGAGGTGCATGTCGAAGGCCGCGCGGGCGGCGGTGCCGTACGCGTGGAGATGTCGGGGAAGATGCAGGTGACAGCCGTGCATCTCGAGCCCGCGCTCATCCACGGGCTCAAGGCCGACGAAACCGACGCCAGCCAGACGATGGCCGAGGCCCTCATCGCCGACGCGACCAACGAGGCCCTCCAGCGAGCCCAACTCAAGATCCGCGAGGTGCTCCAGCAACTCGCCCGCGACTACGAGTTGCCCGATATGCCCGGCATGGACAAACTCCTCGGCGGCGGCGTCTGATCGGGAGAGAAGGCAGTACACGGAGCAACGGAGAGAACAGAGGAAACCGAGAAGGAGAGGGAAAAGGCATTGGGGCCCGCGTGCTTTGGCATAGCTCCGCTGGGCGAGGACCACAGACCCCGGCGCACGCTCAATCCGCCTCTCCCTCACACGGTCTCCTGGCCTCTCCCCCGTCGGCGCTTCGTTCTCTCCGTCTTCTCCGTTGCTCCGTGTACTGTCTTCCCAATGCCCCAAGACCCACCTTCCAGCGCCTACCCCGAGTCCGTCACCCGCCTCCTGCGCGAACTGGGGCAGTTGCCGGGGATCGGGCGGCGGACGGCTGAGCGGTTGGCGTTCCACATGCTCAAGTCGCCCAAGGACCGCGCGATGGCCCTCTCGCAGGCGATCGCCGACGTCAAACGGCAGGTGCGGCACTGCCCGGTCTGCTTCAACTTCGCCGAGGGCGACCTCTGCGCCGTGTGCGCCGATCCGCGGCGGGACCGGAGCGTCGTGCTCATCGTCGAGGAACCCAAGGACCTGATCGCCATCGAACAGACGGGCATGTTCCGCGGGCTGTACCACGTCCTGCTGGGCCGCATCGCCCCGCTCGACGGCGTCGGCCCGGGCGACCTCACCATCGGTCGCCTCGTCGAACGCATCGACCAGCCCGAGACCAACCCCGCGAGCCACCCCGTCGCCGAGCTGATCCTGGGCGTCAGCCCCACCCTCGAAGGCGACGGCACGGCTCTTTACCTCAGCGAACACCTCGCCGACCGCAAGAGCCTGACCATCACCCGCCTGGCGCGGGGGTTGTCGGCGGGTCGGGAGATCGAACAGACCAACGCGGCGGTGCTCGCGGATGCGATTCAGGGGCGGCGGGAGGTCTAACCAACCGATGGTGGCACGGGCGTCCCGTCCGTGTGAACCAGCGCCATATGCGTCTGAGTAGTCCCGTTTCGTGAGAATCAAAGAAGCAAGCACCCCCAGGAGTACTTTCGCCTTAGAATCAACGAGCACCCAACCGCCAAGGAGGCGGCCATGCCCGACGATGCAGAGCACCGCGAAGTCCGAAGCCACCCGCCGACGAGACGGGACTACGCCGGCCTGCCCCGCACGGCGTTGGTATGCCTAGCGCTACGCAACGCGATGCGTGTGCACCCGCTCTTCGAACACTTCTGGCCGGACGCCCCTCGGGAACACATCGAGGCCCTCGACAAGGCGATTACGCTCGTGGGATCGTTCTGCGAGCGACCCACAAGCGTAAAGGCTGAGGAACTGAAGGCCGCCGCCCGCGCCGCCGCCAACGCC
>CAYTSW010000182.1:0-4941 GCA_964440605.1 uncultured Phycisphaeraceae bacterium | reverse complement strand
GCGCCGTCGATCGTCGGCTCGAATCCGGTCGGCAGGGCGTCGAGCCGCGGCTCGAGGCCGATGGAGACGATGCTGCCGGTGGCCTGCTGCGCGGCGCGGAGGAGATCGACGGCCGTGGTGGTCATCGGGCGGCCTCCACCGTCGATCGGGCTGTCAAGGGGGCCCAAGAACGTGTGTGCGGTCCGGCGGATGGGCCGGAACTGGTGCCACATCTTGGGGTCGTGCGGGCGCAGGTCACTAAAGACGAATAGTAGACGATCGCCGATGGGGTGTCTATCCGCCAGCCTCGTCGGCGGACCAAGCGACGCGGCCTCCCGCGAGCGTCAGCACGCAGCGGCTGGAGAAGGTCTCGCCCAGCCACGGACAGTTCCGGCTCTTCGAGCCGAGATCCTTGGGCTCGAGCCGGTGCTCGGTTTCGAGATCGAAGAGCGCGAGATCGGCCGGGCCGCCGACGTCGAGGCGCCCCCACGCGTCGGCTCGGTTCATGACGCGCGCCGGGGCGGCGGCGAGCTTGTCGACGAGGAAGCTCAGCGACCAGCGCCCGGTGCGGACGAAGGCGTCGTGGCAGACGGCGAAGGCCGTCTCCATGCCGATGATGCCGAAGGGCGCTTGCGCAAAGGTGCGGGCCTTGAGCTCGGGGGCGTGCGGGGCGTGGTCGGTCGCGATGCAGTCGAGCGTGCCGTCCTCGAGCGCTTCGATGAGCGCTTGGCGGTCGCGCTCTTCGCACAGCGGCGGCTTCATCTTCGCGTGCGTGTCGAAGGGCCCGACACGGGCGTCGATGAGCGTGAGGTGGTGGGGCGAGACTTCGGCGGTGACCGGCGCGCCGATGGACTTGAGCCAGCGGATCGCGCTGACGGAGTCGGCGGTCGACACATGACAGACGTGCAGGCGGCCGCGGGTTTCGTGGGCGAGCAGGCCATCGCGCAGAATGATCGAGGCCTCGCTCGAGCGCGGGATGCCGGGGAGGCCGAGTCTGGCGGCGTGGGGGCCGTCGTGCATGACTCCCGCGCCGGTGAGGCTCATGTCTTCGCAGTGGTCGAAGATGACCGCGTCGAGTTCGCGGGCGCAGAGCAGGGCGAGGCGCATGACGCCGGCGTCGGCGACGGGCAGGCCGTCGTCGCTGAGTGCGCCCGCCCCGGCGTTCAGCAGCGCATCGAAGTCGGTGAGTTGTTCGCCCGACATGCCGGAGGTGACGGCCCCGACGGGGTGGACGTTGACGCCGCACCCCTCAGCGGCGCGGTCGAGGGTGTAACGCACGGCGCGCGGGGAATCGCAGACGGGGTTGGTGTTGGGCATGCAGAAGATGTGCGTGAAGCCGCCCCGGGCGGCTGCGTCGCAGCCGGTGACGATCGTCTCGGAGGCATCGCCGCCGGGCTCGCGCAGGTGGGTGTGGAGGTCGATGAGGCCGGGGGCAAGCAGGCGGCCCTCGGCGTTGATCGTGCGCGCTTTGGCGGGTGGTTTGAGGTCCGCGCCGATGGCTTTGATGACGCCGCCGGCGATGTGGACGGCCGCGACTTCATCGCGGTCGTTGGCGGGGTCGACGATGCGCGCGCCGGTGATAAAGAGGTCAGCGGTCATGCGCGGGCTCCCTCGGCCCACGGGCCCTGGCGCAGCGCGCGGCGAAGCACGGCCATGCGCACCGGCACGCCGGCGGCGACCTGGTCGAGCACGGCGCACGTCGGTCGATGCAGCACGTCGTCCTCGATCTCGACGCCGCGGTTCATCGGGCCCGGGTGCATGACGAGCGCCTTGGGGCAGTGTTCGTCGAGAAGCGCGGCGCTGACGCCCCAGCGGCGGCGGTACATCGACAGCGGCGCGTACGCCCCGCGACCCTGACGCTCAAGCTGTATGCGCAGGAGGTAGACGATGTCGATGCCGTGAAGCGCAGCGGCGCGTTCGTGGTGGACGTCAACGTCCAGCGCCTCGCCAAGCGAATCGGGCACGAGGGCGGGCGGGCCGGCGACGGCGACAGTCGCGCCCAGTTTCGCCAGCAGCGCGACGACCGAGCGGGCGACGCGGCTGTGCAGCACGTCGCCGACGATCAGGATGCGCTTGCCCTCGATCACGCCGAGCCGCTCGCGGATCGTGAAGGCGTCGAGCAGCGCCTGCGTGGGATGGGCGTGGCGTCCGTCACCGGCGTTGATGATCGGGACGCTCGGGCCGGGGCTTCGGCCGAGCGCTCCGGCGAGGTGGTCCGCGGCGCCGGCCTCGGGATGCCGCAGCACGATGACGCTCGCCCCCGCGGCGATGAGCGTCTCGGCGGTGTCGACCAGGGACTCGCCCTTGCTGAGACTGCTGGACGAGGCGGCGAAGTCGACAACCTCGCAGCCGAGGCGACGGGCGGCGAGGGCGAAGCTCGTGCGCGTGCGGGTGGAGTCTTCGAGGAAGAGATTCATCACGCGTGGCGCCGATGAAGCACTGACCCGCAAGGCTGGGTCAGTGGCACCCTGCGCGCAACGCGTTGCGTCGTCAAGAAGTTGCAGGGCTTCGGCGCGCGACATCGCGTCTACGCCGAGCAGGTGATTCGATGGACTTGTGCCGCTTTGCACGCCGAGAGGGTACCGCGCGGGGCACGAGACGGACTACGCTGGGCACATGTTCCGGGTCGCCTACCTGACATCCACGTGCATGCTCCCGGGCCGACCCGAGACGCGGGACGACTATTGGGAGCACGGCAAGCAGTTTGAGCCGCAGCGCGAGGCCTGCGCCGAGCGCGGGATCGAGTTGGTCGAGCAGGTGTGGGACGACAATGCCTTCGAGCCGAGCGCCTTCGACGCAGCGGTCATCGCCACGACCTGGGACTACTGGGAGCGGAAGGACGCCTTCCTGGCCGCCCTCGAGCGCATCGAGCGCGAGACGAAGCTGTTCAACCCGGTGAGCGTCGTCCGCTGGAATCTCGACAAGGGGTATCTGCGCGACCTCGAAGCCCGCGGCGCGCCGATGGTGCCGACGGCATGGGTGGAGCGCGCGGACGGGGCGGCGATCGACCGCGCCTTCGAGCGGTTCGGGTGTGACGAGGTGGTGGTCAAGCCGCGGGTTGGGGCGGGGGCGTGGCGGCAGGAGCGGGTGCGTCGCGGTGGGCCGCGTCCTACGAGTGAGCGCCTGCCTCCCGAAGCCGCGCTGATCCAGCCCTTTCTGCCCTCGATCGTGGAGGAGGGCGAGGTATCGCTGATTTTCTGCGGCGGGCGCTTCTCGCACGCGTGTCGCAAGCTGCCCAAGTCGGGCGATTATCGGATTCAGGCGATCTTCGGCGGGCGCGAGGTGATGCACGAGCCGGACGCCGATGAGCTTGACCTCGCCCGACGCTGCCTGGACGCCGTGGAAGGAATGCTCCTGCACGCGCGGGTGGACATCGTGCGCGACCTCGAGGGGCGGCTGGCGTTGATCGAGATGGAGTTGGTGGAGCCCTACCTGTACCCGGAGCAGGCGCCGGGCGGGGGCGGTGCGCTGGGGGAGGTGTTCGCCGAGGCGCTGCGCGGTATGCTCACCGGGCCCACGCCTGGGGTGGGGGCGTCACGCTGACACGTCGCGAGAGGCGGGAAACGGGACATGCCCCGACGCGCTCGGGGCGTTACTTTGGACGCGGAACCGTGCACGCAAGCACCTCGCGTAGGAGACGCCAATGGGCCCCCTGTTGATCGGCATCATTATCGGAATCGTGCTGCTCATCATCCTCATCGCGATCGCGGTGGGGATCTACAACAAGCTCGTGCGTCTGAGCGAGCGGTACAGGAACGCCTTTGCGCAGATCGACGTGCAGCTGCAGCGTCGGCACGACCTGATCCCGAACTTGGTGGAGACCGCCAAGGGCTACATGGAGCACGAGCGCGAGACGCTCGAGGCGGTCATCCAGGCGCGTAACCAGGCGCAGGCGGGCCTGAACGCGGCGAAGCAGAACCCAGGCGAGCCACAGTCGATGCGGCAGCTCGGCGAGGCCGAGGCGGGGCTGACGGGCGCGCTGGGCCGGCTGATGGTCGTTGCCGAGGCCTACCCGGACCTGAAGGCGAACGAGAACATGATGCAGCTCAGCGAGGAGCTGACGACGACGGAGAACAAGGTGGCCTTCGCGCGGCAGGCGTACAACGACTCGGTGACGACCTACAACACCTACCGACAGACCTTCCCGCCTGTGCTCATCGCGGGGATCGTTGGGCACGGCCGGAACGCCGAGCTGCTTGAGATGCCCGATGGCGAAGCGATCAAGACGGCGCCCAAGGTGTCGTTCGGATAACGCCGGGCCCACTCGCCCCGGACCGGACGGCGTAATGCCGTCGCGGTCACTCGGCGCGCAGGCGCTCGAGGAGTCTGGTGCAGCCTTTGTGGCCGGCGAGGGCGCCGGTGGCGGCGTGTTCGACCGCCGCCTCCGTGAGGCCCGCCCGCTCGGCCCAGACCGCGGCTTCGAACTGCGTGTCGGCGTTCGACGGGTCGAGACGCGTGGCGCGTTCGTACTCGTCGTAAGCGGATTTCGGGTCGTCGAGCAGAGCGAAGCAGAGGGCGAGCTCGGTGAGCACGCCGGGGTTCTGCGCACGGGCGAAGTTGTGGATCGCCAGCAGGCGGTCGGCCGCCTCCCGGGGCTTGCCCTGACGCCGGAGGACGCGAGCCTCGAGCGTGCGCCACGTCAGGTTCTCCGGCTCGAGTGCGCGGGCGCGGCGGATGTGCTGCATCGCCGGCGAGAAGTTGCCGGCGTCCAAAGCGATCGCGCCGAGCGAGCCCCAGGCGACCGCGATCTCGGGGTCGAGCGTCGTCGCGAGCATGAGGCTGGCGCGGGCGGCGTCGTCGTCGCCCAGCGCACGCTGCACCTGCGCGCGATAGAGCGGGTACTTCGGGTTCGCCGGGTTGAGCGTGTGCGCACGGGCCCAGTACTGGCTGGCCTTCTCGAGATCGCCCAGCTCACGAGCGATGGCGGCGGCGAGGTCGCGCAGGTCGGCGCGGTCCGGGCCG
>CAYTSW010000181.1:0-4966 GCA_964440605.1 uncultured Phycisphaeraceae bacterium | reverse complement strand
CACCTCCGACTTCCCAAACCCCGGCAGCGCCCCGGCCATCTCCGCCTCTTCCTGTGCCGAGGCGAAGTTGCTCACGAGCATCATGTTCGTCCGCTCGCCGGCGTTCGTCGCCTTGAGCATGCGGATCAGTTCCACGCCGCTCTCGGTCGGGAAGTCTCCCTCGACCACGCGGTTCACCAGCAGCAGCCGGGCGGTCGGCGTCATCGCCTCGAGCGCGCCCTGCTCGCGGCAATGCTCCACGCGCGCGCGCGGCGACGCCCGCCGCACCGCGCGTTCGAGCGATCCGGCATCAAACCCGCAATGCCCCACGAGCACCACCAGCGGCGCTTCGTTCTGCGGCCGTTCATCCGTCGCCATCGTTGTTGCCCCTTTCTTCCTCGAGCAGCGCCAGCCCGAGCCGGTCCGCGGTCAGCCGCAGTTCCAGCCCACCCGCCCACTTCCAAAGCCGCGGCCGCCGAACGTCGTCGCGCACGGCGTGCGCCACCTTGCGGACCTCGTCGAACGAGCGCCCATCAGCCCCAGCGCCCTCGGTGAGCTTGTCGGCCGCGCGGCGCAGCATCTGCCCGATCACGACCGGACGCTCGCGCGCGAGCGCGTCGCGACGCCACGAGAAGCACCCGTCGTCGGCCCGCGCTCGCGCCGCCGCGTCCGCGCGTTCGACCTGATCGTCGATCAGCTCGGCGAGCTCGGCCATGATCTCCATGGTCCGCGCAACGCGCGCCGGCGCGTCGTCGCGCACCGCTTTGAGGGCGGGCGTGACTCGCATCCGCACCGCTGCGCGTGTGCGCGAGACGTCGGCGTTCGTCCCGTCCTCGTCCCACGCGACACCGGCAGCCGCGCACAGACCCCGCGCCTCGTCGGCGCTCACCCTCAGCATGGGCCGGATGAGCGTCACATCCGACGACAAGCGGCGTCGCTCGGGCATGCCCGACAGTCCCCGAGGCCCCGCGCCGCGCACCGCCGCCATGAGGAAGGTCTCGAGCTGATCGTCGGCCTGATGCCCCGTCGCGACGAATGGGCACCCGTGCTCGCCAGCCAGCGCTGCCAGCGCTTCGTACCGCGCGGCTCGCGCATTGGCCTCGTCGTTGCCCGCCCGCCCCGACACCGCGACCGAGCGCTTCAGGAATGGCACCCCCACGCGCTCGGCGACCGCGGCGGCGGCATCGCAACTGCGCACCGCCTGCGGCGCCGGCCGCAGATCGTGGATCACGTGCCCCGCGACGATCGCTTCCGGCTCGGCCGACGCCAGCGCCAGCAACAACGCCGCGGAGTCCGCACCGCCGGAACAGGCGACGAGCGTCCGGGGGCACCGGCCGTCCATCCCTCCAACCAGCGACCGCCACCGGGCGATGACCCGTTTCGCGGTGCGATCGAAGCGCAACGGCGAACGGCGCACCCCCGGCGGCGCATTGTCCGTCGTGGAACGGGATTGGGTCGCGCGGGCGCCAGGCATCGATGGATCGTACCGACGCCCGCACGACCCCAGGCGCACGGAAGCGCCGAATCCCCCCACCCCCCACCTGCTTACCTGCTCAGCCCTCGGAGGCGAACCACGGCCCATGATGCAGCACGCCCTGCCCATCCGGATGCTCGCCCAGGCCAACGAAGCCCTGCCCTTCCCCGGCGAGGAAGCCGCGGCCTCCAGTGACGGCGGCCTGCTCGCGGCGATCCTCATGATGGCCGGCGTCTCCGTCCTCACCGCGACGCTGCTGCTCCGCCTCGTCAAGCGCCGCAAACGCCTGCGCGATCGAGGCGTGAACGATCATCTCCAGCCTGCTTCCGAATCGCCCAGCGAACGCATGCGGCGCGTGCAGCGCGAGGCCCAGGCCGTGAACCCCGCGGCTCCTCTTGAGCGCGCGACCGTCGAGGCCCAGGAGACCGCGCGACGCATCGCCGCCGAGATGGAAACCCGCGCCCAGCGCCTCGAAGCGCTGATCGCCAATGCCGAGCGCACGATGGCGGCTCTCGAAGCGACACGGCGCAGCACGTCGAGCGACGACACCCGCGCGCCCCGCGACACGACCGACCAGCACGGCGACGGCTACAGACCGACGCGCGAGCAGCTCGCCGGTCTTGGGTTTCATCAGCGCGAGCCCGTCGACGTGCGCACACGTCCGGAGGCCGCTGGGCGCGCGCTGGAGCACGCACCCGACCCGCTGGGCCAGCGCGTGCGCGAGCTGGCGGGGCAGGGGTATTCGCCTGTGCAGATCGCTCAGGAGCTCGGCGAGCAGACGGGCAAGGTGGAGCTGATCCTCGCGCTCGGGTCGTGAGCATCGCCGCGCATAGCATCGCCCATGCGTGTTCATCTCGTGCAGTACGACATCGTCTGGGAGGACAAGCCCGCCAACCACGAGTTGGTCCGCGGCATGCTCGAAGGCGTCGACCTCCGGCCGGGCGACCTCGTCCTGCTGCCCGAGATGTTCGACACGGGCTTCTCGATCAACGTCGGCGTGACGGCCGCCGACCCGCAGCGGAGCGAAGACTTCCTGCGCACGATCGCGACCGAGCACGGCGTGCGCGTCATCGCCAGCATCCCGGTGCGCCCCGAGGGCGAACAGCGCTGCCGCAACCGCTGCCTGGTCTACTCCCCGAACGGCGAACTCGAGACGCACTACGACAAGGCTCACCCGTTCACGTTCGGCCGCGAGTCGGAAGCGTTCACCGGCGGCGAGCGCATCGTCATCGCGCCGATCGATGTGCCGAGCGGCGACGCCTCAAGTCGGCGGGTGCCGGTGTGCCCGACCGTCTGCTACGACCTGCGCTTCCCGGAGCTGTACCGCGCCGGCGTCGACGCGGGCGCCGAGGTCTTCACCATCGTGGCCAACTGGCCCGCGCCGAGACAGGCGCACTGGCGTGCGCTGATCATCGCGCGGGCGATCGAGAATCAGGCGTGGGTCCTCGCGGTGAACCGTGTGGGCTCCGACCCGCACTTGTCGTACTTGGGAGGCTCGCTGGTCGTCGATCCGAAGGGCGAAGTCGTTGCCGAGGGCGATGACACGCCAGGGGTGATTTCCGCCGAAGTCGACATCGAAGCCATCAGACGCTGGCGGGAGAAGTTCCCCGCGCTGAGAGACCGGCGCCGACCGGATGAACTCACGGTCGAGGTCGTTCCCGGGCCAGACGCCTGAACCGCGTGTGAGCCCGAAAAACTCAGCGTTCTGGAGCCCTGAACAGCCGTCTCGGAGCCATTCGCTGGGGCTTCTACCCGGGTCTGAATGATTTTCAACTTGGATGAGCCGTAGCGGTTGACGGGCCCACTGGGTGCGTTATGCTGATGCTGTTGAGTTGAGTAACGCGGCCGAACCGGCTGCATCTCCAGAGCCCGACGTGAAGCACCGGGCCTGATGGAGAGAGGGTAGGGAAGCACCTACCGACAACCTGCTGACTCCTCCGTGGCAGTCGCATGTGATGTGGTGCAATGCTGCATTGTTGCGACACAAGTGCTGCGGATTCCCTGTGCTCGCTCCGCCGGTGGTTCGCCATCGGCTGAGCGATTGAGGCCGCGACATCGTTGCGCCTCGACATTCTGGTTCTCGCGACGGTAGGAGGGGGAGCTCCCCTCGCGAGGAAGCCACTGGTCGGTCAGGCGGTGTTCGATACACGCTTGAGCACGCTCACAAGATCAGAGGCGGCACGCCGCTGCTCGGCGTCACAAAAAGTGATGCTGAGTGAGCGGTTCTGTACGTCTTGACCTTGACGCCCTGAAACAAGGCGATATCCTCTCAACACACTCGGGCGGTGGAGCACAGGACCACCGCCCGCGCGGTCACAATCCGCGACGTGGAGTCGTCGTTCTCCGATGGGCACATCGGAGAACGATTTCGAGAGTCGCCCCCCGCACACGGGCGGCTCGCCGCAATCTGCCACACGAGGAGTCCCAGAAGGGCGCCGTCACTCGACGGCGCCCTTCTGGCTTTTTGCGTTGCGCTGGTGCGCAAGTTGTGTGTTGGCGCCCTACGCCCGCTCGAAACGTGCAGAGCAACACCGGGCTCGCGCCCGGTGCTTGTTGTGGGGTCTGCGAGTTGCTTGGTCGGTGTGTGCGGTCGTTACGCCCCGACCGGCGCTTCAACGCTCGGCAGCGGGAAACCGGCGCAGAGCGTCCGGACATCCTCGCGCACCTTGGCAAGCACCGATTTGTCGCCCTTGGAGTCGAGCGCGGCATCGATCAGCTCGGCGACGCGCTCCATCTCGGGTTCGCCCAGGCCGCGGGTCGTCGCGGCGGGGGTGCCCAGACGCAGGCCCGACGTCAGCTTGGGCGGGCGGGGGTCCTGCGGCACGCCGTTTTTGTTGCAGATGATGCCCGCGGCTTCGAGCCACTTCTCGGCGTCGGCGCCCGTCAGGTTCGCGTCCCGCGTGCGCAGGTCGACGAGCATGAGGTGGTTGTCCGTGCCGTCGGAGGTGATGCGGTATTTGCGGTCGGTCAGCGCCTTGGCGAGCGCCTGGGCGTTGGCGACGACCTGCTCCTGATACGCCTTGAACTCCGGCTTGAGCGCCTCGCCGAAGGCGATCGCCTTGGCGAAGACGACGTGCATGAGCGGGCCGCCCTGCGTGCCGGGGAAGACCGCTCGGTCGATCTTCTTGGCGATGTCGTCATCGTTGGTGAGGATCAGGCCGCCGCGGGGACCGCGAAGGGTCTTGTGCGTGGTCGTCGTGACAACGTCGCAATACGGGAAGGGCGAGGGGTGCACGCCCGCGGCGACGAGGCCGGCGATGTGGGCGATGTCGGCGTGGAGGATCGCGCCGCACTCGTCGGCGATCTGGCGGAACCGGGCGAAGTCGATCACACGCGGGTACGCCGAGTAGCCGCACATGATGAGCTTGGGCTTGTGCTCCATGCAGACTTCTCGGACCGCGTCGTAGTCGATGCGTTCGAAGTCGGGCGACTTCTCGTCGCGGTTGAGCGGGTAGTGGACGGGGTTGAACCACTTGCCCGACATGTTGACCTTGAGCCCGTGCGAGAGGTGCC
>CAYTSW010000180.1:0-5041 GCA_964440605.1 uncultured Phycisphaeraceae bacterium | reverse complement strand
CCACCACCCCCCTCGGCATCCCCGGCGCCTTCAACGGCCTCGTCGCCCGCGCCGTCGCCGATGCCGGGTTCGGGGCGTGCTACGTCTCCGGCGCCGCCGTCACCGCGTCGTTCGGCGTGCCGGACGTCGGGCTCGTGTCGCTGCCCGAGTTCTGCGCCATCATCGAGCAGGTCGCCCGCGCCTCGGGCCTGCCCGTGCTGGCCGACGCCGACACCGGCTTCGGCGAGGCCGAGATGGTCGCCCGCACGGTCTACGAATACCACCGCGCCGGCGCCTCGGGCTTCCACATCGAGGACCAGGTCTTCCCCAAGCGGTGCGGGCATCTCGACGGCAAGACGCTCGTTTCCATCGACCACTTCGTCGAGAAGATCGAGTGGGCCGTGAGCGCGTCGCAGCGGTGCTCGGGCGGGGAGTTCGTGGTGTGCGCGCGGACCGACGCGGCTGGGGTCGACGGCCTCGAAGCCGCCATCGAGCGCAGCAAGGCGTACGTCGACGCCGGGGCCGACATGATCTTCCCCGAGGGCCTGCGCACGGAGGCGGACTTCGCAAAGGTGGCCGAAGCCGTCAAGGCGCACAAGGAAGGCATGTATCTGCTCGCGAACATGACGGAGTTCGGCAAGACGCCCATCATCCCGCTCCAGCGTTTCGGCGAGCTGGGCTACGACGTGGTCATCTGGCCCGTCTCGAGCTTGCGCAGCGCGTTGGGCGAGGTCGTCCGCCTGCTTGAGGCGCTGAAGCAAACGGGGACAGTCGAGCCGGTGCAGGAGCAGATGCTCGACCGCGCGGGCCTGTACGACCTGCTGGGTTACACGCCGGGGACGCCCTGGGAGTTTCCTTCGCCGAAGCGCTCGAGCGACTGATCGACCACGCGGCTGAATCGGGTGCCCGTTGCACTGCGCAACAGAACGCGGCACGGCGTGCGTCAGTTCTTTTCTTCGCCAAACCGCCGCCCGCCGGCGCGCCACGTCATCCACCCCAGCCCGATCCCCAGCGGCACCGTCACCAGACCGGCGGTGAGCCACGTCATGAGAAAGGGTTCGCTGACGGCGTTCGTCAGGTGCAACAACCCGGCGACCGCCGCTGCGATCGGAACCGCGAACAGCAGGCCGAACGAGAGCACGAAGTGCGTCTTGCCCCGCGCACGCAGGCGCTGCCAGCGGGAGGATTGAGGGGAGGAACCGGGCATGGGGGAGGGTAGGGGGAACGCGACGGCGCGATGCAGAGACGCAGAACGCGAGAGCGAGCACCGGGCGCGAGCCCGGTGGCCTTCGGAGCTGGCTCGGACCAACGGTCACCGGGCTCGCGCCCGGTGCTCATTGTCAGGCTCGTCTTGGTGCCTTGTGCCTTCGCGCTCGCGTGCCCTTCCACTCCGTCGCTCCGTCCCCGCCTTTCCCATACCATCCCCGGTCCCCTCTAACCCAAGGAGCCCCCTATGACACCAGCCGCCGACCTGAAGTCCACGGGCCTCGAAGGCGTTTCTGCCGGCAAGACCGCGATCTGTTCCGTCGAGCAGGGCGCGTTGATCTACCGCGGGTACGAGATCCACGACCTGGCCGAGCACGCATCGTTCGAGGAAGTCGCCTACCTGTTGTTGATCGGGGAAAAGCCCTCGGCGTCGGAACTCAAAGCGTTTAAGGACGAGCTGGTGTCGCACCGCCAGTTGCCCGGTCCGGTGGTGGACTACCTCAAAGCCGCCGGGCCAGCGATCGAGAAGGGCAGCGCGGTGCCGATGGACGTGCTGCGCACCGCGGTGTCGATGTTGGGCAATCTCGATGCGCAGAGCCAGGATGTCTCGCCCGAGGCCGAACTGAACAAGGCCAAGAAGCTCACCGCGCAGATCCCGACCATCATCGGGCACATGCAGAACGTGATCGACAAGCGCGACATCATCGCGCCCGACGCGAAGCTCGGCCACGCCGAAAACCTGCTCTACATGATCACGGGCGAGCGTCCTTCGCCCGCCTTTGCGCGCACGATCGATGTCTCGCTGATCCTCTACGCCGAGCACGACTACAACGCGAGCACGTTCGCCAGCCGCGTCATCTGCGCCACGCTCTCGGACATGCACGGCGCCGTGACGGGCGCCATCGCAGCGCTCAAGGGGCCGCTCCACGGAGGAGCGAACGAAGCCGCCATGGAGATGCTCAAGCAGATCCGCGCCGACATCGGCCCCGAGAACGACCCGCAGAAGATCCGCGACTGGATGGACAACGCCTTCGCCGAGAAGCGCAAGCTCATGGGCTTCGGGCACCGTGTTTACAAGAACGGCGACCACCGCGCCTCCATCCTGCACCACCTCGGGTGGCACATCGCCGAGGAGAAGGGCGGCGAGGCGGTCAAGCTCTTCGAGCTGGGCGAGGAAGTGCAGAAGATCATGCTCGACGCCAAGAACATCTACCCCAACGTCGACTTCCCCTGCGGCATGACGTACTACGTCATGGGCATCCCCGTGCCGCAGTACACGCCGATCTTCGTCGCCGCCCGCATCACGGGATGGGCGGCGCACATCATGGAGCAGCACGCCAACAACCGGCTGATCCGCCCGGTCGCGGAGTACGTGGGTCCGGATACCCGCAAGTGGCAGGACTCGTGATCGAGCGGTCGGATGCGCGTTATCGGGTTGGCGGCGTGCCGCTGCCGTGAAGATGGAGAACGTGGTGGGGTGCGGCGTCTCACAGGCGATGCCTGAGTGCTCCCCTATGCACGGGAAGCGTTTGCATTGACATCGCTTGCGATTAGACTATGACCAGCGGCAGTCGTGCAGGAGACACGGCTGCTCGCGGTACTTCACACGTCGCATCGGGAAGCGCTTCGACTGCATGCGAGGCGTCATGGAGAGAAGAAACAATGATGTTTAAGTCTGCAACCGTGTTTGTCGTTGCGCTCAGTGCGGGTGCCTCGGCGAGCGTCATCGACTTTGAGAGCACGCCGATGGGCGGCACGCCCACCGACGACACGGCGCTCGATCGCACCGCCCAATACTTCACGAACGGCGTGGGCGTCTCATTCGGCTTCGACACCACGATGGACGGGTTCGCCGACACGGACGCGTTCTTCGAAGCGACCGGCTTCGAGGACAACGACCAGGGCTTCGTGTCTACGCTCGGCTCCGACTCGCACGACTCGGAAGCCCCCGGCTTCGCCGGCGGTCTGGGTGACTTCTTCCTGCGCACGCCGCTGGACGTCTCGGACAACGACAACCCGAGCCGCTTCGTCATCACGTACGACACGGCGGTCGCGGAGTTGAGCGGCGAAATCTGGGACATCGACGGGCGTTCGGACGGGACGTTCGAGCAATGGCGCATTCGCGGGTTCAACGCGATGGGCGCGGTCGTTGCGAGCCTCGACTCCCCGATGGGCATCTTCCCGCCGAACGCGGGCACGCTCGACGCCGCCCCCTGGGTGTTCGTGCTGGCGAGCGATGACGGCATCACGCGGGTGACGATCGACTACATCGGCAACGCGACGGGCGTCGGGCTCGCGTTCGACAACTACAACGCGACCGCGGTTCCTACGCCGTCAGGCGCCGCGGCTCTCGGACTGCTCGGCCTCGCCGCGATGCGTCGTCGTCGCTGATCGCATGCCAACAATCCGATCGAGCACACGCCCCGCACAACCGCGGGGCGCTTTTGATTTGACGCCGGTGTACGGCACCGCTCGCTCAGACCGGTCGCGGACCATCTGTGCCACCAGGCGACCTCGATGCACGCCCGGAAGACCGAGACCCTGCGGAGCATCAGGCAGCGCTACACGCCCGGATGACACGTCCTGCGGACACGCCCCTTGCGTCGGCCCGGAAAACTGGTTGAACTGCATGAGCCCGCCGGGAGTTCCGGCGGGCTCGCCCATCAACCACCCCCGAGGTGACGCCATGCTCACGCGCCACACGCCCGCCGCCCTTGTTGCAGGTCTGTTTCTCGCGCTCGCGC
The DNA here is from genome assembly GCA_964440605.1 of uncultured Phycisphaeraceae bacterium. Lineage (GTDB taxonomy): Bacteria > Planctomycetota > Phycisphaerae > Phycisphaerales > UBA1924 > CAYTSW01. The sequence goes on along the minus strand of CAYTSW010000180.1, from coordinate 1,112 downwards.
CGACAGCGGCGGTGGCCCAGATGGAAGACGCCGCCTTCGACGAGCGGCTGGCGGCGTATCAGGAGGCCGTCGCCGGCACTCAAGACCTGGCGGCGCCGCAGCGCATCCAGGCGCAGATACGCGCATCGCGGACGCTGGTCGAAGGGCTCGACATCAACGAGCTCTCGGCGCGGCAGATCGAGCGACTCATCGACGCCGACGCGCTGCTCTTCGCCTTCGACAGCGGCGTGCTGCAACGCCTGCGCACGCTGATGCGGCAGGAGGACGCCGAGGGCGCCCGCGCCGCGATGATCCACGCCCGCGAGATCATCCGCCGCTCTCCCGGTCGCAGCGGCGACGTCCACCGCTTCGTCACCCGCGCAATGCGCGTCTACCTGGACCACCCCGCACGCGAGACAACCGTCGGCGACGGCTCGTACGCGAAGCTCATCCAGCGGGCGGTCGACTCGTCGGAGTTCTATCCCGAGATCCAGCGCGGCGTCGCAGACGCGAAGAACGACCTGCTCGCCTTCGCCCAGACTGTCGCCGCCAAGGGCAACTCTGAGGCGCTCCTCGGCGTCGAACCGCTCGTGAAGCTGCTTCAAGAGATCGGCGTCGATGAGGAGCGCTTCGAGGCGGTGCGCGCCGGCGCGGTCGAGAGCGTCCGCGCCGCGCTCACCGACGAAGCGTTGACGCCGGATGAACGCGACGCGCTCGTCCGCGTCGAGCGTCGCCTTGAGAGCCCGCTGCTCAAGGGCGGCGGACTCGAAGGCAGCCCCATGCCTCATCTCTCGGTCGCCTGGTCCTCCGACCCCGACATCCGCAGCTTCGACGACCTGCGCGGCAAGGTCGTCGTCCTCGACTTCTGGGCTACCTGGTGTGGCCCGTGCATCGCCAGCTTCCCGCAGGTGCGTGCGCTCACGGAGCGCTACAAGGGCCACGACATCGCGGTCATCGGCGTCACCAGCGTCCAGGGCGCGCACTACCCGCGCGGCGGCCGGCCCATCGACACCGAAGGCGACCCCGACAAGGAGTACCGCCTCATGGCCGAGTTCATGGAGAAGAACGACGTCACCTGGGATGTCGTCTTCACCGAAGAACCCGTCTTCAACCCCGATTACGGCATCCAGGGC
>CAYTSW010000179.1:0-5198 GCA_964440605.1 uncultured Phycisphaeraceae bacterium | reverse complement strand
TCGACACCCCGTAAGCCGTGTAGAAGTCGTCCGGAGAGATCGGCAAGCCTAGGTCGGACAAGGCTAGAAGATGTATGTCTGCCAAAAACGGATCACCCGTTGACTGATTGACGTCCTCGGCCCCGGCCACGGCAAGCATGGCGGCGGACCGCTGGCTCTCCAGAGCTATGGGTATTGCCACGTGGACATCCACCGACTCAATCACAAAGAGCGTCATCGGAACCGAGCGCCCCCGGCATTCGGCAATGACGACTACAATCCGACCCTGTATCTTCTCAGCCTCGGCCTTTAGACGCATCTGTTCTGTAAGGCCGAACGCCTTCGGATCAGACGCCGTCAGAGCGTGTAGCACGTAGAAGTCGACCTCATGCTCCGATCGGCGCGTGTACAAGACACCTGAATAGTGGTCGCCGGGACCGAGGAAGGAACGTGAGGACAACTCATCGCTTAGCCAGCCCCCGACCACCCAACTCTCATCCACCACCGTCCCCCGTTCGGGCAGCGGCAGCCCCAGCAGGTCGTGGCGGATCAGCAGGTGCTCGATCAGCAGGTCCGCCATCCCCGGCTCGGTGGGGAAGCGCAGGCCCGCGATCTCCTGGTATGCCGGGTTGTCGGCACCGGGGTCGAGGGGCGCGACGGGACCGGTGGCGGGCGGCAGCACGCCCTGCGCGCCAGCGCGGTTGGCCGCGACCAGCGGCAGGAGGCCGAGGTTGATCATCGCGCCGATCAGGATCCCGGTGACGAACGGATGCCAAACGCGTGACTTCATGGCTGCCTCCGTGAACGGGGAGTATGAGTCGTGATCGGTGCAAAGTAATACCTACACGCATGAAGTCAAACAAAATCTTCCGCTGACGTGTCCCTCGTAGGTATAAGTCGTGTCGAAGCGCTAGGGTGCCGGCGGGCGCATTCGGACATCGGTTTGATTGGCCTCATGTCGTTCGGTCGTGCGCTGGTGTGGCCGCAGGATCGCGCGTGATGCGGCCCTGAGGCCGATCGGTGGTGGTTGGCATTCAGGGGCGCAGCCACACCGCTTGGCGTCGGTCGTCGAGCAAGCGGAGTTCATGCGCGCGATCGAAGAAGTGTTCGGCCGCCCGCTCGTGAGCCGGAGTGACGTCGTACTTCAATAAGGTACGAAGGTAGTGGCGTGCCGCGTCGATGGGCCAGCCGCGCTGGGCGGCTCGCTGGTTGACGATCCAGTCCAGCCGCGTCGCGTTGTGTCGGCGCTGGCGGTCGAGCAGTGCGGCCGCGGCGGCGATGGCCGGGTCGTCGGCCCGGTCTTCCCGGCACATCCACGTCGCGTACATGAAGGGCAGGCCCGTCTGACGCTTCCACTGATCGCCGAGATCCATCTGGTGCGGGTAAAAGACCGCGGGCGGGGAGCGGCGGACCACCTTGTCGCCGATGAGCAGCAGCGCCTCGGGCCACTCGCGCTCGTCGCCCGGCGTGGTCGCGGCATCGTCGGGGGCGGGGGTCGAGGCGAGGTCGTCGGTGTCGGCGGCCGCCGCGGCGTGGGGCGGGTCGGCGTCAAAGGGGACGATCTCCGGCACGCGGCCGCTGAGTTCGGAGATCAGGACTTGCGCGAGGGTGACGGAGGTGTGGCTGTCGGCGTCGGCGTGGATCGTGGTGATGCGTTCGGGTGGGATGCGGGAGAAGAGGCGGACGGTCATCGTCGGGCCGTCGCAGCCGATCATGCCGACGGGGACCATCGCCAGCGGGTCGCGGGCGGTCTGGTAGTCGATGATGGAGACGAGGGCGAGGTCGACGTCACGATCGACGAGGAGGTCGACGAGCTTGGCGGGGGCGGTGAGGTGGAGGTGGACGCCCTCGAGCTTGCCCAGGCCCTCGATGAGCGGGAGGGTGTTCAGGTAGGAGACGCAGCCGACGCGGATGGGGGCGTGATGCACGTTGGAGGTTTAGTCCAGTTCGGGGTCGAAGGTGTCGTCCATGGCTTCGGGGTCGTCGTCGCCGGGGTTGTAGCGGCGCTGTTTCGCGCCGGTGGTTTCGCCCTGGAGGGCGTCGCGGACGGCGTCGAGGGCATGGATGACGGCGTACATGCTCTCCGGTCGATCGAGGGGGCGGACCTCGACGCATTTCATGACGATGGCTTCCAGCGTTTCGGGGATGCGCGGGTTGATCTCGCGCAGCGGCGTGGGCTTCTGGATCAGGTTGTCGTCGATGGAGGAGACCAGCGCGTTGTCCTTGGGCATCGCGGTGGGGATGTACCGCTGGGTCAAACACCAGTACATCGTTGCGCCGAGGTTGTAGATGTCGGTCTGGGGGGTGATGGCGCGTCGGTGGACCTGCTCGGGCGCGATGTAGTCGGGCGTTCCCTGGATGCGCTCTTTGACGGTACCGATGGGACAGGCTTGCCCGAGGTCGATGATCTTGACGCTCCCGTCATCCGTGACGACGACGTTGTTGGGCTTCATGTCGGCGTGGACGAAGCCGGCGTCGTGCATCGCCTGAAGGCCCAGCGCGGTCTGGCGGAAGATGTGCACCGCCTCTTCAAAGGTGGCGGGGGGCTGGCGCTCGATGGAGATGCCGTCGACGTACTCCATCAACAGCATGACCTCGGTGACGGTCACGAAGCGTTGGCGGGCCTTGATGACGCGATCGATGTTGCGGATGAGCGGGGAGGCGACCTTGGCGGCGATCTCCGCTTCGGCGAAGGCCTGATCGAGGAAGCGTTGGTCCTTGGCGTTGTCTTTCTTGACGTGCTTGAGCGCGTAGATGCGTTTGGACTTGGGGTCCTGCACGAGATAGATGATCGACGCCGCGCCGCGGCCGACCAGTGAGAGCACGCTGTAGCCAGCGAGCTTGCTTCCGGGTTTGGCTGGCTCCAAGTGCTTCAAGGTCAAGGATCTGAACGACGGTCAATAACACCCGATCGGATAATGGTCGGGTCAGGATGGTACGCCGCGACCGACAACGGGGCCGAGCGGAGACGATCCCGGAGAGTATCACGGTTCCAAGCGGGTCTCGCAACGCGCGAGCGTCCATTGGAGCCATCGGACGGATGCAGGGGCGGCATCACGGGCGCGGGCGTGTCGGGATGTGTCGAGGTCGTACCGGGCGTTGCGTCTCAGCACACGCGATCAGAGGCCTGCGGCGAGTTCGCCTCGGACGATGGTCGCGGGGAAGAGGCGGCCCGGGGAGGACGTGGGGGAGATCTCGCGGTGGAGCTGCACGTCTTCGGCATCGAGGCCGCAGCGGTCGCGCAGGTGCTTGAGCAGGGCGACAAGGGAGGCCATCTGTTGAGGCGTGAAGGCGCGGCGGTCGCCGTCGCCTACGAGGCAAATGCCGATGGAGGTGCGGTTGTGCGAGTCGGCGTCGGGCCCGATGGCATGGGCGCCGGGGAGTTGCTGGTCCCAGCGGAAGGTGGCGTGGATGTGGCCATCGCTCATGCCGCGACCGTTCCCGATGATGAAGTGGTAGCCGATGCCGCGGAGCCCGGCGTCGGTCGCCTGTCGGTCGAGAGAGTCGGGTGAGCCGGAGATGTCGCCCGAGTGATGGATTACGACGCCCGCCCAGCGGAGTTCGTCGATGGCCGAGGTGGTGTCGAAGAGATCGTCGAGCGTCGCGGGCTGCTCGAGTGCGACGGCGGTGGGAGGCAGTTGCCCGGCGTAGGGGGTGCGCTGCGACTCGCTCACCAGGAGGAGCCCGCCGACGGCGGTCATGGAGATGAGCAGGCAAGCCCAGACCACATGCGTGCGGCTCAGGCCTGCGGAGCGGACAACGGAGGTGAGGCAGTTGATCAGAGGCCGCATCGTCTGTTTCAGTGCGCCAGTGAGACGTGGGGCGTGGGTGCAAGATACCCCGCGATGAGTGGGCCATCGGTTCTGTTGGTGCCGAAACTTCGCATTTCGACGCCTTTTTTGCCGCCGCACCCACAAGAACATCGGCGCTTTAGTCCTTTGGGGACAGGCGCCCCTTGATGTTCGGCTCCTGCCGCCCGAACTCGTCTTCTACATACTGCGGTTCGTATTGGTTCCGGCTCAAGTCATAGCGGTCGAACTGGCTGCGCTCTTTGTCCGCCGGGAACAACGCCTGACGACACCCCGCCAGCGGTGCGGTGAAGGCGAGGCCGGCGATAGCGATAACCGCGATGAGCGTTTTTCGGTCGCGCATGGCGCGGGCGACGCGGGAGCACGGACGGGTCAAGGCATCGAGCAGAGTCGGCATGCCGCAGCTTACCACGCGCCCTCCTCGGTTCGCGTTGTGGTGAACGTCTGGCCGGTGATGGCGTCGCGGAAGCTGGCGGAGAGGACGAGCGTGCCGTCGATGGGTGCGTTGGGACGGTCGGTGATGGGGAGGGTCGCGGTGTAGTGCGTGCCGAGGGCGCTGGAGCGGTACGCCTCGCGGAGTTCCGAGGGTCCCAGCGTGAGCCGCCCCAGCCGGCGTGGGCCCTCAGCGGCGCGGCGTGGGCTGCTGGGGTCGAGCGTGGGGATGAGATCGGCCTCGAGTGTCAGCCAGCCGGCGATCTGGACGAAGCGTTGGCGGCCGTCGAACGGGCTCACATAGACGCGGACGGCGTCGGCGCCGGGTTGGTCGTCCGTGTCGACCGGTTCGGACACGCGCCCGATCGTGATGCCGGCACACCGCGGGAGGGCGGCGACGATTTCGTCGCGGTTGTCGCCGCCGGCGGCTTCGAGCGTGCGTGACAGCTCGGCGAGCTTGGCCTCGGCCTCGTTGAGGCGGGCGTGGAGTGCGTCGTTCTCGTCCAGCAGCGTCTCGCGTTGGCGGCGGAGTTCGTCCACCTCGCTCTCATCGCCGCCGGCCTTGCACGAGCCGAGCACCAGACATGACCCCGCCAGCAGAAGCACCCACCACCGCACGGGCGAGACGCCCGTGCCGCCGGTCGTCTTGCGGAAGGGGGGGGTGCGAGGGGCGGGGTGGGTGCAAGCGGTCACATGTTCTCCGAGGTCTTCTTGGGCATCTCGGTGAGGACTTTGTCGATCAGGCCGTACTCGACCATCTCTTCGTCGTCGAGCCACTTGTTGCGATCGCAGTCGCGCTCGATGACGTCCGTGGTCTGCCCGGTGGCTTCCGAGTAGATGTGGTAGATGCGGTCGCGCAGGCGGAGCATCTCGCGGGCTTCGATCTCGAGGTCGGTCGCCTGCCCCTCCATGACGCCGCCGACGAGGGGCTGGTGCATGAGGTTGCGGCTGTTGCGCAGGGCGTGACGCTTGCCTTTG
>CAYTSW010000178.1:0-5243 GCA_964440605.1 uncultured Phycisphaeraceae bacterium | reverse complement strand
AGAATGGCGATGTGGGCACCGTGTCGGTCAAGGTGACCGCCACGGATGCGGCGGGGCTGGTGGTGGCGGATCGCGTGCGGAAGTCGGGCCGGGATGGGACGGAGAGCGCGGTGCCGGCGGCGATGAGCGGGTATCTCGACGTGGCGGCTCAGGCGGCGCGGGAGCGGGCGCTGGTGGAGGAGGCGGACGCGTGGGCGCGGCTGCGCGGCGAGGCGGGCGCGGCGTGGGCGACGCTGCGGGGGACGGTGATCGAAGCGGACACGTCGCAGATCGCCCTGGCGGAGTTTCGCCGGCGCGTGCAGGAAGAGGCGGCGTCGTACGACGTGGAGCTCGAGGGACAGGCGCGGTCGCAGTCGGCGGCTGTGGAGGATGTGGCGGGTGTGTTCGAGCTCGAGAGCGTGTTCACGTTCAAGGCCGATGATCCGCGCGACTTGTACGCGTTTCTCGATCGGCTGGAGCACTTGCCGGAACTGCGGACCGTGATCGAGACGCTGGAGCTGTCGGGACCGGGGACGAAGGAGGCGTCGACGCTGGTGCGCGCGGTGGTGACGCTCAAGGCGATCGCGGTGACGCCGGAGGCGACGGCGATGCTCGCGAATGAGTCGGAGGGGGGTGGCGCATGACGGGCGGATGGCGACGCGTTTCCAGAGAGCGAGCGGCGGTCGGTGGCGCGGGGGGCGCGAGCGCGACGGGTGTGGCGCTGGGCGTGACGGGCTTCGCTGTCGTAGCGTGCGCGGCGTGGTGCGTGTGGGCGTGGGTGCGCCCGCTGCCGGGCGCGGTCGACGAGCGCGCGTCCGTTGGCGAAGTGCCGATGTTGCCCGCGTTGGAGCACGACGGGCTCGATGTCGCGGCGCGCGACGGGATGCTGGAGCGGCTGGGGCGGGACAACGTCTGGGCGTCGGATCGTCGGTTCTGGCCCGAGCCACGCACGGTAGCGGACGCCTCGGCGGGCGATGCTGACGAGCAGGCGGGGGTCGAAGCCGAGCCTGAGCAGGAGCCCGCCGAGCCAGCGCCGGCGGTGGCGGTGACGGACGGAGACGGGGTTCAGGAAATCGTGCTGACGCCGGACGAGGACGTGCCGGACGATGTGAAGGCGGCGTTGTCGGACCTGGAGCTGTTTGGCATCTTCGTCGGCGCGGATGAGCGGTCGCGGGCGATGATCGGATTGAAGAAGTCGCCTCAGCGTGGGGTGACGACGGCGTACGAAGCGGGGGACGCGTTCACCGATCCGGCGCACGACCGGTCGCCCTGGGTGGTAGCGCGGGTGCAGCCGGCGCGGCATCGGGTGGTGCTGGTGCGTTCGGGCGTGACGGTGGCGCGGCGGCTGTTTCCGGAGGGACTGGCGACGTTGCCGGCGCGGCCGACGGAAGAGATGCCTGATCGGACGACGCCTCATGTGGAAACGCGAAACGCTGATCAGATCGCGGCGGAGCTGCGGGCGCAGGGGGTGTCGGAAGAGGACATCCGTCTGTCGCTGGCGTTGATGGCGGGGGAGACCACCGCGGCTGCGACCGTCGTGGAGGACGATGAGGGTGATGGGTTGGCAGGTGTCGATGATGCAGGGGGAGCGGGCGGCGCGCCGCAGGGGATGACCGAGTTGTTGCGCATGATGCAGAACGCGAGCAAGCAGGCGGAGGAGGAGCGTCGCAATCGTGAGGAGCGGCGTCGTGGCGGCGGGAGTGGGTGACACTACTTAACATGTTTACGCGGCGGGGCGATCTTCCGCGCGGTGTGCGTCGTCGCGATTGGTCCACTGAGCGACGACGCTCAGGAAATCGTCTTTGCCGATGGGCTTGGTGACGAAGTCGTCGCAGCCGGCGTCGAGGGCGACGCTTCGATCGGAGTTCAGCGCGCTGGCGGTGAGGGCGAGGATGGGCGTGGTGCAGCCGGCGTCTCGGATGAGGCGTGTGGCGTCCAGGCCGTCCATCTCGGGCATGTGAACGTCCATGAGGATGAGGTCGAAGGGGCGGGCGGTGTTGTTGCGGACCGAGTCGAGTGCTTCCCTGCCGTTGGCGGCGACGTGGAGGTCAACGCCCGTGCGCACGAGATAGGCCTTGAGCAGGCGGACGTTGTCGGGTCCATCCTCGGCGAGAAGGACGCGCAGGCCGGCAAGATTGGCGGTCGGCGGGTTCAATGGTTCGGCGGGCTTGGCGGGCGTGTCGGATGCGGGTGCGTCGCTGCTCTGCTGAGGGATGGCGGGTCCGGGGTCGATGCGCAGGGTGAAGGTGGAGCCTTGGCCGGGCGTGCCTGTGGCGGTTAGGTCGCCGCCGAGGGCGTGGGCGAGCGAGCGTGAGATGGTGAGCCCGAGCCCCGTGCCGCCGTACTGGCGTGCGGTGGAGTGCTCGGCCTGGGTGAAGGGCTCGAAGATGCGGTCGGCCTGTTCGTCGGAGAGGCCGATGCCGGTGTCGATGACGCGGCAGACAAGGAAGCCTTCGTCGTCGGTGGCGAGTTCGAGGGTGACCGAGCCTTCGTTGGTAAACTTGACGGCGTTGGAGCAGAGGTTGAGGAGGACCTGCTTGAGGTGGGTGGGGTCGGTGGTGATGCGATCGGGGATGGGGGTCGCGAAGCGGAGCGTGATGTTGATGTTCTTCTCGGCGGCGCGGGCTCGGAGGACCTCGACGACATCGCGGGCGACGAGCGCGGCGTCGGTCTCGATGCGTTCGACCTGCATGCGCCCGGCTTCGACCTTGGAGAGGTCGAGCACATCGTTGATGACGGCGAGGAGGTGGGCGCTGTTGCGTCGGATGGTGCCGACGTGCTCGGAGCGAGTGTCGTCGGCAAGGTTCGGGTCGTCGAGGACATCGGCGAAGCCCATGATGGCATTGAGCGGCGTACGAATCTCGTGGCTGATGTGCGCGAGGAAGTCGGATTTGGCGTGGTTGGCGCGCTCGGCTTCGGCGCGGGCGGCCTCGGCTTCGCGTGTGCGCTCGGCGACGATGGTTTCGAGCTCGGTATTGCGCACTTCGAGCGATTCGCGCAGCTCGCGTTCGAGGCGCTTGGCTCGGAGGGAGATGCGGAACTCCTCTTTGTGACGCTCGAAGCGCCAGCTCCAGACGTTGAGAACGATCAAGAAGATCGCGAGCAGGCGGTAGGCGGGCCAGACAAACATGAGCAGCGACATGCCGTAGCCGCAGATCGCGCACCAGAAGAAGATGTTGGCCAGATCCATCATCCGCTTGTTTCTGTCGCGCGGCTCCTCGGCGATGTAGCACCTGCGCCAGAAGGCGTAGATGCGCGCGTACCAGAAGACGATGCCGGCGGTGGCGGCGACGAGCAGGAAGATCCAGGGCCAGTCGGGCGTGCCTTGGGCGGTCTGCATGCAGTGGATGCGGGGCATGTAGGCGCCGAAGTTGGTCGCGATGTCGAGCCGCTCGGCGAGAGCCGGAGCGGGCGCAGCGGGGGCGCTGGCGGGGAGGGTGTCGAAGCCGCCGCAGTAGGCCTCGGGCCCGAAGAGCGTCGGGATGGTGGGTGTCGGCGTGGGCATGGAGCTCGCGCGCGGACCGCGTCGCGAGGCTCATCGACACAGGAACTGGAGGGAACCACCCGCACGGGGAAATGCTGGTACGCATGTGGTTATCGGGGTCGCGAAGGCCGCGGGATCAGAGGGCGGCGAGTCGGCGCGCGGTCTCGGCCTCGGTGAGGCGGCGGACGAGGTCGTCGAGCTTGCCCTCGAGGATGCTCTGGAGGGGGAAGTTGTCGCCGAGGCGGTGGTCGACGGCGATGTTGTCCTTGTAGCGGTACGTCCGGATGCGTTCGGCGCGTTCGCCGCCGCCGATCTGCTGCTGACGCTTGGAGGCTTCTTCCTCGCGTCGTCTGCGGAGCTCGGCTTCGTACAGGCGGGCACGCAGGAGTCGCCAGGCCTTTTCGCGGTTCTGCTGCTGGCTCTTGGTCTCCTGCATGCGCACTTCGACGCCGGTGGGACGGTGGATGAGGTGGACGGCGGTGGCGACCTTGTTGACGTTCTGCCCGCCCGGGCCTTGCGCGGTGGTGATGTGCTCGTCGACGTCGTTGGGATCGATCTCGACTTCGACGCGTTGCGGCTCGGGGAGGACGGCGACGGTGGCGGTGCTGGTGTGGATGCGGCCCTGGGTTTCGGTCGCGGGGACGCGCTTGACGCAGTGGGTGCCGGCCTCGTGGCTGAGCTCGGCCCAGACGCCCTCGCCGCGGAGGTTGACGACAGCGGATCGCACACCGCCCATGCCGTCGTCGGCTTCGAGGGAGAGTGTCTCGGCGGACCAGCCTTTGAGGTGGGCGAACTTGTCGTACATGCGCAGGAGGTCGGCGGCCCAGAGGCCGGCCTCGTCGCCGCCGACGCCGGCGCGGACCTCGAGCATGACGGAGGCGATGGTGCGGTCGTCGGCGGTGACGAGTCGTTCGAGCGCGTGGTCGAGGGCGGCTTGGGCGCGCGCTTCGACGTCGGGCAGTTCTTCGCGCGCCATCGCGCGCAGTTCGTCGTCGCCGGGCTGGTCGATGACGGAGCGCAGGTCATCGGCTTCGGCGCGCAGGCGTTGGTGTTCGAGGAAGTCGTCGGCGACCGGGTCGAGCGCGGCCTTGCGGATGGAGAGATCGCGGACCTGGTGGTGGTCCGAAAGCACTTCGGGATCCGCGAGGCGTTGTTCGAGTTGCGCTCGCTCGTCGGCGATGGCCTTGAGGGTGTCGAGGATGTGGGTGGTGGGCTTCATCGGTGCGGTCGGCTCGCGCCTGGCGACGCTGCGGCGGTTCGACGATCAGCGTAGGACCGTTCGGCGTGCGCACGACAACGCCCGCGTCGGGCGGGCGTTGGGTCGGGGGTCGCGTTGGAGGGCGACCGCGTTACTTCTTCTTGTTCTTGAAGTAGCCGCCGGCGAACTTGCGGTTGAACTTCTCGACGCGTCCGGCGGCGTCGACGAAGGCGGCCTTGCCGGTGAAGAAGGGGTGCGAGCCGGACCAGACGTCGACGTGCATCTCGGGGACGGTGGCGCCGACGGTCATGACGACCTCGCCGTTGTAGTAGACCTTGCAGTCGGGGTAGTACTTGGGGTGGGTGTCCTGCTTCATCGTGCGGTCCCTGGTGGGGGTGTGCGAGGAGGTGGGTCTGGGTGGGCGGAGAGGATAGGCGTGTGGCGGGCGGGGGCCAAGGGGGCGCTTGATTGTGCCGAGAAAGCGGCTACTCTGATCGGCCCGGCGGAGGCCGCCGGCACAACCCAACCATTCCCCGATAGCTCAATGGTAGAGCGAGCGGCTGTTAACCGCTAGGTTGTAGG
>CAYTSW010000177.1:0-5305 GCA_964440605.1 uncultured Phycisphaeraceae bacterium | reverse complement strand
CTGCGCAGCGCGATGACCCTCACCACCCACGGCACGGAATACTTCCGCGACCCCGAGATGGTCCGCCTCGCCAACCGCGGCGCCAAGGTCCACGAGGTCGACGGCGTGAAGTTCGACCTCTTCGGGACCGGCGCCGTCCTCTACTCCGTCCTCGAAAACTCCTTCCCCGCTCACGGCTCGCTCTCGAGCCTCTCCAAGCGCTGCCCCGAAGCCCTGTCGTGGATCGTCCGCCGCTCCATGGCCGAGATTCACCACCGCTACGCCTCCGCCGAGGAGATGCTCGCCGACCTGCGCACCGTGATGAACGCCAGGGACCCCTGGTCGGTCAAACCCGCCGACCTGCCTTCGCGCAACGGCTTCTCGCCCGCCGACGACGATGACGCAGGCGACGAGGACGTCTTCGCGCCCGCGGCCGCGGGCGCTGCCGTCGCCGCAGCGGCGTACAGCCCTGTTCCCCCCGCGAGCCCGCGTGACGAAGCCTCGCCGCGTCAGGGGCGCAAACGCCGCATCGACGTCCGCGACTGGTGGAAGGGCGGCGCGGTGGACACCGGCGCCGCCGAGCAGCCGATCGCAGCGCCGGTCTCGACGTACCGCCCGCCCGTCGGCCCGCGTGCGAGCGCCAAGGAGCAGCTCGAGCGCGCCCGCAAGCGTGCCGCCGCCGCTCGCCAACGCGCCATCGCTCACGCCCGGGGCGTGCGCCAGCACCACGCGAAGCATCACCGCCCCGGCCCCAACGCCGGCATCATCGGCGCCGTCGTCATCTTCATCGGCCTGCTCGGCGCGGGCGCCTTCGCGCTGTTCTCCGCGGACTCGCGGCGCGTCGCCACGGTCACTGCGCCGATGCCGCCCGCTCAGCCCGCCGTCTCCATCCCGGGCGCCGAATCGGCAAGCCCCGCGCCCGCTTCTGCGCCGGCGAGCCCCTTCCCCGGCTCACGCTCCTACGCCCTGCGCCTCATCGACGCCGACTCCGCCGGCTCGCTCGCGATCCAGCTCTATCTCGACGGCGAGTGGGACGAGGACGACCCGCTCGACGACATGCGAGCCCGCGTCGCCTTCGAGTCGACCTCGAACGCCCTGCGAGAGACGCCCTCCACGCCCATAAACTTCATGCGTCAGGACATCGACGCCGAGGCCTTCTTCGAGGCCTTCCCCGACGCCGCGCTCGTGCTCACCGATGAACCCGACGACGCCGACGACCTCGACTCGGCCCTCGGTCTGCTCATCGACTACTTCCGCGAAGCCGGCATCGACGTGCTCGGCCTCGGGGGCGAGGACGACGAGGTCGAAGCCGTCGCCCATGCCCGCTCGGTCGCCGGCGTCTCGCTCTTCACCAATCCCGAAGCCGCGACCACGCTCGCCCGCTGGCTGGACGAGTCCGACCGCGAGGACACCTTCATCCTCCACGTCGAGCCCGGCACCGCCGACGCCCCACAGTGGCGCATCGTCCTGCCCGGCAACGAAGGCGTGGAAGAGATGGCCCGGCGCGTCGCCGCGCTGAACTGATCGCCCGTTGCGCTACGCCTCGGCGTCTGCGCTCGGGGCCTTTCCGAAGTTGTCCCGGAAGGTCTCGCTCACCCGACGCGGCGCGAAGATGGCGCTGGCGTGCTGCGTCGGCTCGTCCTTGCGCACCCGCACCGGCCCCGCCTCGGTCCGCTCGAACGCGCTCTTGGCGTTCGCCTTCGAGTACTCCACGCCGATCGACCGTCGGTTGAGCTCACGCGCGATGAGCCCCGTCGTGCCCGAACCCAGGAAGGGGTCGAGCACCAGGTCACCCTCGTGTGAACACGCGCGGATCACGCGCTCGAGATACACCTCGGGGATCTGGTTGTCGTGGTTCCGCCGGCGCTCTTTGTTGTTGCCCTGGATGCGCCCCCAGTGCCGCCCGTACCACACGTCCATCGGCACGCGCTTGCCCTGCGAGCCCACCTTTTTCGCGTGCGTGCGCGGGTCGAAGTACGTCGTCGCCCGATCGCTCGCTTCGAGGATGTCTTCGGTGTTCCACCGCTTGTCCGGGTGCTGCGGATCCTTGACGAAGTACAACGCGTGCACCTTGGAGTTGATGAAGCGCCCGAGCTGGTTCTGCCCGAAGCGGTAGTGCCAGATGCACCAGTTGGCCATGTGCAGGCCGTGCCGCTTGAGGTGCACGACAATCTCCGCCGCCCAGTCGTCCGGGATGTTCACCCAGATCGCCCCGTGCTCCCGCAGCGCACCGACGCACAGGTCCAGCCATGCGTACGTGAACTCCAAGTACTCCCCGGTCGGCATCTTGTCGTGCCACTCGTCGTACGCCCGCGCCCAGTTGAAGGGCGGGTCGGCAAAGACAAGATCCACCTGCGCCTTGCGCACCGCCTCGAGCTTCGGCAACACCTCCCGGCAATCGCCGACGTACACCTCCGTCCGCGGATCGTCGATCGCGTACGTCGGGCGGATCGAACGCTTCGACGTAGAACGCCCGTTGACCTGTGCCGTGTTTCCCATGCGTTGGCCTTTGCTTTCTCAGCCGAGAGGCGAGGACGGATGTCGGAGAGCACCGCTTGCAAGCAAGCCGTGGCACACACGCCGGTGTTCCGTGCCACGGGTCGCTTGCAACCCGTGCCGCGAGCTCCGAACGGGTGATCATCCCACAGGGTTCCTCATCGCGCCAGTCGCCGGCGATACCGACAGCTTGCTCACGTCGTCCCGAACAGCCGATCCCCCGCGTCCCCCAGGCCCGGACGGATAAACCCTTCGTCGTCCAGGCAGCGGTCCAGCGCCGCGCTGTACACCGCCACGTCCGGGTGCTCCTCGCGCATCTTCACCACACCCTCGGGTGAGGCCACGAGGCAGATCATCCGCAGGTCGCGTGCGCCCGCCGCCCGGAGCATGCCCGCCGCCGCCGCCGCCGACCCCCCCGTCGCGAGCATCGGGTCGATCAGCACCACCGGCCCCGCCGCCAGGTCCTCCGGCAGTTTGGAAAGGTACCGCGCCGGCAGCAACGTGTTCTTGTCACGGATCAACCCCAAATGCCCCACCCGAGCCTCGGGCATGATCTCCAGCACCCCGTCGGCCATCCCCAGACCCGCACGCAGCACCGGCACCACCGTGATCTTGGCCTCGATGGTCTGCACGTTGAGCGACTCCAGCGGCGTCTGAATCTCCCGCTCCACCACCGGGAACGACCGCGTCACCTCATACACCATCAGCCCCGCGATCTGGGCCATCATCGCCCGAAACGCTCGGAACCCGGTGCCCCGATCCCGCAGGATGGATAGCTTGTGACAAATCAGCGGGTGGTCGATGAGGTAGAGGTTGGGATGCTCGGGGTGGGCGCTCGCCATCGCGCCGAGCATAGCGAAGCCCGAGCCCCGCGGCAGCCCACTCGGCCCAGCCCCCGCTTGACGCCCCGTCGCCACCGGCTACCCTGAAAGTCCCGCGGCGGCTTACCGACTCTTCATACGCCACCGCGCCGGCTCGACAATCCGAATGTATGTGTCCAGACAAGGGGCCGTAGCTCAGCTGGGAGAGCGCTTGCATGGCATGCAAGAGGTCGTCGGTTCGATCCCGATCGGCTCCACTCCCCCCCCACCCAACACGCGTCCGCGCTCAAGCGCCGGACGCGTGTTTTCGTTTTGGCCGGTCAACGCCGTCGCGCGGCTCGACCTACACGCCGTCGGAAGCAAGGGCTAACCACTGATTTCACCGGGATCGACCGCAACACGCCCTCTAGGCGGCTCTGCGAGCGTCTGAGAGCGGTTACGATCGGGCCGACCCGATCAAATCGGTACCCGATCAACACGTATAGGAGAGCATCCATGTTGACGATCTGGAAGCTCGGCCTCGCCGCCGTCACCGCCGCGTGCGCCCCGCTCGCGGCCTCGGGCTGCGCCCAGAACGACGGCCAGCGCGTCAGCACCGTCATGACCTCCGAGTCCCAGGCCGCGATGACCCCCGCGCAGGCCCTGACCGACCTCAAGAACGGCAACCGACGCTTCGTCCAGGACCGCGGGACCAACTTCGACTACGTCGCCCAGGTCCGCTCCACCGCCGCCGGCCAGTTCCCCAAGGCAGTCGTCCTGAGCTGCCTCGACTCCCGCGTCCCGCCGGAGATCATCTTCGATCAGGGCGTCGGCGACCTCTTCGTGGGCCGCGTCGCGGGCAACTTCGAGAACGTCGACCTGCTCGGCTCGATGGAGTTCGCCTGCGCCGTCGCCGGCACGCCGCTCATCGTCGTGCTGGGCCACACCGCCTGCGGCGCCGTCAAGGCCGCCGCCGACAGCGTCGACCTCGGCAACGTCACCGAGATGCTCGAAGAGCTCGCCCCCGCCGTCCGCGCCGCCTCGAACGTCTCCGGCGCCAAGAACTCCAACAATACGGCCTTCGTCAACGCCATCATCGAGACCAACGTCCGCCACACCATGCGCGACATCCCCGCCCGCTCCACCATCATCCGCGACCTGGTCAATAACGGCGACGTCATGATCGTCGGCGGTGTCTACGACCTCGAGACCGGACGCGTCAACTGGATGAACTGATCCTCCCACCCATCCGAGACAGTCTTTTCCACGACCGGCGCGGCATCCGCCCCGTCGGTCGTGTACGTTTTGGGTCGGACTGCCCGCCGTTCGCCGGAGTGACGAGGACCGTACGTGGCCGAGCCGAACTGGAGACCGCTGCTCTGGAAGCAGCCGCTGGTGTATGCGTCGATCTTCGGCGCTCTGTTGCTGATTGCCACGCTCGTGCTCTCGCCGGGGCGATGGCTCGTGAGCGAAAGCGGACCGATCGAAGTCGCCCAGGTCGCCTGCTGGGTGCTCAGCGCGGGCTTCGCCGTTGTCGTCGCCCGGCGCGTGACCAGCCACACCGCACGCTGGAGCACCATCCTCCTCGGCGTCCTCGCGGTCCTCGCCCTTCTGCGCGAGCTCGACATGCACGAACTCCTCAACCCCGATGTCATCGGGCCCTGGGGCGTGCACTACCGCATCGACTGGTGGCTCGACCCCGCCGAGCCGCTCGGCGTCAAAGCCCTCTGGGTCGGCGTCCTCGTCCTGGGCACGCTCATCGTCGCCTACCCCGCCTGGCGCGCCCGCGGGAAGCCCGACTGTCGCCGCGCCCGCCCGCGCCTCGTCGTCGCGGCCGTCCTCTGCCTCGCCGGCGGCCTCGTCATCGACGACCTCCTGCGCGAGGTCTTCGCCACCATCCCCTCGCAGATCGTCGAAGAATCCCTCGAGTTCCTCGGCTGCGTCTTCTTCCTCGCCGCCGTCGTCGCGCCAGAGTCAGCGGCGGTGACGGCTGAACCCATCGAAACGCCCAAAGCAGAGGCCCAGCCTCA
>CAYTSW010000176.1:0-5351 GCA_964440605.1 uncultured Phycisphaeraceae bacterium | reverse complement strand
AGGCGTCGGCGTTCCGCCAGGCGTCGGCGGGGCGCGAGGCGGTCGCGGCGACGCGGGCCCGCTGGGCCGCCCGCGGCGCGCTCGAGGCGACCATCGCCCGGCTCGCCCGCGAGTCCGAGCGCACCGACGTCGCCAGCGCCTTCACCATCTACAACGCGATGGACGAGGTGGCCTCGGGCGAACTGCGCGGCGCGCGCTTCGAAGTCATCCACAACGTCCTGGGCGAGCGACGATTCGGCCCCGAGGACATGCACGCGAAGATCAACGTCAACCTCATGTCCGTGCCCGATCTCATGGAGCTGCCCGGCATGAGCGAGGACGTGGCCGCGGCGATCGTCGACTGGATCGACCCCGACGACGTCATCACCGAGTTCGGCGCCGAAGAAGGCTTCTATCGCCAGCTCAGCCCCCCCTACCAGCCCAGGAACGGGCCGATCACCTCGATCCTCGAACTCGAACTGGCGGTGGGCGTCCGGCCCGAGCTGCTCCGAGGCGAGGACTGGAACCTCAACGGACGCCTCGACCCGAACGAGAACGACGGCGAGGCGACCTGGCCCCCGGACAACGCCGACGGGTACCTCGATGCGGGCTGGTCGGCGCACATCAGCGCGGGCCAGACGGATGAAGGGCTGGCGGCCTCGGGGCGGGAACGCCTCAACCTCGTCGAGGCCGACCAGCGCGACCTCATGAACCGCATCGACGTGCAGGCGGTGCAGGCCCGGGTGATGCTCGACTATCTGCTCCAGCCCGGGACGGACGAGCGCGACTTCATCGCGACGGGCCTGCGGCAGATCGCGCTGACCCTCCCCGATCTGGGCGTGCCGATCGAGAACATCCCCGAACTGACGGACGATCAGCTCCGCAGCCTGCTGGACGAGACGACGGTGCGGCGGTCGGGCGACGCCCCGAGGCCGGGCCGCGTGAACATCAACACCGTGCCGCGCGAAACTCTCGACTTCCTCACCGCTATATCAGACGAGGCGGCGGACTGGCTCCTGTTCAACCGCGACAACCGCCCCGAGGGCTTCGTGAACATCCTCGACCTTCAGGACGTGCCGGGCGTGAACCGGCAGGCGGTGGGCCAGCTCGCCAACGTGTTGACGGTCGCGTCTTCGTCGTTCAAGCTCACCGCCATCGGCCGCGACGAGAACACGGGGATCGAGGTCGAAATCGTCGCGGTGATCGAGCGTTCGGCCCTTCCATTGGTGATCAGGGAGTACACGGAGCGTTGAGCGTCTTTGGGACCAATGAACGGGCGCGCGAACTGTCGCGGGCCAGGCGAGTCGCCGCCCTGCATGAGACGGAGCAGGCGTGGTCGCTCGTGCTCTGCGAGACCGACGCCGCCGTCCTGCCCGCCAGCCCCGAGTCGGTGCGTGTGATCGAGGCGGCGCGTCTGGGCGCGGGCGACCGCGAGGGCGTTAAACGCGTGCTCGCCAAGCACCGCGTGGAGCGGCTGGTGCGTGTGCTGGGCGCCGGGCAGGCGATCGTGCGCACGGTGGAGCTGCCCGAGGGCTCGCTCGAGGAGCTGACCGAAGCGGTTGAGCTGATCGCCGAGGCGCAACTACCCGCGACCCTGCCCCCCCACCGCCGGAGCGCCGGGCTCTCGTCGCTGCCTTCGGGGGGCGAGGGCCGACTCGCGCTGCTGACGGGCTGGGTGGGTGAGTCGCCGACCACGGTGCTCGACGGGGACGAACAGGACGAGAGCTTCGTGGCGCAGGCGGTCGCGCTGGCAGGGCTCGCGAACGTGGCGACGCGCCCGCCGGACGAGCCGGCGGTGATCGTCGGCGTCGAGCCCGGCGCGGTCTGCGTGATCGCCTCGGGCGTGTTCGGGACGCGGGTGCGCGCCGGGCGGGTCGCAGGGTCGTACGAGGACGCGATCGCCGAGACGCTCCCGCCAGAGATCGAGCCGCCGCGCGTGGACCTTTCGGACAGCGCGGGCGGCGGGCGTGGCGTGTTCATCGACGAGCGCACGCGCGAAGCGCTCATGCGGATGGCGCCGACGTCGGGCGTCGACCGAGAGTGGGTGCGCACGCACGCGGCGGCCGCGGGGGCCGCCATCGGCCTGCTGACCTCGGGCGAGCACGCCGCGGGGCTCTACGCGCTGTTGGCCGAGCCGCCAAAGATCAGGCTCAGCCCGGGCGAGCGTGTGGCGTTGTGGCTCGGCGAGCCGAAGCGCGCCGGGGTGCTGCTGGGCCTGGCGCTGCTGGTGCTGATCCTCGGGCCTCTGGCGATCAACTTCGCGCGCTACAGCGTGCTCGAAAAGAAGCTCAGCGCGATTCGCGCGACGGTGGGCGATGAGGAGTCGGCCGCGGCGCAGCGACTCGAGCGCGACGCGATCTTCCTCGAAGGCCTGCGTGAGCGCCGCATTCCGGTGACGAGCCTTCTGGCCGCGATCGCCGAGAGCATGCCCGTCGGGGCGGACACCGAGAACCCGCTGGGCGTGCAGGCCGAGGAGATCCGGATCGATGACGGCTCGGTGCTGATCGAAGGTCGCGCGTCGGACGCGCAGGTCGTCGAGCGGTTCGCCGACAGGCTCAAAGCCACCGGCTTGTTCGACGAGGCCGTGCCGCAGTTCTCGACCGACCGCGCGACCGACGAGGTCGAGTTCACGGTCAACGCCACGCTCGAGGACCCGCTGCCCGATGCCCCGGCGCTCGGCGCTTTCGTCGAAGAGACGTTCGCGGTGCGCCTGCACGGCGACGAGGCGCGAACATTCGACTACGCGTCGCTCGAGACACTCGGCCCGACGCTGGAGGATCGTGCTCGGAGCTCCCGCACGACGAGGCCCGCGAGCGGGTCGGACTCGCGCGGGGCGCGGTTCACGGGCGGCGAGGGCGACAACGAGGAAGAAGGCCCGCCCGCGGCGCTCAGCGACCAGCAGATCGACGAGCTCAACGAGGATGAGGCGCGGGCCGAGTTCGCCACGCGCCTGCGCGCGTCCCGACTGGCCAACATCGACGACGAAACCAAGCGGCGCCTCAACGAAGAGGTGAGCAAGCTGCGCCGACGCCTCGAGGAGCTGCGCGAATGAGCCGCGACGAATCGACATCGCGCCCCTCGCTGCTCGACCGCTGGCGCGGGCTCTCGCGCGCGTTGCAGTGGGCGATCCTCGCGGCCCTCGCGCTGGTCGCGTACCTCGGCGTGGTGGAGCCAGTGATCGACCTGACCAACTCGTACGCCTCGCGCGCCACGCTCGCCGCCGAAGAACTCAAGACGCTCTCGGCGCAGGCCGAGCGCCGGGCCGACGCGGCGACGACCGTGCAGATCGCGGCTCGCTCGTTCGGCGAGGTGTACGCCCCGGACCGCGAGGGCGACCCGGTGGGTGCCGCGCGCCAGCGCATCAGCGCGGTGCTCGCCGAGCAGGGCGTGGACCGCTTCCGCCTCATCTCCCCGGCGCCGACCGACCTCGACCGCGGCGCGATGGAGGGCTTCGTGGACGACCCAGAGACGCAGCAGGTGCAGAAGGTCACGATCAGCCTCGACCTGACCTCGACGCCCGAGCGTGTGCTGAGCGTGATCGCCGATCTGGAACGCGCGCCCGAGATCACCCTCATCGCCGACGTGTCGCTGCGGGCCGTCACCACCCGCGACGCCCGCCTCGTCCGGGCGACGCTCACGCCCGAGGTGTGGGTCGTCACCCGCAGGAGGACGCGCTGATGACCCCGCGCGACGGCGGCATCACCTGGAGGACGCCCGGCCTGCTCGGCTACGTCGCGCTCGTCGCGACGCTGCTCGCGCTGCTCGCGCTCGGGCTGCTCGTGCTCCCGCTGGCCGACGCCCTGCGCGCCAGGGGCGAAGCGCCCACGGCCGCCGCGGTGGACGTCGCCGAACAACGCGCGGCGTACGCCCAGCGGATGGACCGATGGGCCGCCAACGCCCGCGGACGCTCGATGTTCTTCATCCCGCCCGAGCCCATCAAGGAAGAACCCGTCGTTGTGGAGGACCCGCCCGACGAGCCCGAGGACCGCCCCGATCCGACGCCGACGCGCTACCGCGGCCCGGAGGTCATCGCCGCGATGAACGGCCAGATCTGGCTCGAGGGCGGCGCGGTGGTCAAGATGGGCGAAGAGGCGGAGGGGGTGACGCTGCTCAACGACGACGACGTGCCGTGGTCGGTCCGCGTGGAGTGGCGGGGGCAGGAGTTCGACGTCCCGATCTTCGAGCGCACCACGTCGCGCTTTCTTGAACCTTCGACCGAGTGAACGACTGACGCGATGAACACGCTCCAACGAAAGCCCGCACCGATGCGCACCCTTCTCCCCGGGATCCTGTGTCTGATCATGGTCGTCGGTCTCGTCGTGACGGCGCCCGCGGCCCGCGCGCAGGACGACGCCGACGAGCGCACGCCCAACGGGCGACGCGTCACCAGCGGCGAGACGACGAGGCTGGCCTTCCGCGAGGTGGAGGTGGGCGACCTGATCCCCTTCATCATCGAGACGACGGGCAAGGTCGTCATCTCGCGGGCCGACGTGAACAACCGCGAGATCACCATCGTCAGCGACAGCCCGATCCCGCAGAGCAAGGCGCTGGACCTGGTCTTCTACGCGCTCCAGCAGGAGGGCATCGCCGTCTCGGAGACCAAGGACTACATCACGCTGCGCGACCAGGCGGAGGTCGATCAGCTCGACGTCGCGGTGGTCGGGCCCGAGCAGTCGCTGCTGGGGCGCGAGGACATCGGCATCATGGTGCGCAAGGTCTTCGCGTTGCAGAACGTGACGGCGGAAGACGTCGCCGACGTGCTGAGCGAGGACTTTCCCGACTTCGTGCAGGTGAGCTTCAACGAGCAGTCGAACACGGTCGCGGTGCTGGGCAGCATCGCGCTGTTGCAGCGGGCCGAGGAGCTCCTGCTGGCGATCGACCGTCCGAGCGCCGGCTCGGTGCGCACGCGGACGTTCAAGCTGCGCTTCGCCGACGCCGAGACGATCGCCGAGAACATCCGCGAGCTCTACGAGGGCGACGACGCTAGCGCCCAGGCGCAGCAGCAACAGTTCAACCGCTTCCGCCGGTTCGGGCGCGGCGGGGGCGACGAAGGCGAATCGGGCGGCTCGCCCAGCGCTAACCTGCGCGTGACCGCAAACATCCAGCAGAACTCCGTCACGGTCGTCGCCGAGCCGGGTGTCCTGGAAGCGGTGGAGATGCTGATCGACCGCGAGTGGGACATCCCCGTCGAAACCGAGAACGTCATCCCGCGCGTGTACACCCTCGAGCACACCGACCCGGTGAAGGTGCAGGCGGTGCTCGAAGGGCTCTTCGGCACGCCCGCGGCCGCGGCGGGCGGCGGGGGGGGGGGGCAGGGGGGGGGGGGGGCCGCGGCGACGTCGCCACAAGCGGGGTCGGCGCCGGCCCGCGGG
>CAYTSW010000175.1:0-5353 GCA_964440605.1 uncultured Phycisphaeraceae bacterium | reverse complement strand
CTCGGGTCTCCTGTCGCCGCGGGGTTGGTCTGGATGACGCTCGGCCTCGCTGCCCTTGTACTGTGTGTCGGTTGTAAGGAACAAGCCTTCGTTGCGCCCACCCCGCCGGAGGTGGGCGTCGCATCACCGGTCGTCCGTGATGTCACTCGGTATGCCGAGCTCTCAGGTCGCACCGAGGCGACCCAGGTGGTCGAGGTCCGGGCGCGCGTTAGGGTGTGCTGCTCGAAGCAATCAAGGGGCCCGGGACGCGCGTCAATGAGGGAGAGGTGCTGTTCCGAATCGATCCTGACGTCTTCGTTGCTGAGAGAGACGCCGCCGCCGCTCGAGTGCAACGCGCCGAAGCCGAACTCGGCGTTGCTGAAGTAACGCTCCGGAACATCCAGCGAGCGGTAGACCAAGGAGCAGCAAATCAAATCGAGGTCCTCAAGGCGGAGGCCGCTGTCAACACCGCCGCCGCGGATCTGGAGATTGCACGACGCGAACTCGCGATCAAGCAGCTGTCCGTCGACTACACCGAGGTGCGCGCGCCACTCTCGGGAGAGCTCGAAGCGGGCGCCCCCGATCTTGGCAGCCTCGTCGGAGGACTCGGCTCGGGCCGTCTGACGAGGATCTACGACACCTCCAGCGTGCACGTATGGATGACCATTCCGGATCGGCTCTTCCTGAGCTCGGCCGCGGCGAAAGATCTCAGCAGCGGGTCGGGGACCCTGGTTCCGCTGGCCTACCCGATCCAGATCGCGACGGAGACCGACGACGGCTTCCCGCACGCGGGCGTGATCGACTATGTCGACCCTGCGGTCGATCCTGAAACCGGGACGATCCGGCTGCGGGCGACGGTTCCGAATCCCAACGGCGCGCTGAAGCCCGGCCTCTTTGTTCGTGGTCGGCTTGTCGCCGGCCAGATCAAGGACGCGATCCTGGTGCCGGAGGCGTCGATCGGGAGCGGGCAGATCGGTCGGTATGTTCTGGTTCTTGGCGAGGATGCCCTCGTGCAGGCGCGCCCCGTGGAGCTCGGCGTTCGGGACGGACCGCTCAGAGTCATCGACTCCGGCCTCTCACCCGACGATCGGGTGATCGTGAGCGGCATCCTGCGTGCGCGACCCGGCCAGCCCGTGACCGCCAGAGAAGAGTCGCTCGACAACGCGGATGCGGAGACGCCGTAATGTCGCGGTTCTTCATCGAGCGACCGATCTTCGCCGCCGTCGTGTCGATCGTCATCGTGGTCGCGGGTCTTGTGTCGCTCGCGACGCTCCCGATCGCGGAATATCCCGATCTCGCCCCGCCGACGATCGAGGTCAACGCGGTGTACCCGGGCGCGGACGCCCAGACCATCGCCGACACGGTGGCTGTCGCGATCGAGCGTGAAGTGAACGGCGTCGAGGGCATGCTCTTTATGAGCAGCACCTGCTCGGGCGACGGCACCTACAAGCTCACAGTCACGTTCGAGACGGGCACGGATCTGGATATCGCGTCTGTCCAGGTCCAGAACCGCGTCTCCGCCGCGGAGCCGAGCCTGCCCGAGGATGTCCGGCGCCAGGGAATCAAGACGCAGAAGAAGATGCCCGACTTCGCGCAGATGGTGAGCGTGACCTCGCCGGATAGTCGGTACGACGACGTCTTCCTGAGTAACTACGCGACCCTCCAAATCAGCGAACAGATCAAGCGAGTTCCCGGCGTAGGCGGCGTGCAGGTGTTCGGCGCGGCCGACTACGCGATGCGGATCTGGCTCGATCCCGACGAGCTCGCCGAGCGTGGGCTCACCAGCGGTGAGGTCATCGGCGCGATCCGGGAGCAGAATGTGCAGGTCGCGGCGGGGAAGATCGGAGCACCGCCCGACGCCGATGATGTCGTCTTCGAGTATGCGGTCTCCGCACGCGGGCGGCTCGCCACCCCCGACGAGTTCGGCGAGCTCGTGATCCGAACGGGTGACGACGGCCGAGTGTTGCGTCTGCGAGACGTGGCCCGCATCGAGCTTGGCGCACAGAACTACGCGATGGAGTCGCGGGTCAACGGCAAGCCCGCAGCCGTCCTCGCGATCTTTCAGCAGCCGGGCGCGAACCTCATCGAAATCTCGGACGCACTGGCCAGGCTGATCGAGTCGGCCCGCCCGTCCCTCCCCGCCGGGCTTGAAATCTCGGTCACGTACGACGCGGCCGACGCGGTGCGCGCGTCGCTCCGTGAAGTCGTGGTCACGCTGTTCATCGCGGCCGCCCTGGTCATCCTGACCGTCCTCTTCTTTCTGCAGGACTTCCGGGCGACGATCATCCCGGCGGTCACCATCCCGGTGTCGCTGATCGGCACATTCGCGGTGATGGCCGCTCTCGGCTTCACGCTGAACACTCTGACTCTCTTTGGCCTCGTCCTCGCGATCGGTATCGTCGTGGATGACGCGATCGTGGTCGTCGAGAACGTCGCCCGGAATCTTGAGCAGCCCGGCACGTCTCCACGAGAAGCCACGATCCGTGCGATGCGTGAAGTGAGCGGTCCGATCGTCGCAACCACGCTCGTGCTGCTCGCGGTCTTCGTGCCCGCTTCGTTCCTGGGCGGGATTACCGGAGTGATGTACCGCCAGTTCGGGCTGACCATCTCTGCGGCTACCGTGATCAGCTCCATCAACGCACTCACGCTGAGTCCAGCCCTGTGCGGCGTCCTGATGCGTCCAAGCACGGGGAAGAAAAGCCTCGTCTTTCGCGGGATCGATGCGATCATCACCGCAGCCACCCGCGGGTACTGCGCTGTCGTCGGGCTCGTGGTTCATCGAGCGGTGATCTCGTTCGCGCTCTTCCTGCTCATCGCCGCGGCCGGACTGCTCGGCTTCCTGAGACTCCCGACCGGCTTTGCGCCCCAGGAGGACAAGGGACTGCTGATGGCAGGCGTCCAGCTCCCCGACGCGGCGTCCCGGTCCCGCACGCGGGCGGTGACCGATGAGATCGACACGATCGTCGGGCAAACGCCGGGCGTCCGGTCGTACATCCAGATTGGCGGCTACTCGCTGATCGATGGTGTGGCGAATCCGAACGTCGCGTCCTACATCATCACGCTCGAGCCGTGGGAGGAGCGCGGCGATGCCAACCTCCACCAGGCGAGCATCGCCCCGACGCTGCAATCAAAGCTCGCCAGGACCCGTGATGGCGTCGCGTTTGTCTTTGAGACGCCACCGATCCCGGGCGTCGGCCTTACCGGCGGCTTCGATATGCGCGTCCAGGACCGCGGCGGGCTCGGAACGGATTCGCTGCAAGCAGTCGCCGACGATATCGCCGCGACAGCCCGCGCCCAACCGACCCTCGCGAGGCTCAACGCCAGTTTCCGCGCCACCACACCGAGGCTCTTCGTGGATGTCGACCGGGACAAGGTCAAGCAGACTGGCCTGCCCATCGATGAGGTCTACCGAACCCTCCAAACAAATCTTGGCAGCTCCTACGTCAACGACTTCAACGCCTTCGGCGGCTCGTTCCAGGTCCTCGTCCAGGCCGAGGGCCGGTATCGCATGGAACCCGAGGACATTCTCAGGCTGCGTGTCCCTGCCGGGAACGGCACGTCGATACCCATGGGGTCGATCGCCGCGGTCGAGCAACGCACCGGACCCTCGATGATTTCCCGGTACAACCTGTACCCGGCAGTGTCAGTCAAGGGCGAGCCCGCCGCGGGGCATTCGTCTGGTGAGGCGCTCGCTCTGATGGAGCAACTCGCGGACTCGTCTCTTCCCGCGGGGACAGGCTTCGAGTGGACAGGCCTCGCCTTCCAACAGCGTGCCGCCGGGACATCGACGGCGGCCGTGTTCGGGCTCGCACTGTTGCTGGTGTTCCTTGTGCTCGCCGCCCAATACGAATCGTGGCTGCTGCCTGTCACGGTTCTGCTTGCCGTGCCGCTCGGGCTGCTCGGCGTCGTCGCGGGAGTTCTCGCACGCGGCCTCGACAACAACGTCTACACGCAGATTGGAGTGATCCTGCTGATCGCGCTGGTCAGCAAGAACGCGATTCTGATCGTCGAGTTCGCCCGTGCGAAGCGGACGGAGGGCGACTCCCCGACCGCCGCGGCGCTCAGCGCGGCCGAGCTCCGCTTCCGCCCGATCCTTATGACCGCGTTCAGTTTCGTGCTCGGGACGCTGCCGCTGCTCATCGCGACCGGCGCTGGCGCGGGGGCCCGGGTCGCGCTCGGGACAGCCGTGTTTTGCGGTCTCGTGCTGGCCACGATCATCGGCGTCTTTGCAACACCGATGTTGTTCCGCGTGATCGAAGGGGCTGGGACGGCATTGCGCCCGACAGGCGACACACATTGAGGTCGCGATGAACGAAACCGAGACCGATGTCACCGAGGGACGTCGTATATATCGTCGTCACGCTCAGCTTCTCGGAGCATTGATCGTATTCCAAATCGGCGCCCCCGCAGCGCAGAGCGTCTCGCCCGCGCTCGGTCCGTTCGTGCTCCTGCCGCTGTACGTCGTGGTGCTGGCGACCGCGACGCTGGTCATGTCATCGAGCCGGAGACGCGTGCTGATCGGCGCGCTGTCAATGCCCGTGGTTGTCGCGGCCGTCGCCACTGGATTCAAGCCGGCGCACGGAAGCCTGCTCCTATCCGCCAGCACCGCCCCGTTTCTTGCGTACGCCGCGGGTGTTGTGCTGAGCAGCGTCCTCGCGCCCGGCGTCATCAATCAGGCAAGGCTCCTAGGTTCCGCTTCCGTATTCATTCTTGTGGCTCAAGCGTGGGCGGCAGTCTACGCCGGCTTTGAGCTGATATTCTCGGGCACGTTTGCGATCACGGGCGAGGATTCGGTGCGGCCCGGCGACCTGACCTACTTCAGCTTCGTAACGCAGACCACGCTCGGCTACGGCGATGTCACGCCCACTTCTGCGTTCGCGCGCGCCGCGGCAACTCTTCAAGCGACCGCCGGACTCTTCTACATGGGCGTGATCGTCGCCCGCTTTGCAGGCCGACTTCAACTGACCGACAGGCATCACCGACAGAGACACGAAATCAGACCGAACCGGCGTCGCGACGCGTCTTCCTGAGCACTCCGACCACACCCCACCCGGGAACCAGAAGCAGCGGGCGGGGTGACATGCCGAAGCGTGTGGTTAAGGCCAGGCGGAACCGCCTTGAGTCTCCGCTCAGCACGATTCGGTTGGCAGCCGCGGTAGGACAGCGCACCCGGCCGCAACGACGAACCGGTGGCCATCGGCAGTCCGTGAGCAACGGCGCGCTTCAGGGGACCGGCTTCGGCCCCTCAAACTCGGATATCGGATGCGCAGCAGCGGCGGCGCTCGTGAGCTTGGGGCGTCCCTGAGCGATGACGGCCGGCTAGTGGCAGAAAGTTGTTGACGGCCAACGACGACACGCGACAATCGCCTTGGCA
>CAYTSW010000174.1:0-5390 GCA_964440605.1 uncultured Phycisphaeraceae bacterium | reverse complement strand
GCGCAGTAGGTGTAGGTGGCGTCGCCGCACTCGAGGTCGTGGCACTCGACGACGACGCCCGAGGCGCACAGGTTGCCGCGCTCGCCGCCAGCGGGCGGCGCGATGATGACCGGGACGGTGACGGACTGCTGGCCCGCGAGATCGCCCACCACGTCGACGAGCGGGATGAGGTCGAACGCGCCTTCGGGTGCGTCGATGTTCAGGCGCACGTCGTCGGCGGTGACAAGGCCGTAGTTGGTGATCGTGAAGTCGACCTGGATGGGCAGCTCGACGTCGGTGATGTCGACGGAGGTCGGCTCGATGAGGACGACGGGCTGGGGCACCTCGGTCGCGAAGGTGGCCTCGATGGTGATGTTGTACGTGTCCTCGAAGTCGATCGGGATGACCGACCAGGAGTAGTTGATGACCGAGCGCGGCATGAAGGCCTCGAGCTCGGTGAGTTCGCTCGCGGGGACGAGGACGGTGGTGCGGAAGGTGCCGTGGTCGGGCTCGGTGACTTCGATGTCGTAGTACGCCTCGGTGAGGTTCTCGAACAGGACGAGGCCGTTCTCGTCGGAGATGGCCTGAGCGACGAGGTTCTGCGTGTCGTTCTCGAAGACCTTGACGGTGGCGCCGGTGACGGGCGGGCTGCCCTCGGCGTAGTAGAAGAACTCGTCGGTGCAGAGGACCTGGAGGTCCCCGAAGCCGTCGGAGACGATCTCGAAGGAGAAGGGCGCGCTGACGCCCGACTCGCCGTCGGTCACACCGAAGGAGCCGTCGATGTCGCCCAGCTCGAGGTCGCTGGGCGGGTCGAGCTGCACGACGACCGTGCCGATCTCGTTGGGCTCGAGCTCGCCGAGCATGCTGCTGGTGGCAAGCGTGATCCAGTCGACCTGCGGCAGGTTGACCATGAGCGGTCCGGTGGACGCGCCGCCGACGTTCTGGACGCGGAACTGTGCGAAGGCGCGATCGCCGCGGATGAGCGCGTCGGAGAGACGGCCGTTGATCAGCCCGTCGGGCAGCAGGCGCAGGTCGGGCCGCGCGGGGAAGGCGCGGAGGCTCAGGTTGAAGGGGCGCGTGCCCGGCTGGTCGGCGCTGACCGTGATCGGGATGAGCACGGGCGGGTCGATCTCGTCCTCGACTTCGATCTCGTACTCGACGGTGATCGAGCCGTTGGCGGGCAGCGTGGCCCCCGAGCCGCGCATGCCGCCGACGACGAACTCAATGCTCACGCCCTCGGGCAGCGGGCCGGGCGTGACGGCGAGACCGCTGATGTCGGCGTCGCCCTGGTTGCGCACCTCGAAAGAGCGTCTCGTCGTGATGTTGGGCGTCGCGGTGACGAAGGCCTCGCGCGGGTTGAGCGTGAAGGACCAGAGGTTGAAGAAGTCCTCAGGCGGCACGGTCGCGACGTGGCTCGGACCCGCGGCGACGCTGTAGCGCCCGCCCTCGGTGGGGCCGGGCTCGAAGAGCACGGAGTAGTTGCCGTTCTCGTCGGTGAGCGTGGTCAGGCGGCGCGTGGACTGCTTGACGGTGACGCGCACGTCGACGGGGACGAAGGCCGCGGGCTCGCCCGTGCCGATGACGCTGGCGGCTCCGGTGATGGTCACGGGCGTGCCGGAGGCGGCGGACTCCACGTCGGCCTGCGCCGTCGCGGTGTACGTCATGACGCCGAAGGAGGACGTCGCGGCCAGGAGGTTGTCCTGCTCCCCGCCGTCGATGCCTTCGTTGAGGTTGGAGTCGAAGTCGGTCTGGATGAGGATGAAGTACGGCCCCGGCGCCGAAGGCAGGACGATCTGCGCCGAGTTGGTGTACGCCTCACCCGGCATGAGCGTCTGCGGGCGTGCGACATCGGCGATCGCCACGTCGCCCGAGCCCAGCACTCGGTCGGTCGAGATCCAGACGCGATCGCGCCAGAGGTTGTTCGCCGCGGCCAGGCCTGTATTGCGTACGGTCCATTCCACCGTGCGCACAGCACGTGATATGCCGTCCATCGGCGACGTGATCGACTCAACGATCAGATTGGGGCGATCGGGCTGCGTGATGTTCACCGCGCCCGACACGAAGAAGTTGTTGGAGCTCTCGTCGCTCTCCACCACGCGGTTGCCGCGATCGGTCTGGAGGACGACGAAGAACTCGCCCTCTACGTTGGAGGGGACGGTGACGTTGAATGAGCCGTTGTACGTGCCCATCGAGGGCAGCAGCGCGGACTCGGCGCGGGTCGCCAGCAGCAGGTCGTTGCCCGGCTGATCGTCGGTAGAGAGCAGGATGGCGTCGACCCAGAAGGGACGGGCGCGCCCGTCGCCCTGGTTCTCGACGGTGTAGGAGACCATGAGGTTGTCATCGGCAACGGCGTCGCTCGGCGCGGTCAGCGCGATGGCCGCCAGGTCGGGCCGGATGTAGCTCGTCGGCGAGCCGACGGACGCGTTGTTGCTTTCGTTGACTTCCAGCACCTGCTGATCGACGTCGGCCGCGATCGCGACCGCGAAGCCCGACGGGTCCACATCGGGCAGGGTGAACGTCGCCGAAAGCAGCTCGGTCTGCTCGCCCGGAGCGATCGGCCCTTCGGCGGCGACGACCGCGGCGACGGGGCCGCTGGTCGACATGCCGCCCTCGTCCGCGAGACGCACCTCGTTGAGCCAGGAGCCGGTCGCCTCGGTCGCACCGAAGTTGCGGATGCGGAACTCGACGGTGAAGGGCTCGCCCGCCTCGGCCTGCGCGGGCACGCTGATATCCACGACTTGCAGGTCGGGCAACTCGGGCAGGCTGATCGTCAGCGGCATCGAAGCCGCGGCGTTGTTGTTCTCGTTGGACTCCTCGATCCCGCCGAAGCCATCGGCGAGCACGAGGAGGTGGTACTGGCCGGTCTGCGTGGAGAGATCCAAAGGCAGGGTGATCTCTCCGCTGCGCATCGCGGGCGGGTCGCCGGGCGCGAGTGAGCCGTTGAAGACGACGCTGCCGATCGGTCGGTCGGAGGGCTGGAAGACCGCGTCATCAGAGAGGAAGACGACGTCGGACCACGGGCCGTCGGCGTCGAGGTTGCCGATGTTCTCGAGCTGCCACGAGAGCGTGACGGGCTGACCGAAGGTCGCCTCGCTCGGCGCCATGACGTTCGAAGCGACCAGATCGGGCGCGGGCGTCGGGGTGACCGTGATCTCGGCGCTGGCGCCCGTATTGTTTGCTTCAGATCGCTCGGCGAGTTCGCCGGCGTTGTCCGTGCGCACGATGATGTACGCGCTGCTCGACGTGAAGCTCACGGGCAGCGACACCGTTCGGCTGAGCGTGTAGCTGTCCTCGGGCGCGAAAGGCGCCTCGTTGATGGGGCCGAGCAGGAGCACGTCGTCGCCGCCGAAGACCGGGTCGTCCGACAGGTAGATGGCGTCCTGCCAGTTGGTGTTGGCGGTCAGGTTGCCGACGTTCTCGACGCGGTACTCGACGACGATGGCGTCGCCCGCGACGGCTTCCGTCGGCGCGGTCACGCTGACGACCGCGAGGTCGGGCAGCGGCTGGAGCTCGACGTCGATCGCCAAAGCCGTGACGTTGTTCGCCTCGCCGCCAAAGGCCTCGAAGGCGTCGTCACGCGCATCGGTCACCGCGAGCAGGAAGCGCGGGCCCTGCGTGCCCAGCGGGAGCGTGACACTCGCGCTGCGTGGCGCCTGCTCGCCGCCGACGAGCGGCAGCGCGAGCTGCGACTCGGCGAGCAGCATGTCGCCCGCGTCGAGCGTCTGATCGTTCGAGAGGTACAGCCGTTCGGTGCGCCCGGCGGGGGCCGTCGCGTCGCCCTGGTTGCGCACGCTCCACGAGACGTCGAAGCTCTCGCCGGCGACGACTGTGCTCGGCGCGCCGACGTTCTCGGCGACGAGGTCGATCACCGCGAGGTTGACCTGCACCGATTCGCTCGCGACGAGACCGGAGAGGTCGGACGCGTTGATCCAGATGTCGGCGTTCGGCCCGGGCAGCACGTTCGCGAGCTGGCCATACGTGACCGAGGCGGCAGCGCTGGGCGCGAAGCCGTCGCCAACGTCGCCGGCGCCCGTCGCCTGCGCGACGTCCCACTCGACAGTGAGCGCTTCGCCAACGGGCTGGGCGAGGTCGGCGTCCATGGCGCTGCCCGCCAGGCTGAGCGTGCCGGTGGGCGTGACGGTGGCGTACGGCCCGCCTGCGTCGACCATGGGCGGCGCGCTGGCGTAGGTAATGAGCGACGCGTCGGCGCCGGTGAGCTCGTCGGCGTCGGTCACGGTCAGGCCGAGCGATACGTCCTGCACGACCGAGAGGCCCTTGTCGATCGCCTCGGCGAGCGTGAGGCCCTGCATGGGGTCGGTGCGGGCGGCGTCCTCAGCGTCGAGCCCGTCGTCGCCGAGGTCCCACTGCACGCCGGCGATGCCGTTGAAAAGCTGCTCGTTGATCGCGTCGGGGTCGAAGGAGTTCGTCGCGTCGAGCGTAAGCATCGCCGACGAGGCGTTGAAGCTGTAGGGGCCGCCGGCGTCGGCGAAGGGCGGTTCGAGTTCGGCGGTGATGAAGCCGGAGTAGGTGACGTTGCGTTGGCTGAGGTTGTAGAAGCCGACGGGGCCGGTACCGAGGGGCTCGTCGTCCACGATCACGCCAGAGTCCCAGATCTCCTGCTCGTTGTCGGTGCGTTCGATGACGATGCGGATGCGCGCTTCTTCGCCGCCCATGCCGTCCGGCACGATCTGATACGTCAGCGTGAAGGTGTACTCGACGGTGCGGATCCAGCCGGGAGCGGCGGGATCGACCGCGGAGTCGAAGCGGCTGAGGATCTCGAGCTGCCCGGGCTGGTCTTCGCCGTCGCCGATGTTCGGCGTCGGGCCGATGATCTTCTTAACCTTGAGGCCGCGCTCGCCGCTGCCTTGATTGCCCTGCTTCCAGTCGAAGAGGTAGTAGGAGCCGCCGCCCGAGCTGTTGGGGAGGATTTCCTGGACGCCGAAGACGAAGCCCATCCAGTCGTCGTCGAAGTCGGTGGTGGAGAAGGTGCCCCGGAAGGAAGAGCCGACGAGGTCGAAGTTGCTCACAAAGTAGGTCGGCTGTCCGTTCACGGTCTGCGTGACGCTGAGCCCGTCGGACGAGACGACCCAGTTGCCGTTGCCGAGCGCCGCGCGCTGCTCCCAGCAGAAGAGGTTCACCACGCCCGGGTCGTTGACGCGAATGAACTCGTCATCGATCGAGATGTTGTTCCCCTCGCCCGGCCCCTCCTCGACCGCGTTCTGCCAATCCGTCTCCACCACCGCGAAGCGCTGGCCTTCGGGCCCAGCGGGCAGGCTGACGAGCAGGCTCTCCGAATAGCTCTCGCCCGGGGCGAGCGTGAGCGTCACCTCGCGATCGCCGAGCACCGCGTCGCTGCCGATCACGCCGTCCTGCGAAAGCAGCACGCGGTCGCGCCACGTGCCGGTCGCGGG
>CAYTSW010000173.1:0-5397 GCA_964440605.1 uncultured Phycisphaeraceae bacterium | reverse complement strand
TCGGTGGCGATCATCCTGATCGGCACGGCCATCATCGTCCCCGCCTTCGGGCGCATCTTCAGCTCCGTGAGCTACTCCAGCGGCGTGAACCAGGTGACCGCGACGATCGCGACCGCCCGCGCCGAGGCCATCCGCACCGGGCGCCACACCGCCGTCGCCTTCTACTGGGACCCGGTCGAGCAGCGCATGTCGATGGAGATCCTGACGCTCAACGCGGTCGCGGGCTCGGCGCTCAGCCAGTTCCCGGCGATCAACGCCAACGGCGGGAACATCGCGGTGTCGTACCGCCCGCTTGAGAACCGCGTGCCGGTCGAGCTGCCACCCGGGGTGGGCGTGTTCGGGCTGTCGTTCGCGGTCGAGCCGGCCGATGCGCTGATCGACGACGACACGCCGCACTGGTACGCGGGGCACTTCTCGATCGACCCGGACACGGGCGAGCGGGAGCCGGCGTGGCTCTTCCCGCGCAACAGCCCGAGCTGGTACGTCAACGTCGACTTCGGTCAGGCGCGGTTCCGCGATCAGTATCGCGGGCGTGACCTGGAGCCGTGGCTCGACCCGCAGCTCGCCGGCGCGCCGGCGCAGCGCCGGTTCGCGCGTGCGGCCAACACGTTCTGCATCCAGTTCTCGCCCGAGGGCCGGGTGGTGAACGCGCCGTCGGGCGGCGCGACGCCCACGATCAACGCGTACCTCGAGATCCCGCGCGGGCCGTTCGATCTCGCCCAGGTCGGCCTCGATCCCGACGAGGACCTCGAGGCGTACGACAGCGACCTGCTCTTCGACCCCGAGCGCTTCGTCGACGTGCGCGAGAACAACCCCAACGCCGACCCCGACCGCAACCCCGAGGTGGTGATGCGTTCGGCGGTGCAGCTCGCGATCGTCGACCTCGACCAGATGCAGGACGACCTCGGGTACACGCAGCCCTGGCACGTGACCAGCCCCGACGCCGCGTTCGAGTTCCCGCGCTGGGCGGTGCGCGACGGCTACTTCGACGCCCAGCGGATGCAACGGGTCAACCAGTGGATCGATCGCAACGGTGAGATCGTGTCCTTCAACCGGTATTCGGGTCAGGCGATCCGGGTGTCGCAAGGGAGCCGATGATGAGACGCTCGCAGCACTTCCGATGCCCGCGTTGCGCGCCGCGTGACCGGCGCGCCCGCGGCTTCACGCTCATCGAGATCCTCATGGCCGCCTTCGTGCTCGCGCTGGGCGCCATCGGGCTCATCGCGCTCTTCGCCGGAGCCGCCGCCCAGCAGCAGCGGGCGGCGTACACGACCTCCGCCGCGACCGTCACCTCCAACGCCGACGCCATCCTGGCGCGCTCCGTCACGCAACTGCGCTCGCAGACCAACCTCGGCTGCACGCCGCCCGCCTTCGCGCCCGCGGTGTGGTACCCGCTGCCGGCGGACCCCGACGACTACTTCCTGCGCGTGACGCCCTTCAACAGCACGGACCAGGACGCACTCTTCGCCGCGGCTCCGTCGACGGGCGGGCCGGACCAGGTGATCTATCGCCTGGCGGGCCCGGACGGGCAGGGCCGCGTGCCGCTGGGCAACGGGCGCTTCAACGTGCCCGGCGCCGACTTCGAGTTCCAGTTCACGCGTCCGAACTTCGGCGCGCCGACGCTCGAGACCGAGCTCTTCGACCGGCGCCTCCTCGCCGACACCCTCGACATCACCGTCCGCTACCGCACCATCGGGTGCGATCCGGGGGGCAACCTGGAGATCGGTCCCGGCGAGAGCGCCGTGACCTACACGTACAACAGCAACAGGTGTCCGGACCAAGATGAGCAGTTCTTCGTGAACACGGGATCGTCCGACGACCGGCGCCTCGATCGCGACCACATCCGCGTCAACCTCGAGCAGGATCTCGAGGGAGAGCAGCCCGCGAGCATCGTCAGCTTCCTGATCGACGCGATCGAGAGCGACACGCAGGGCGTCAGGTACAACTTCGTGACCAACACGGTCACGTTCTGCGACGACCCGGCGGGCAACACGGGCGAGCTCTGGTATCTCGCCTCCACCGGCGGCCCGGGCGGCATCGGGGGCGGGGCCGGCCCCGCGGGCACGCTGCCGCTCTACATCCGCTCCGCCACCGCGCCCGGGCGTCTCTTCGCGACCACCACTGGCGCCGGCATCCCGGATACCTCCATCTCGGGCTACTCGTACGTCGACGACGTCGACACCGTCGCGCCGATGGCGGGTCAGAACCCCACCATGTTCCTGCGCCTGGGCGCCAAGCAACCCGGGAACCTGCCCGACCTGCCGGTCGGCGGCACCTACGTCTTCGAGGTGCCGGGCGGCGTCGGCCCGCTCGCGCTGGCGGGACGGACCGTCTACAGCACCGTGCCCCCGCCTTCGCCCCCCGGCGTCACGCCGACGCCCGACGGCTACTTCGACCCCGTCAGCACCGCGACGAACTTCATCACCGAAATCTCGATCGACGATTACGAGTGGCGCCGCAGCGAGCTGGTCTCGCTCAACGACCGCGTGCGCACGGTCGTGGATCCCGAGCGCGAGTCGGGGCGACGCCCGGACATCGGGTATTCGGTGCTCTACCGCTCGCTGGGCTCGACGCAGCAGTTCGCGGTGATCACGTATCGCATCACCGCCGAGTCGCTCAGCGGGCGCTACATCCCGCAGGAGAGCCGCCAGGGGATCCTCGACGACCTCGCCCCGCTTCGGCTCGCTCAGGGCGTGCGTTTGCAACGCCTGACGACGGGCGAGTACGCCGTCTTCCTCGACGACACGCCCAACCACCGCGCGCTGGCGCGACCGGGCCAGCTCCTGCTCTTCCCCGGCCAGACGCCCGACGACGTGGCGACCGACGTGGAAGGCGCCGACAACATCGTGCGCGTGACCGCGATCGACGAGACGCCCAACGGCACGCGCCTGTTCCTCGACAAGCCGCCACGCTTCTCCGGGCGCAACCTCGTGGACGTCGCGACGGACGGGGGCACGTCGGTGGACCTGGACGTGTGGGCGATCGCGCCCGTGGTCGAGGCGGTCGACGGCTCGCGGTACGCGCTGCAACCCATCGACTTCCGCATCATCAACGTGGACGGGGCCGACCGATGAACCACTCCCACGCCGACCAACGCCAGGACCGCGCGCGCCGAACGCGTCGCGGCTTCACGCTCGCCGAGCTGGTCGTCGCCGTCGGGCTCGTCGTGATCCTCACGCTGGGCATCGGGCAGCTCTTCGGGACGGTGACGCGTCTGACCGGCACGGGCTCGGCGATCGCCGAGCTCGATGCGCTGGCCCGCGTCGTCGAGTCGCAGATGCGCGAGGACGCCGAAGCCTTCCGCGCCCTGCGCGCCACGGGCGACGGCGGGACCTTCCTGGCCATCCGCCAACGCCGCCTGGGCGACGCGAACTTCGACGGCGACGCCGACGATCCCGGCGAACGCCTGCTCTTCATCTCGCGCCGCGACCGCGACACCGACGCCCGCGCCGGCCGCCCGCCCTTCTCCGAGAACAGCCTGGCCGCGACCGTCCGCCTCGACGAGGTGGCCTTCCTCATCGGCGGCTCGGGGCGGTACTTCTCGTACCAGCAGAGCGAGCTCGGCCTCACCGACGTGCAGGAGCTCTTCGCCCTCGTCCAGTACGGGCACGGCCTGCGCCCGCGCCTCGACCCCGAGTTCGACCCGACGGAAACCGACCTCAACGATCGCAGCTCCATCCAGCTCCGGCAATACGTCGCCGACGGCGCCGACCCGCAGGAGTTCATGGGCACCGCCTTCGGCGCGCCCGGCACGCGGAACGAGTTCGCCGGCGAGTTCGTCCTTGGGCGTCAGCAGATCGTGCTCTTCGGCGGGTTGGCCTCGGGCTTCGCGGACGACTTCGGCACGCCCGTGCCGGACCCCGAGTCGCCCATCACCAACCAGCGCGAGTACGTGCCCTACATCAACGAGTCGATGAACCTCGCGCGGTTCGCCAACGCTGACTACTTCGGCGGCCCGCCCGACGGCGTGCGCATCAACTTTGGCGACGCCTCCTTCTACGGCGATCCGCCCGTCCCCGGCACGTCGCCTGCCGTGCTTCCCAACCCACGCCTGCGTGTGCACGGGCGGGCCGACATCGCGGCGCAGTCGTACGACGACGTCGTGCGTTGGCTCGAGGGCGAAGCGCCCAAGCTCAACGCGGCCATGGTCAAGCCCATCGAGGCGGTCGGGGGGACCGACCCGAGAGCCATCATCACCGAGGGCGAGCCCGACGGCCTCGGCCTGCGCCTGCCCGACGCCTCGGCCTACGACGCCGGCCTCTTCGATGCGCCGTTCAACGCTCCGACCTCGACGCCCGGCGCGTTCGGCGACTTCCGCCTGTGGGAACGCGTGTCCAGCCCCACCGCCGAGTTCCGCTACAGCCCGGTCACGGGCGGGCCGCTGCTCCCGAACGACCAGGTGCCCGGCGGCCCCGTGAACGCCCCGCAGGCGGTGGTCGACAACGCCGCGCGTCAGCAGACCGCCATCGCCGGCGTGCTCAGCCGCACGCTGATCGAGCCCGAGCCGACGGTCTTCCGCCAGTCGGGCATCGTGGGCGTGGGCGACCCGCAGGACGCGCGCATGGACCTCTCGGCCCTGCTCGCCGAGCGCTGCTCCTCCTTCGAGATCGCCTGGTCCGACGGCTCGCGCTGGGCCCTCGACGAGCCGGGCGAGTGGGACGCCAACGGCGACGGCGACCTCACCGATGACGTCGACCGCAACCTCTTCCGAGGCGACCTCATCTGGTTCGACATGGACTTCACCAAGGCCGACCTCTACTGGCTGCTCGAAGATCAGCGCGGCATCGACTTCGCCCGCGCCCAACGCCTTTACCCACGCAACACACGACCCGACCCCGAGATCGGCTTTGAACGCGACTACGGGCCGCGCGATGGCGACATCAGCACCTTCACGACCATTCCCGACACCACCGGCGTCGCCGTCCCCTACGGAGCCGGCGATCCGCCGGACCGTGAAGAACGCCTTGTCACCAGCGATCTCAACAACATCCCCGGCACGGTCAACGGCGGCTTCGCGCCCGTCTATCTCACCGGCGAGACCGGAGGCGTGCCCATCGACACCGGCACCAACTTCGGCGACGAGTACCTCGCCATCTGGGGCCTCAACGAGCTCGACGGCTTCGACACCGACTACACAACCGCCGGGTTCAACAGCGGCATCAACGCGCCCATCGACGGCGGGTTCACCGAGATCGACGGCGTGCGCAAGGGCGTCCCCAAGCCCCGCTACCTGCGCATCCGCATGACCCTCCACGACCGCGAGTTCCGCATCCCCGGCGGACGTACGTACGAGTTCATCCTCGACCTCGGCGGCTAAACCCCGTCCACCCCCCCCCCCCCCCCCCCCCCCACACCCCCCCCCCCCCCGCCCGCCCCCCCCCCCCCGCCACACCCCAC
>CAYTSW010000172.1:0-5428 GCA_964440605.1 uncultured Phycisphaeraceae bacterium | reverse complement strand
GGGCGTCGTCGATGCGGATCACGCGGGTCGCGTGCCAGCCCTTCTCGCCGAAGACCGCGTCGTACGTCACCGAGTTCTCGTCCTTGAGCGCACGGAAGCCGTCACCCTCGATCTGCGTGTAATGGACGAAGACGTCCTGACCCTCGGGGCCCACGATGAAGCCAAACCCCTTCTTGGGGTCGAACCACTTCACCTGTCCCTTCACGTCACGCAGCACATTGGAGCCGAGCTTGTCCATGGTCCTGCCTCCTGCAACGAGGAGCGCGAGCGCCGGCTTGCGGGGGCCGACTGAGCCGATCACGCCAGGCGAGCGCTGCGCGGGTCGCACTCCGGGTGCGCCCCGACGCGTCGCGCGTCCGAGACCGTCGAGGGCTCCACCGACGGTCGGCGACACATATAGGGTATCTAAGTACCTCTTATGGAACAATTTCGAAGTCTTGAACCGGGGGAAACTCTTCACGCTCGAAGAAAAAACGGCCCCGCGATCGCCGCAGGGCCGTTGGCCTACATCATGATGGGACTTAGGTCGGCTTACTCGGCCCCGACGGGCTCCTCCGCGCCGGCCTCTTCCTTGAGGATGGCCTTGCGGCTGAGCTTGATCCGACCCTGCTCGTCGACGTTGATGACCTTGACCTTCAGGCGATCGCCGACCGAGACCACGTCGTTGATGTTCTTGACGAAGCCCTCGGCGAGCTCGGAGATGTGGCACATGCCGTCCGTCCCCGGCGCAAGCTCGATGAACGCGCCGAAGTCCTTGAGCGAGACCACGCGCCCCTCGAAGACCGTCCCGACCTTGATTTCGGCGGCGAGCGCCTCGACCTCGGCGAGCGCCGCGGCCATGCCGTCGGCATCGGGGGAGGAGATGAAGACCGTGCCGTCGTCTTCGACATCGACGTTCACGCCGTGCTTCTCCTGAATGGCGCGGATGGTCTTGCCGCCCGGGCCGATCAGCTTGCCGATCTTGTCCGGGTTGACCTTGAGAGTTTCCATGCGCGGGGCGAAGCGGCTGATGTCTTCGCGGGGCTCTTCGATGACCTTCTCCATCTCGTCGATGAGGTAGATGCGACCCTGGCGTGCATACTCGAAGCACTCGCGGATCTCATCGATCTGCAGGCCGCGGGCCTTGAGGTCGAGCTGGATGCCCGTGATGCCCTCGCGGGTGCCCGAGACCTTGAAGTCCATGTCGCCGAAGAAGTCTTCCTCACCGATGATGTCGGTGACGTGGACGACCTTCTTGCCCGACTCGTCGGCGAAGCGACCGACGGTGATGCCCGCGCAGGTGGCGTGGATGGGCACGCCGGCGTCCATCATGGCGAGGCACCCGCCGCAGACCGAGGCCATGGACGACGAGCCGTTGGACTCGGTGATGTCGCTGACGAGGCGGATGGTGTAGGGGAAGTCTTCGGGGTCGGGCAGGACGCCCATCAGCGAACGCTCGGCCAGGGCGCCGTGGCCCACCTCGCGGCGACCCGGTCCCGCGATACGCCCGGCCTCGCCCGTGCAGAAGGGCGGGAAGTTGTAGTGCAGGTAAAACTTCTTGCTGAACTCGGGCAGGAGGCCGTCGACGATCTGCTCGTCGCGGCCCGTGCCGAGGGTGCAGGAGACGAGCGACTGGGTCTCGCCGCGCTGGAAGAAGGCCGAGCCGTGGGTGCGCTCGAAGATGCCGCAGACCATCTCCAGGGGGCGGATCTCGTGCATGTCGCGGCCATCGGCGCGGAGGCCCTTGTCGACGATGAGCTTGCGCGTGATCTTCTTCTCGAGCTGGCGGAAGGCCTCCTTGGCCTGCTTGCGGCGCTCGACGGACGTCGCGTGCTCCTCGTACGTCCCGCCGGACTTCTCGGCGAAGTGCTCGTCGAGCAGCTTCTTGCGCAGCTCGGAGACCTTGGCGTCACGATCCGCCTTGCCGGGGATCTGCCGCGCCTTGGTCAGCTCCTTCTCGCAAGCGCTCTTGACCTTCTTGACGATGTCATCGGCGGGGAGCGTGGAGTTCCACTCGCGGACCTCCTGGCCCGCGGCGTCGGCGAGCTCTTCCATCATCTCGAGGATGGGCTGCATCTCGTCGTAGCCGAAGGCGATCGCCTCGACCATGTCCTCCT
Source organism: uncultured Phycisphaeraceae bacterium (assembly GCA_964440605.1). Taxonomy (GTDB): domain Bacteria; phylum Planctomycetota; class Phycisphaerae; order Phycisphaerales; family UBA1924; genus CAYTSW01. The sequence continues at coordinate 3,332 of CAYTSW010000172.1, read as the reverse complement.
CCGTGATCTCGGCCGCGCCGACCTCGATCATGTTCACGCCGTCGCGGTGGCCCGAGAGGACCAGATCCAGGTCGGCGTACTCGATCTGCGAGGTGGTGGGGTTGAGGACGAAGACGGCGCCGTCGTCGGTGTGGATGCGCGCGACGCGGACGGTGGCGAGCGGGCCTTCGAAGGGCGCGTCGGAGAGCGCCAGCGCCGCCGAGGCGCCGACCGAGGCGAGCATGTCCGAATCGTTCTCGCCGTCGTGGCTCATGACCCAGCATTGGATCTGCACTTCGTCGATGAACCCGTCGGGGAAGAGCGGCCTGATCGGGCGGTCGATCATCCGCATCGTGAGGACTTCCTTCTCGTTGGGCGGCCCTTCACGCTTGCGGAAGCCGCCCGGATACTTACCCGCGGCGGCGGTCTTCTCGCGGTAGTCCACCTGGAGGGGGAAGAAGTCGAGCCCGGGCCGCGGGTCGGCGCGGACGCAGGTGCAGAGGACGGTCGTGCCGCCGTAGGTGACGACGACCGCGGAGGTCGCGAGCTTGGCGACCTTTCCGGTCTCGATGCGGAGGGTGCGCCCGCCGATCTCGCGTTCGACGACGTGGGGGGAGTTGAGATGTGCCATTGACAATCGCCTCTTCGTCTGGTGACGGTCGGGGCGCGAGCTACGTCCGCTCGACGACCGCGCCGTCGCCCCGCTCGCAGCGCATCGGGAAAACGAAGAGGCAGGAGGCGTCAGGCAGTGCCCGGGCCGAAGGGGCGACGCTCACGGACCAGCAACAACCAGCGTGAGTGCCCGATCGGCCGTCCCCTCTCCCGACCGGGCGAGTCTTCGTCCCGGGGCGCCCGAGCCCGGCGAGCGTCGGGATGGGGCGGTGGGGGTTCGGGGGCAGTGCCCGGCGCCCGCTGCCGATCCGTCTTCTGCCGGATGGGATGCGGGCGAGGGTTCTCGTGAAACAAACGAGCCGTCGCCCGCTGGGGCGACGGCTCGTGGTGATCCGTGGGGCCTTACTTACGCAGGCCGAGTTCCTTGATGAGCGACTGATACCGCCCGAGGTCTTTGCGCTGGAGGTACTTGGTGAGGCGGGTCCTCTTGGACACCATCCCCATCAGTCCCCGGCGGGAAGAGTAGTCCTGCTTGTGTTCCTTCATGTGCTCGGTCATCTCCACGATGCTCGCGGTCAGCAGCGCGACCTGCACCTCGGGCGACCCGGTGTCGTTCTCGGTGCGACCGAACTTCTTGATGATCTCAGCACGCTGCTCTGCGGAAATGGCCATGCAACAATCCGATTGACAAAGCGGTCTCGTTGGTGTCAGGAACGCGCGGACAGGCCGCGCACGCTCGCCCGGCCCCACCGCCCGGGGAGGGGCGACAATAGCCCATCTTCGGGCTGCGGACAACGCGCGACGGGTTGCGGCGCGAGCGGTTACTCTCTGGCCATGAAGATCGCACGCCGCGTCGAGGCCCTCGCTCCTAGCGCCACCCTCGCCGTCAGCGCTCGTGCCCGAGAACTCAAGGGGCAGGGCGTCGACGTCCTCTCCTTTGCCGCGGGCGAGCCCGACTTCGACACGCCCAAGCCCATCCTCGACGCCGCCAAGGACGCCCTCGACCGCGGCCTCACGCACTACGGCCCCGTGCCCGGCGACCCCGACTCGCGCGCAGCGGTCGCCCACGACCTGGCCGCACGCAACCACATCGAGGGGCTGACGCCCGACCATGTGGTCATCTCCTCCGGCGGCAAACATAGCCTCTACAACCTCTTTCACGCCCTGCTCGACCCGCCCGACGAAGGCCAGAGCCCCGCCGAGGTGCTCCTGCCCGTCCCTGCGTGGGTGAGCTATGCGCCGCAGATCCAGCTCGCGGGCGGCACGGTCCGGGAACTGCCCACAACGGCTCAGTCCGACTTCAAGATCACCCCGGATCAGCTCCGCGAAGCCATCACACCCGCCAGTCGCCTGCTGATCCTTAACAGCCCGTCCAACCCCTGCGGCACGATGTACACGCCCGACGAGCTGCGCGCGCTGGCCCGCGTCGTCGCCCAGGCCGCGGATTCGACCGCGCCGGATCTGCTCATCGTCTCGGATGAGCTGTACGACAAGATCACGTACGCCGGCATCGAGCACCTCTCGATCGGCTCGCTGCCCGAGGTCGCTCAGCGGACGATCACCGTCAACGGGCTGTCCAAGGCCTACGCCATGACGGGCTTCCGCATCGGGTACTTCGCCTGCCCCGGCGACTTCGGTCGGGCGCTCGCCAAGGCCGTCGGCAAGCTCCAGAGCCAGTCCACCACGAGCGTTCCGACCTTCCTGATGCCCACGCTTCGAGCGGCCTTCGAGCGGTGCGAGCCCGACGTCGAGATGATGCGCGACGCCTTCGGCCAGCGCGCGAACATCGCCTACGACCTGCTCGGCGCCATCCCCGGCTTCGTCTGCCCGCGGCCCACGGGGGCGTTTTACATGTTCCCGGACGTCTCGGCCCACTTCGGCAGCACGTCGAAGGGCGGGAAGCGGATCGACAGCGCGATGGACTTCGCCGCGGCACTCCTCGACGAGCACCACGTCGCGGTCGTCCCGGGCGAGGACTTCGGCTCGGGGGGCGAGCGGTGCTTCCGATTCACCTTCGCCTGCTCGGAGGAGCAGATCCGGGCGGGCGTGGAGCGGATCGGGGCGTTCGTGGGCGAGTTGAGCTCGGGCTGAGCAAAAAATCTCGGGCGGGCGGCGCGAAGTCGCCCGCTGCGCGGCGTCCGTGGAGCGAACCAGCACGCTTTCACCCGTAAAGGAGCCGCCCATGCGTTGTCTGATCACCGTCACCATCCTTGCCGCCATGACCTTCACGCCCGCAGTCGCGTCGCTCGCTCAGGAGCCGCGCACCGTCGCCGAGCCGCGGCCCGTGGGGGGCCCAGCATCGGTTTCGCCGGATGTCGACAAGGTGTATTCGCTGCGCTTTCAGGGCGGCACGCTTGCCGACTACCTGCAGGCCGTTGCCAGAGCGGTGGGAGACGATGCGAACATCGTGACGCCGCCCGGGGCCGAGCAGTACCGCCTGGGCCGGGTGGAACTGCGATCCGTCTCCATCCGGACGATGGTCGACCTGCCGCGGACGATGGGGCACAACGTCCACGCCTTCGAGGTGTCCGAGAATGAGGCGGAGGCGAACGTTCGGGTGATTCCAACGTTTGTGGTTGCCGTCCCGCAACCGAGCGGCGGCGAAGGCGGCGCCCGAGCCAAGGTGACGTTCGACATCGACTTCCCCGGCGGCAACCTGCGCGACTACGTGAACCTCGTGCGCGAGCGGTCGGGCGGGGCGAACATCGCGGTCATCGGGCCCGCCGAGCAGATCTCCATGG
>CAYTSW010000171.1:0-5435 GCA_964440605.1 uncultured Phycisphaeraceae bacterium | reverse complement strand
TCCTCCCCTCTTCCCCCCCGCGCCCCTTTTCCTATCTGTTTTTCCCGCGGGGGGGGGGTTTGCAAAAACCCCCCCCCGCCGTTCCCCCCCCCCCCCCCCCCGCCGCCCCCCCCCCAAGGGCGGTTTTAAACCCGCGCGGCCCCGCCCCCCATCAACGACAGCGTCAGCGCGATCGCGCCGGCACGCGCAGGTCCACCCAGACCGGGAAGTGGTCGGCGAGCTCGTCGATGTTCTCGATCACCGAAGCCGGGGCCTCGTCGGTGTGCCCGGGCTTCTCCAGCGGCTCGGGGAGGCCACGCTCACTGCGGATGACACCCGCCTTGTGCACCTGCAGGTTCGTCGATGGGAGCACGTAATCCACCCGCAGCCCGAACGTGGCGGTGTCATCGGGGTCCAGATCGCCGCGACGGCTGGACATCGGCGTCCGGCTCTTCGGGACGGGCGACGCCTGCACGCGGGGGTGCGACAGCAACAGCGTTCGAATGGCGGCGTCGATGGTGTCGCCTTCGTCCGGGTCGGCGTTGAGGTCGCCCATGATGAGAAAGCGCGCGTCCGTCGGCAGGCCGCCGGTGCGGCCCTTGTCGTCGACGATCCAGTCTTCATCGTTGATGTAGTCGCGCCAGAAGCGGATCTCGTCGTGGTTGCGCCGGCCGTTGCGGTCTTCCGGGCCGTCGAACACCGGCGGGGTGGGGTGCGACGCCAGGACGTGAATCGTCTCGCCCGTGGGGAGCGTCACCGGGACGTCCCAATGGCTCTTGGAACTCAGTGGCAGGATGGCGAGTTCTTCATCGGAGTACCAAGAGTTGAACTCGTCGACGTTGCCACGCTCGTCCACCGCGGGCGGCAGAAGGGCACCGGGCATGTCCTTCCAGAGGAAGGTTCGGAAGGTGCGGACGTTGTCGGCGTCGATGGTGAGCCCGTCGCGGACCAGCAGGGCCATGGCGTACTGGCCTTCGTACGTGCCGTAGCCGAGGCTGTCGCCGCCGCGGATGCGGCCGGTGTCGCTGGCGTCGATCTGATCGTTGTTGTCGAGGTCGAGCCCGGAGTGGACGCCGGTGTTGGAGGGGGCCATGAAAACGCGGTAGTGCAGCCCCTGAAACCCCTCGCGGGCCGGGGCGGCGAGGAAGGTGCGGGCGAAGCGCAGCCCGTTGAGCCCGGCCGACCCGACGCCGTCGACGGCGTCGGCGGTGTCGTAGGCGATTTCGTTGATGAGCAGGATGTCGGGCTTGGTGCGCTGGATGAGGGCTGCGACGCCGAGCAGCTTTGGGTTAGTCGGATCGAGCAGCTCGGCGGTGCTGACGTCCTCGATGTTGTAGGTCATGGCGCGCAGCGTGCAGCCGTCAGACACGGCGGGCTGGGAGGGATGCGTCGGCGGGGCGATGGGCTGCGATTGGGCGATCGCCGCGGGGAAGGTGCAGGCGAGGAGCAGGCCAACGACGACGGCGAGGAAGCGTCTGGCGGTGGTCATGGCGGTGACGGTACCGGCGAGGGTGGGTGGTGGTGCGGGCGACGAAGCGTACGCTGCGGACACTCGACGATCACCGAGCTGGCGCTCGGTGTTGGCGTGTCGGAGCGGGCCGTATCATGGCCCTCTCCGGCCCCGATAGCTCAGCTGGATAGAGCAGCGGACTTCTAATCCGCAGGTCGAAGGTTCGAATCCTTCTCGGGGTGTTGCCGTCGTCGCGCCGCGCTCAGATCGACGGCCCGACCGCCCGATTCGCGCTTCGGCATCCCCCACCCCGGCGGTACACTGACCGCGGAGCGCGTAGATGGAGACGACGACGGATCAGCATGTGGAGCGGGCGGCGGAGGGGGATGAAGCCGCGTTGGTCGCGTTGCTCGAGGAGCACGGGCCGCGGGTGCGGGGGGCGGTGGCGTCGTCGATCAACAGGAAGTGGCGGAGCGTGCTGGATGACGACGACGTCATGCAGGTGACGTACCTCGAGGCCGTGACGCGGATCGGGGGGCTGCGGGAGCGGTCGCTGGCGGGGTTCATCGCGTGGCTCAAGACGATCGCGGAGAACAACCTGCGCGACGCGATCCGCGGGCTCGAGGCCGCCAAGCGGCCCGACCCGTCCAAGCGTGTGACGGGCAAGACCGGCGGCGGGGGCGGCGGAGGCGTCGACGACAGCTCGTATGTGGCGCTCGTCGAGGTCGTGGGCGCGACGATGACGACACCCTCGATGAACGTCGCCGCGGGAGAGGCCCGGAGCTTCATGGACGAGGCGCTGTCCGAGCTTCCGGAGGACTACGCGCGGGTGATCCGGCTGTACGACCTGGAGCAACGGGCGGTCGAGGAGGTGATGGCCGAGCTCGGACGGTCGAAGGGGGCGGTATACATGCTCCGGGCGCGGGCGCACGACGCCCTGCGGGACCGGATGGGGCGTTCGGAGATGTTTTTCAGCCGGGGTTCGTGAGCGTTGGCGAGGGGTTGCGCCTCGTCGGTTAGGTTCGCCCACGGAGTTCGTTCATGACGTCTGATTCGCCGATGCCGCCGGAGCCGTCGACGCCCGAGGAGGGCTCGTCGGGGGGGCGCCCTGATTCGACCACCGACAAGGAGCTGATCGCTGCGGCTTTGAAGCAGGGCCGCGGCAAGTCGGCGAGCGCGTCGGGGACCACGCTGCCGCGGACGATCCCGGGGTACGAGATCGTCCGCGAGCTGCATCGGGGCGGGCAGGGGGTGGTCTTTCAGGCGGTGCAGCGGTCGACGAAGCGCAAGGTGGCGCTGAAGGTGCTGTACGACAACCCGCTGGAGGGGTCGAAGGGCCGAGCGCGGTTCGAGCGCGAGGTGGAGGTGCTCTCGCAGCTCGATCACCCGAACATCGTCGGCGTGCTGGATTCAGGCGAGGCCGACGGCTCGTTCTGGTACGCGATGGACTACATCTCGGGCGTCACGCTGCGAGAGCTGATCGACCGGACGCGGGACACGCCGATGGCCATCAGCGACGCGCTGGCGCTGTTCGCGAAGGTGTGCGACGCGGTGAACGCGGCGCACCTAGCGGGGGTGATCCACCGCGACCTCAAGCCCTCGAACGTGATCGTCGACGGCCGCGGCGAGCCGCACATCGTGGACTTCGGCCTGGCGAAGGTGGGGGTGGGAAGCGTCACGCACACGTCGAAGGTCGAGCTGATGACGGTGACGGGGCAGTTCATCGGGAGCCTGCCGTGGGCGAGCCCGGAGCAGGCCGAGGGGCGGAGCAACGCGCTGGACGTGCGCACGGACGTGTATTCGCTGGGGGTGATGCTGTACCAGTTGCTCACGGGCGGGCGGTTCCCGTACGAGGTGATCGGGCACATGAAGGACGTGCTCGACAACATCCTGCGTCGGGCGCCCGATCGGCCCAGCACGGTGCGCCGCCAGATCCGCGACGAGGTGGAGACGATCGTGCTCAAGGCGCTGTCGAAGGAGCGCGAGCGGCGGTACCAGACGGCGGGCGAGCTCGGCCGCGACCTGCAGCGGTATCTCGCGGGCGAGCCGATCGAGGCGAAGCGCGACTCGGGGTGGTACGTGGTGCGGACGACGGTGCGGCGGTACCGCGTGCCGGCGGCGATCGGTGGCGGGTTGATCGCGGCGACGGTCGTTGTCGCGGTGGTGATGAGCGTCTTGTGGAGCCGGGCGAAGGACGCCGAAGCGCGCGCAGAGGCGGCACTCGTAGCCGAGCGGACCGCGCTGGAAGAGACGCGCGAGGCATACGAGAACGTGCGGGAGATGGCGACGAGCCTCGTCTTCGAGTTCGGCGACGAAGTGCGCGACCTGCGCGGCGGGACGGAAGCGCACCGGCTGGTGGTCGAACGCGGGCAGGAGCACCTCGCGACGCTGCGCGGGCGACTCGACGGCGCCGAGGAAGACGCCGCGTACCTGCTGGAGCTGGCCGATGCGCACGATCGGCTGGGTGATCTGGCGTCGGGCCCGGGCGGGCAGCGGCTGCACCGCTCGGACGTCGCGCGCGAGGCGTACGAAGCGGCGCGGGCCATCCGCGAAGACCTACGCGACGGGCGCGAGGACGACCCGGAACTCACATGGGCGCTGGCACGCTCCCGGGCGGCGCTGGCCTGGTTGGCGCGATTGGACGACGACGACGCCGCGGCGATGGACGGGTATTTGGCCGCGATCGACCTGGCCGACCGCGCGATCGGGCTGGTCGAGCCGACGCGCGACGGCGCGGCGGGGCTGAAGCTGGACATCGCCCACGATCGGGCGCGGTGGCTTCTGCTCGCGGGCGACATGGAGGAGCGTGCGCTGCTCGCGGCGGCGCAGCGGATGGACGGGGAGACGGCTGCGGATCGAGCGCAGGACTTCTATCGACGCGCGCGGTCGGCGTGGGACGGGTCGGCCCGTGACGCCGACGCGGACGACGAGCGACGCCGACGCGCCGAGGCGGGCGTGGCGTCGGCGCAGCGCTCGTCGGCGGAGCTCTCGGTGCTGCGCGGCCGGCTGGCGATGGGACGCGTCGATGATGAGGGGGAAGCGGCGCTCAGCGAGGCCGTCGAGCGATTTCTTGCCGGTCGAGATGCGGCGCGGGCGGCGGCGGCGCGGTTCGCCGCGTTGGCAGAGGGGCAGCCGGAACGCGCCGAGTGGCGTCGCGAGTGGTGGCGGTGTCTGCACGCCGCGGGCGATGGCGCGATGCGCGGGGCCGAAGCCGCGGGGCGGCTCGGGGATGCCGCTCGACGGACCGAGTTGGACAGCGAGGCACTGGAGCTCTTTGAGGCGGCGCTGTCGATCGCCGAGGGGCTGTCGCGGGAGGACGGATCCAACCGCGAGGCGGCGCGGGACGTGGCTCGGGTGCTGAACAAAGTGGCGCGGCAGCAGTTGGCGCTGGGGCGACACGACGACGCGCTGCGGGGGTTTGAGCGGTCGCTGGCGATCCGTCGGGAGGTTGAGGCGGGCGACCCGGTGCCGGACCACACGATCGATGTCGCCGTGGCGCTCTTCCGTCTGGGCGACTTCTTCGAGAGGCACGCGGAAGCGGAACCGGCCGCGCGATCCGAGCGGCTGGAGCGGTCGGTGGAGTACTTCGCACGCGCGTTGGCGACGATGCGTCGGCTCGCGGACGCCGGCGCGCTCGGTCAGGACGATCGCCGGCTGGCGTCCATGGCACGGGCGGTGGAGCGGGTGCGTGGGAAGCTGGGGGATGAAGGATGAGACCGCTCGGGTGCAGAGATTGCTTCTCTCTGGCCGATCACCCCAATACGGGGGCGTCCGCGTTGCCAAGCGTCGGTCTCGGACTAGGCTTAACCGGACGCGTGATGTGCGCGTTTGAAGGGAGAGATGAGTGAGACGCAGCCGACTGGTCGCTGGGTGTGGGTGCGTCGCCGCGCTGTCGGCGGTCGCCGGGGCGGCGGCTGCGCAGACGGATGCGTTCTGGGTGTCGCCGGTGAGCGGGGTAGATCGGAAGAGCGTCGTGTAGGGAAAGAGTGTAGATCTCGGTGGTCGC